>JANNEY010000152.1:0-12085 GCA_031379235.1 Opitutaceae bacterium | reverse complement strand
CTGGCAGCCGCCAGCGCGGCGCGCGGTGGTGCATCTCGGCGTCCTCGGTGACGAGAACGAGGCCGTGCAGCATCGCGGTTGCGACGATGAGCCGGTCGGCGGGATCGCGGTGTTGTTCACGACCGCTTTTTTTCGGCCAGTCGAGCACGTAGGAGCGCACGGCGATGGCCGGTGTGACCGGCAGCACGCGCAGCGCCGCCACCCCGCGCGCAATCGCTGCGGTGCACGCGGATTCGGAGTTACCTTCGTCGGCGAGATGGCGCGCGAGTTCAAGCAGGCTGATGTCGCACAACGCCAATTGCTCAGGCTCGTCCTCCAGCACCTTGAGGATTGCCGGTGAAAGCGGCTGCGCGGCGCGTTTGGCATCGTCGATTGCGCGGTGCCAGATGTGCGTGTCGAGAAGGTATTTCACCGCGCGAGCGGGCCCCACTCATCCAACGGAATGGAGGAAGTGTTGACCGGCATGGGCCGGCCCTTGAGGCCCAAGTGCGTGCAGCAGCCGAGCAGCGGGCCCTTCGCGACGTAGGCTTCGAGGGATTCGGTGACGATGTCCGTCACGCTCTTGCCTTGGAGCCGGGCCTTGCGCGCGGCGCGCGCCACGAGCTGCGCCGGGAGGCGAAACGATTTCGGGTGACGGCGCGATGGAGCGGCTGTTTTCACGTGTGATACGGTGTAGTGCAGCGACCTGAATTCAAGCCATTCCCTGTTGCCCTACGCCGCCGGCACTTCCCAGCCGGCGCGGTAGGACTTGGTCAGGAGCGCGTTCGCCTCGGGGTTGTTCGTGATCCGGAGATTCTCGGCGTCCCACTGCAACGCGGGGGCTTCTTTCACGACATTCGATCCGCGTTTCGGGACCACAGGCTGGGCGGCACGGGTGGCGACGTTGCCGAGCTGCACCGTCTCGGCGAGCGGGCCGGCGTAGTGGAAGCCGGCGCTCGTGCGGCCGCCGGCGAGGATCGCGTCGATCCAGAGATGATGGTGGTTGAGGCCCTTGATGTCCTTCGGGTAGGTGAAGTCCTTGAAATTTTCCACGGGGTAGAGCCGCGGGCCGCCAACGTGCGGAAGGACCATGTTGCCTTTCTCGCCGATGAAGAGCGAGCCGCTCGCGGGCAGCTCGAGATCGCCGGGGAGCTGCGCCTGCTTGCGCGTGGGCTTGAGGCCGCCGTCGGTCCACGTGAGCTGCACGGTTTTTCCCGCGGTGAATTCGGTGCCGGGAAAAACGTAGCGCACCGTCTCGCGCGTCGGCCAGATGTGGCGGTTGATGCCGCTGTGATCGGCGGCGATCGTGAGCGGCGCGGAGAGGCCGAGCGCGGTGAAAACCGGATCGAAGATGTGCGCGCCAAAGTCGCCGAGCGCGCCGCTGCCGAAGTCCTGCCAGTCGCGCCAGGCGAACGGATGGTAGACGTCCGGGGCAAACGGCCGCATCGGCGCGCCGCCGATCCAGAGATCCCAATCGACGCCCTTGGGCACGGGGCCGGAGGCGGGCGGCTCGAGGAGGCGCGTGCGTTCGTTGCCGGTAATCGCAAGCCACGAGTGAACCTCCTTCACTTTGCCGATCACGCCTTCGCGGACGAAGCGCGTGGCGAGGCGATATTCGACGGAAGAGTGAATCTGGTTTCCCATCTGGGTGACGACGCCTTTTTTCTCGGCCCAGAGGCGGAGCTGGCGGCATTCCCAGACGGTGTGCGCGAGCGGCTTCTCGCAGTAGACATGCTTGCCGCGCCGCATCGCCTCCACGGCGGCGAGTGCGTGCATGTGGTCGGGCGTGGCGACGATGACCGCATCCACGGTGTCGCCCAGTTTCTCCAGCATCGCGCGGAAGTCGGAAAAATGCGGCGTGCCCGGATGATCGGCGTCGGCCTTGGCGAAGCTGGCCTGATCGATGTCGCAGAAGGCGACGAACTTCGCCTGCGCGTGCGAGGCGACGCCGTGGAGATCGGCGTAGCCGCGGGCGCTGACGCCGATGGCGGCGAGCTGCACGCGGCTGTTGGGGCGGGCCGCGCGCAGCACGGCGGGGAAGCCGAGCGCGACGGCCGTGCCGGCGACCGCGGAATTTTTCAGGAAACTGCGGCGTGAGGAGTGAACGATGGCGGCGGTTGGGGCGGAGGGCATGGCGAGGGTGAACGGGAGGTTGCGGCAAAAACGCGCCGATGCGGGGGCCAAGAAAGGCGGAGAGGTGGCGTGAGTTCAGCCTATGGCCCGGCCCGAGCGCAAGCCCGCGCGCCTGGTTCGTGGAGGCTGAGGTCGCCGCCGCCGAGAAGCGCAGGCCGAATGGCGGCGATCTGGGGGAGGTGGGTGGAAATCACGGGGCTCGCTTCTTGGTGGTGATCGGGCCGCGGTGGCGCTCCACCACGATCTGACGTCGATGACCCACAACCCGCGTGAATTCAGCCGCCTTCCGGGGCTGCAGCTCGACGATTGGGAAATCTGAATCGAGATGTGAAGCGTCGGCTGACTCCAATCACAAAGCCTTCGCATCGCTGCTTCGCGGAAAGCCAAACCTAGACTTTGACTACCGCGCCGCAAGGATGCCAACGTCGCGCGCATGTCATCTGCCGGTGATTTCCCTTGGTCGGAGGCTGAGTTTTGGCAGCGCATTGGCGAGGCCGTCAAAGCGTATTGGCAGCATCGTCGCGGCCAGTCGAAATCTCAGAGTAAGCGCGGCGTGCGAGATGCCGGCACGCGCGGAGAAGTTACCGCAGGGCAACACCTGAACTCCGTCCTCAAGTTACTCGTCGAGACCGCTCGCGCCGCGGGGTTTTCGCCGGACGAAATTAAACTGAACGCCGGCATCGAATTGCCGGGTTTTTTTCGCCCGCAAAAGCGATGGGATATGATCGTAGTGCGCCGAGACCACCTCTGCGCGGCAGTTGAACTGAAATCGCAAGTAGGCAGCTTCGGTAACAATTTTAACAACCGCAGCGAAGAGGCCATCGGCAATTCCACTGATTTTTGGACAGCGTTTCGCGAAGGTCGGATGGGCAAAGTGACTCCTTGGCTGGGTTATTTCTTCTTCCTTGAGCAGGCGGAAAAATCCACGCGCCCAGTCGGACTAAAGAAAAGCATTTTTCCTCCTTTCGAGATTTTCGAGGGCACGTCCTACGCTCAACGCTACGCCATCCTTTGCGAACGTCTGGTGCTTGAGCGCAAATACACCCGGACGGCACTCTTGCTGGCGCCGCGGGGAAAATTGGGCGCTTACTCCGAACTCAACTCTCAGCTCGGTCTGTTTGGCTTCGCGACCTCATTACACGCTCACTTGTCTGGCTGTCGGTAACAAGCGGCCATCCTCTATGGAACTGCAACTGTTCGAGACGAGTTGGATGGATGTGTGGGAGGGGCGCGAGCCGGCCGAACCTGTCGGTGCAGTGTTCACCAAGCCGGAGGTCACATCGCTGATTCTCGATTTGGTTGGTTATGCTCCGGATGCCGAACGCCTCGCCAATCGACGCTTGCTTGAGCCCAGTTGCGGCGACGGTGCGTTTCTCGCGGAGATCATCCGCCGCTTGATTTCGTCCGAACGGCTCCACTGCACCGAGGTGGACTGGAATGACGATGACCTGGCTGACGCGGTCACTGCGTGCGATTTGAACAGCGGGTTCGTTGCTCTCGCCCGCCGCCAAGTTGCCGATTTGCTCCAGGCGGGAGGTTGTCCGCCCGCACGCGCGGTGGTTCTCAGTGAACGGTGGATTCGGCATGCCGATTTTTTACTGACCAGTTGGCCTTCTTCTTACGACTTCGTGGTCGGCAACCCGCCCTACGTGCGCATCGAGGAACTGCCGCCGCGCGTGCTCGCCCGTTACCGTGAACTCTACCCGACCTGCACGGATCGCGCCGATCTCTACGTCGCGTTTTTCGAGAACGGTCTGCGTCTGCTTTCGCCCACCGGTGCGCTTGCCTACATCTGCGCCAACCGGTTCGCCAAAAATCTCTACGGCCGCAGTCTGCGCCAATTGATCGCGCGGGAATTCCACGTTCGCTACTACCTCAACCTTGAGCACACCCAGCCGTTTGCGACGGATGTATCAGCCTATCCGTGCATCACCGTGATCGACCGCCTCCGTGGCGAAGCGACGCGGGCTGCTACGCTGGAAAGCGTCGATCTCATCACCTTGCAATCCCTCCGGCCGGCCAACGGAAAAACAGCGTCACGGAAATTGGAGGTTTTCAAATCGTGGTATGGCACTGGTGAGGCTTGGACCGCGACGGAGCGAAAGAGTCACGATGTGTTGGCCGCGCTCGCGGAACGTCACCCTTTGCTCGAAGATTCGGCCGTCGAAACCAAGGTCGGTATCGGAGTGGCGACGGGATTGGATCAAATATTTGTCCGCGATGCACTCGACGAATCCATCGAACCCGAATGCCAACTTCCGCTTGTCATGGCGGCAGATGTCGCGCCCGACTGCGTAAAATGGTCCGGACACTATCTGATCAACCCATACGACGCGGCCGACGATGGCAGCCTGCGCGATCTGGAAAAATTTCCCGGACTGGCTGCCTATTTCGAAAAACACCGCCCGGCGCTCATGAAGCGGCACGTCGCGCAAAAACGCCGCGAGTCATGGTATCGCACGATTGATCGCGTCACGCTCGCACTGACGCACCGGCCCAAATTGGTGATCCCCGACATTCAGGCAGGTGGCGTGGTCGGTTTTGAAAACGGCCGGTGTTATCCGCATCACAATGTCTATTGGGTGACGTCGGAAGGCTGGGACCTGCGGGTGCTGCAGGCCCTGTTGCGCAGTCAGAGTGTTCTCATGCAAATTCGCGCCTTCTCCGTCCAGATGCGCGGTGGATCGGTTCGCTACCAAGCCCAAGTCTTGCGCAAGCTACGAGTGCCGGCTGCTTCGTCGATCTCTGCCAGTTTGGGCAAAAAACTCGCGCACGCTGCTGGAGAATCCGACCAAGGCGTTATCGACGAGTTAGCATCTGTCGCCTACGGACTCTGACTTCGCGGCTCAGATTTCGATTGTGGCGCTGTAGGCGACGACGTTGCGGCCCGAGATTTTCAGGCGGATGTATTTTCCCTTCAGCGCGTCGAGCGTTGGGTGCGCTTTCCAGACGATCTCGTGGCGCAGGTGGTCGCCGGTCACGGGCACGCAGTCCGCGGTAGTGAAGCCTTCATACTCGCCACCGTAGCCGGGGCGCTTGATCGAGACGGTCACCTCGCCGGTGCAGATGAAGTTGAGGAAGAGCCGGCCGCCGGGACACACGAAGGGCAGCGTGGCAAACGCGCCCTCGTGCTCGGTCTGCTGGCCGACGAGGCGGTCTTTGCGAAACGTGGCGAACGCGAGCGCGGGGCGTTGCGCGGGGTTGCCGCCGTCATCGGCCGCGTCGTGGCGGTCGGCGGACGCGTAGTAATAGTAGCGGTATTCGTCGCCGACGAGAATCGGCTCCGCGAGGCCGACGTAGGCGCCGCCGCTGTCGTAGGAACCCGGCGCGCCGGGCTGGAGCACGCGCGGCCGCGAAGGCATCCGGCGCCAGTTGTGATTGTCGCCGCTCTCGATCAGCTCGACCCACGTCATCTGCGTCGTGAGATCGTAAAGGTTGAGAAGCCCGAGCGTGCGGCCACAGAGCGTGAACGCGGATTGGTTGTAGAAATTCGTGCCGTCATGATCGCCGTGGTCGGGCGTGAAGATCCACTGCGGCTCGCTCCACGTCTTGAAATCATCGCTGTGGGCGATCATCCGGCTGCGGTTGTTGCCGAGGCGGTCCTTCAGAAACGCGTAGTAGCGGCCCGTGCGGCGGTCCTGCCAGAGGCACGCCGCATCCTGCGCGGGGAGCACGGTGCCGGTGAAGGTCCAGCGCAGCCCGTCGGGCGACACGAAGAGAGCGCAGCCGTTGAGGTCGCGGTTCTTCGTATCGAGGTGAAACATCATCAGCTTGTAGCGCCGCTGCGGATCGCGCTCGTGCCGATCCTCGATCACCGAGGGCGAGTCGTTGTAGTAGGAGGTCCACGTGAGGATGATGTTGTTGCCGGGAAACTGTTCGGCGAAATGCAGGTTCAGCGCCGGGCGCCGCCAGACGAGGCCATCGTCGGACTCGGCGTAGCAGACGACGCAGTGATTTTTCCCCTGCATCGAATGATCGACGAGCACGGCGCCTTCCTGGGCGCCGGGAAAATCCGTGCTGTAGAAAAACTTGAATTTCCCGTCCGTCGGCGAACGGAGGACGCTGCCCCAGCAGATGCCGCTTTTTTCCCACGGCATCTGCGCGGTCAGGACGGGATTCTGCGCCGACTTCTTCAACGGCTCGAAACGGTCGTAGCAATTTTTCCGCTCCGTGATGTTGCCCGGGCTGAACAGGATTTCGCGCCGCACTGCGGGGTCGCCCGAGCCGGGGGCAGGCGAGCTAGGCGTGGGGGCGGACGCGGCGGGGAGTTTCGTGTTCGCCAGCGGCAGGGCGGCGGCGAGCAATGCGGACCTTTGCAGGAAACTGCGGCGGGTGGGGTTCATGGCGGGGGAGGAGCGGTGACCGGGCCGAAACTCAGGCGCGCAGCTCAGTAGCCGCGGCTCGTCGCCACGAGATTTTTCAGCGGCTCGCCACGTTCGAAACACGCGAGATTGGCGAGAAACACGTCGATCTTCCGGTCGGTCTCGCCGGGGAAACGGCCGCCGGTGTGCTGCGAGAGGAGCACTTTGGGATGACGCCAGAGCGGACTCGACGCGGGCAACGGCTCGATCGCGGTGACGTCGAGCACGGCGCCGCCGAGGTGGCCGTCGTCGAGCAGTTCCACGAGGGCGGTTTCGTCGAGTGTGGAGCCGCGGCCGACATTGCAGACGACGGCGTCGCGCTTGAGGCGCGCGAGCCGGGCGTGGTGGAGAAACCCAATCGTCTCCGGCGTGTGCGGCAGCGTGTTGATGAGGAGATCGGTTGCGCCGAGCACATGATCGAGTTCGGCGACGGAGGAGAGCGAGCCCGGCCGCGCGGTGCGGGAGAAAAATGTCACGCGTGCATCCAAAGCCGCGAGCACGCGACCGAGCCGCTGCGCGATCGCGCCGGCGCCGAGGATCAGGACGGACTGGCCGTCGAGCGCGCGGATCGCGGGCTCGACATCGGTTTTGATCCAGTGGGCGCTTGGCTGCGCCACGAGGAGGCGTGGGAGCTGGCGGTAAAAGGCAAGAATGCCGGCGAGTGCGGCCTCGGCGACCGCGCGGTCGTAGAAGCCGGCGAGATTGGTGAGCAGCACCGGTGTCGCGCGCGGCACGCCGTTAATCGCGAGAAACGCATCGACGCCCGCCGAGTCGAGCTGCACCCAGCGCAGGCGCGGCGCGGCGTCGAACCACCCGGCGGACGCGTTGCCGAAGACGATTTCGGCGGCGGCGAGCGCGGCACGTTTTTCGGATTCGGAAAGCGCGGCGGCAAACGTCACGGCGTGGCCGGGCAGCGCGGCTTGCAATCGTGCGCGCTGCATTTCCCCGAGCCCGGCGATCATGATGCAGACGTTCATCGTCCCGCGAAAAAAGGCCAAAGCCCGCGCGGCACAAGACGCGAGTGAGGCGGGCGCGTGGCGTGGTTGTCGCTGGCGCTTGGGGTCTTGACGAATCGGGGGTTCTTAACCGCCGCCGCGTCCCGACTAAAACCGGGCGCTTGGAAAAGCGCACTTCCTCGCGGCCCGCCGCGATTGCCGGCTGGCGTTGCGCGGCGACTGCTGCCATCGCGTTGGCCTCACCCTCACCCGCATGCCCCGACTGATTCGCGCCCACGACAACCGCAACCAACCGCTCGTCACGCCGCACGGCGAGGTGACGGCGCTGAGTTATTTCAATTTGCTGCGGCTGCGCGCGGGCGAGTCGCACACGTTTGAGGCGCCGGGTTGCGAGACGGTCTGCGTCGTGCTGTCGGGCCAGGCGGATATCGCGGTGGGCGCGCAGGAATTCCCCCGCGTCGGACGGCGGGCGGATATTTGGAGCGGAAATGCGGATTCGGTTTATTGCGGCACGGGCCCACGCGTGACGGTGCGAGCGTTACGCGATGGCACCGAAGTCGCGGTGGCGGGCGCCGTCTGTGTGCAGTCCTTTTCTCCGTTTCGCATCACGCCCGAAGAAGTCGAGATGGTGGAGGTCGGCTCACACGACACGCACTCGCGCCGGCGGATTTTCCACGTGCTCGGGCAGAACGGCGCGGGCCGCGCCGGCAACCTGCTGGTGAGCGAACTCTACGGCGACCCCGGCTGCTGGTCGGGCTACCCGCCGCACAAGCACGACACCGAGCGCCCGCCCGACGAGACCGACTTCGAGGAAATCTACCACTACCGCTACCGCCCCGAGACCGGTTTCGGCGCGCAGTTCCGCTATGAAACCGAAGGCGGCGGCAGCGCGCCCGAAGTCGTGATGACGCGGCACGGCGACACCTTTCTCATCGACCGTGGCTATCATCCGACGCTGCGTGCACCGGGCCACGAAGGCTACATCTTCACGATCCTCGTCGGTCGGCACCAGCGCTCGCTCGTGCAGTTCTTCGAGCCCACGCACACGCACCTGCTCGCGAAAATTCCCGGCATCCAGGCGATGCGCGACAAATTCAAGTGAAGACGGTGAACCGCTAATCTTCGCCCATTGATGCTAATCCAAAACCAACACTGGCGCAAATTTTGGATTGGGCATCAGCGCTGATTAGCGAAGATTAGCGGTTTCTTATGTCCGCCAAAAATCCCCTCTTCGATCTCACCGGGCGCACCGCGCTCATCACCGGCTCCAGCCAGGGCATCGGCCTCGCGCTTGCGCGTGGGCTCGCGCAGGCGGGGGCGGCCGTCGTGCTCAATGGTCGCGACGAAAAGAAACTCACCGCCGCAGCCGCCACCGTGCGCGCGGCGGTCCCCGGCGCGCGCGTGACCATCGCCGCCTTCGATGTGACCAATGGCGCGGCGTGCGAAGCCGCCGTCGCCAAGATCGAGGCGGACTTTGCGCCCATCGACATCTTGATCAACAACGCCGGCATCCAGCGCCGTTCGCCGCTCGCCGAGATGACGGAGGCGCAGTGGCGCGAAGTTCTCGACACGGATCTCACCAGCGCCTTTCTCGTCGCCCGCGCGGTCGGGCCGCGGATGATCGCGCGCGGGGCGGGGAAAATTATCAACACCTGTTCCGTGATGAGCGAGGTGAGCCGGCCCACGATCGCGAACTACGCGGCGGCGAAGGGCGGCCTGAAGATGCTCACGCGCGCGATGGCCGTCGAGTGGGCGAAGCACGGCCTCCAGTGCAACGGCCTCGGCCCCGGCTACATCGTGACTGAGCTGAACCGCGCGCTCGTGGAAAATGTTGAGTTCAACAAATGGATCTGCGGCCGCACGCCCGCCGGCCGCTGGGGCCAGCCCGAGGAACTCGTCGGCGCGGCGGTTTTTCTTTCGTCGCCGGCGAGTAATTTCGTGAACGGCCAGATTCTCTACGTGGACGGCGGGCTGCTCGCGGCGCTATAGTTTTTTGGTCACCTGATTTGAACAGGAAGGCCGGGAAGAGCGGGAAGGCAGCCTAACTTCCCGACCTTCCTGTTCTTCCTGTTCTTCCTGTTTTGTAGCGGAACGCGTGAGCGTTTCGTGGCTCGGGCACGGAGTTTTCACCGCGGATAGCGCGGATTATCGCGGATGAATTTTCGCAGGGCGGGGCCTTTATCCGCTACATCCGCGTAATCCGCGGTAGAACCGGCTTGGAGAATCCGCCGAACAATTTTCCGCCAAAAAAATCCTTTGCCAACGTCGCGCGCGCCCGCGACGGTGCGCATTATGTCCGCGGACTCCTCATGCAAGCAGACCCCTTCACCGGCCAAACCACGCGCCTCCGCGGCCGGTTCCTCCCGGGACCGCTCGACCGCGCCGCTCTTCAATACGATCACGAGCGACGACTGGAAGCGCTCGCTCGCCTCGGCGCGGCGGCAGCCCAATGCGGTGTCGGAGAAGATTCGGACCGCGATCTCGTCACGCTCGGCGAAGACGAAGTAGCGCTGCTCGAGCCCACGGGCGGCGAGTGGGCGGAGCTGGGTGCGGCGATCCGCGGATTTCGCGCGCTGCTGCCGCTGCGGCGGCTGGAGGATTTCGGTTTTCCCGCGGGCGAGGCGGTCGAGAATCCGCTGGAGGAGCCCAACGAAAAACTCCACCGCATCGGCGGTGGCGTGGAAGCCTGGGCCTATGCGGCGGTGAGCGACGGTTCGGTCTACAAATTTTATCTTCCGCGCGAGGGGAAACATATCGGCAGCGAGTTTGGCTTTCGCCGCGGCGACGAATCCCTGCTCGTCGCCATGGCTGGACTTGGCCACTACCGCGGTCTGCTCGAAAAACTCCTGCTCATCCACGCGCTCGGCGGCATGGCGACGGAAGTCGTGGCCGTTACGCCGGAGGGCATCGTCGTCGCGAAACAAGCGCTCGGCGATACGCTGCCCCAGGGCGACGACATGTCGGCCGCGCTGCCCGTCGGCCTGATCGAAATCCCTTCGCGCTTCCTGCGTGCGAACCGCGATCACCCGCGGCTGTTTTTTTTGCCGCCTGTTGGGGACGCGACGCCCTCGTCGCGTTCGATCGGGCACCGCGGCGAGGGCGCCGCGGCTCCCGCGGAGAGCCGGCCTTACCTCGTGGCGGATCTGCACGCGCGGAATTTCGTCCGCTGCACCGATGGCGCGCTCCGCGTGATCGATCTCGTGGCCGCCCCGTGGCCGGCGGCGATCGCGGATCGCCACTTGGAAATCGGCGCGTGGATCGAGCGCGTGCGGCACGACCCGCACGCGACCGCGCTGCCGGGGGCGCGCGACGACGAGTTGTAGGGCGTGGTCTCCCGACCCCGCCGGTCAGATCCGGGCCGACTCGGACGTCCGATTTGCCGGACCCGATGGCCGGACACAAAAAAGGCGGGGTCAGGAGACCCCGCCCTACAAAATCAAAACGCGGGCGTTATCCGCCTCAGCTTTTCTTGCTCAGGAAAGCGAGGACCATCTCGGCCTGCTTGTCGGTCTGGCTCTTGTCGTAGTAAACGACCTTGCCGCTGCGATCGATGAGGAAGGCTTCGCGGCTGGCCATCATGGCGCCGGATTGGCCGAAGGCTTTCACGACTTTCTTGTCGGTGTCGGCGAGCAGCGGGTAGTCGAAATGGTTCTTCTCCTTGAATTCTTTCTGCTTCTCGACCGTATCCGTGCTCACGCCCACGACGGCCACGCCGTGTTTTTTCAACTCAGCGCTGGCATCGCGGAGGGAGCAGCCCTGCTTGGTGCAGCCGCCGGTGAGGGCCTTGGGATAGAACCACACCAGCGTGTAGTTGTTGGCTTTGTAGACGTCGGCGAGGTTGAGTGTCGTGCCGGCGTCGGTCGTCGCGGAGACGGCCGGAGCTTTGTCGCCGACCTTGAGGGCTTCGGCGCGGGCGAAACCAAAGAGCAGCGAGGAGAGGGACATGAGGGCGAGGAGGCGGGGAAGTTTCATAGCGGGGGCCAGACGTAAGCGCCGGGGCAAGGATGCGCAAGCGCGCGGTCGTGATTGTGGGGGTGGGCGGGGAGGCGAGTGTAGGGGAATGCAGATCGATTGTAGGGCGGGGTCTCCCGACCCCGCCGAAAAGCCTGCCTTCGCCCCATGGCT
This sequence comes from Opitutaceae bacterium, assembly GCA_031379235.1. Classification (GTDB taxonomy): domain Bacteria; phylum Verrucomicrobiota; class Verrucomicrobiia; order Opitutales; family Opitutaceae; genus ER46. Next base: position 531 of record JANNEY010000152.1, on the reverse strand, counting down.
CACAAAATCTCATCCGATCCCAACTCGGCGGGGTTCGGCGACCCCGCCCTACACCTGAAGCGGTTCGAACTCGCCCGCATGAGGCCAGTCTTCGGGCTTTGCGACCAAGCCGGCGCGCACGGGATTGTGGCGGACGTAGTCCCACTTCTCGGAGTAGCTGCTGGCTGAGCGCAACACGTGGTCGAAGAACTCGGGTTGCCAGAGGGGCGGAGCCGCGCCGGTAGCGGCGGAAATTTGTTTCGCCGTCCAGCGTTTCCAGTCCCGCATGAAAGCGGCGAGTGGTTTTGCCCCGGGCTTCGGCCGAGCGAAAAAATGCACGTGATCCGGCATCATGACGTAGCGGCTCACGACCCAGCCGTGGACGTTTGCGGCCTCGCGCCACGCCGCGATGAGGGCGGTTGCGACGGCCGGCGCGTGGAGGATTTTCCGGCGTCCTTCGGTGCAGCACGTTAGAAAATAGATCGGATCGTGCGCCCAGACCGTATGCAGCCGGCGCATGTGATCACGCTCGGGCAGAGGGACGTTTCCTTG
>JANNEY010000151.1:0-21793 GCA_031379235.1 Opitutaceae bacterium | reverse complement strand
CGCGCGGCCAAAGCGCACCTCGGGCTGGGCGCGCGAATCGAGCACGGGGAACGGCTTGCGGTCGGGCAACGTGTCGTTCTCGCGCGGCAAGTAGCTGGTTCCGATTGCATCGCGGGCGTATATTTTCCGCACGCTCGACGCCGGGCGCTCGAACGCCGCCGCCATCGCCTGCCGCATCGTATAGTCCGCCGTGCTGAAATAACGCTCCATCTGCACAAACGAGACATCGAGCGCCTCGCCGCTCTTGTTGAATCCGAAGCGCTCGCCCTCGAGCGGCAGCTTGTCCCGCACCTGCGCCCACGGCACGTGCAGCAGGTCGCGCAGCGCGTTTTCATATTCGTAGCGGTTGAGACGCCGCTGCGTCGCACGGCCCTCGCTGCTCGCCAACGCGCGCTCCGACTCGGTCAGCGTCGCCGCCATCGTCTGCACGAATCGCGCAAGGTCCGCCGCCTCCGGGCGCGGCTTTTTTTTCGGCGGCATTTCGCCGGCCTTCGCGCGGTCGTGGATGCGGACCCAGAACGCGAAATTTGCCGCGTCCGCCGGGTCGTAAGCGAGATTGGTAAGATCAAGCCGCGCCTCCTTGTCGGTGTCGTTGTGACAGCTCGCGCAGTGTTTTTCGATGAACGCAGCGGCTGCGGGTGGCTGCGCACCGGCGCGCAGCACCGTGCCGGCCGTCAATGCGGTCAGCCCCGCGAGTGTGATCGGACCGAGAAAACCGAGGCTCCAAGTCGCCGGCCTCCAGCGTGAGTTCATGTTCTTCACGGCAGGTTTGATGAGGCTGAGGGTGCGGCGGCGATCATTTGGCGGTAGGTTTGTAGTCTTGCCAGAGCCACTCGAGCGCGGGCGCGAGCGTGTGCGCGCGCACAGGCCGGTCGACGTGGCCGGCCTCCTTGGCGAAGACAAACTGGTAGGGATAACCCTTGGCCTTCAGGGCCGCGGCCATGCGTTGGTTGGCGAGGACCCAGTTGCGCATGCTGGTGCCGGAGGAGGTGGCGCCGTTGTCGCGGTCGGAGACGTGCAGCCAGAGGCGGAGCGGTTTGTTCGGCGTGGTTTTCGGAATGAAATTTTCGTGGTATTCCCACGCGCCGTGCGGGGCCGTGACCGGATCGTTGCGGAGGTTGACGAAGGTGCCGGAGAACACGAGGACGCGGCGGTAGAGGTCGGGACGAAACCACGCCATCGAAAGCGCGGCCGCGCCGCCGGAGCTGCCGCCGAGCACGGCGCGTGCGTTGGGATCGGTGGTGAAGGCGACGTTGAATTTTTTCGCCACGGCGGACAGGACCTCGGCCTCGACGAACTCGGCGAACTTGCCGGAGACGGTGTCGTATTCGAGGCTGCGCTGATTGCTCGGCATCACCATCACCGCGACCATCGCGGGCAGGCGTTTGTCGGCGATCAGGTTGTCGAGAATCGTCGGGAGGTAGGGCGCGGGCTTGTTGTCGTGCATGCCCATCGCGTCGTGGCAGAAGAGCAGCGGCGCAGGCGTGCCGGGGACGTAGCCGGCCGGGATGTAAACATTGACCTCGCGCGGGGCCGGCGGAGTGCCGTCGCGGCCGGGAGCGGGTGGGAAAAATTTACTGCCGACGAGCGGGAGGTGAAACGTCTCGACGCGGCCCTTCGGCACATTGTCGCGCGGCGCGTTTTCGGGCGCGGGTGCGTAGGGCGAAGCGAGGGAAAAATCGCCGACGCCCGCGCCGGGTTTCCACGGCGGCAGTTCAGCGAGCTTGGTGATGGCGGCCTGATCGGCGGCGGTGAGCGGTTCGCCGCGGCCGCCGCCACCCCGCTTCCCGCCCGGCGCGGGCGGTGGCGTTGCGGGTTGGGCGGGGGTGCTCGGCGAAGCGGGTGCGGGGACGGCATCGGCCGCGGCCAGTCGATGCGCGGCGGGCAACCACGCCAGTGCCCACGCGAGCGCGAAAAGAACGACGGTGGCGGCGGATCGGCGCGGTGAATTCATCGGTGGAAAATCAGTTCAAGGCTTCGCGGGCGCGCTGGCGGGTGTGCCCACGGTGGCACTGACGGGCGCGGCCTTCGCATACGGCTCGGCAGGCACCGTCGCCTTGTAGCCCATGAGGCCGAGCATTTTTTCCGCGTAGCGCCGGCCCATCTCTCGCTGGCCGTCGGCGGTGAAATGCAGGCGGTCGCGATTCGCGGGGACGCCGGCGGACGAGATGACGTGCGAATTCGGCAGCGTGCCGGGAAGGTTCTTCATGATCACGTTGGCGTTGGCCTTCTCGCCGTTTTGATCGGCGTTGACGACTTCGCCGGCGAGCAGTGTCACGTCCTTGGGATCGAGGTTCAAATCCTTCACCAGATCGTCGTAAACCTTCTTCACTTTTTTCGGCCAGTCTTGGTCTTCGAAATTGGATTCTCCCTGATGGATCAAGATGCCTTTGATCACGCCGGACTGCTGGGCGATTTTCGCGAGCTTCACGAGATACTGATAGGGGTTGCCGTCATATTGGTTGGCGAGCGGGCGCTTCCAGATTCCGTCGGGCGGCAGGTTGTCGAGGTAGGCACGAAACGCGTCCTTATCCCAGAGCTCGATGCGCGTGCCGGAGACGCCCAGCTTCACGACGCCCACGCGGAGTTGCTCCGGCAGGTTGGCGACCATCGTGCGGCCGAAATAATCCATCATCGAGATGCCGCGCGTGCGCTTGGTGAGCGGCGGGATGGCATCATACCACTGGCCCATTTTTCGACCGCGGTCGGGTGTGTCGAAATCGGCGAGGACTCGGAAACGCCCGTCGACGGTCTTGTCGCTTTCGAGCAGCGCGCCGCCGCCCTCCATGTTGGACTGGCCGAAGCAGAGGAAGACGTGGAAATTCGGATCGGGCGCGGCGAAGGCGGACGCAGCGGATGCGCACACGAGCGCCGCGGCGAAAAACGGAACGAGGAGTTTGTGTTTCATGGCGACGGGCCGATCAAATTTTCGGCGGCGAACGAGCCAACCAACGAACCAACATACCAAGCCGACGGTCGCGCTAGATATTCGCGAGGCGGCCGGTGGAGTCGCCGAAGCGTTCCACGCCCTTGACGCCCATGCGGTCCATTAGGCTGAGGTAGAGGTTGGTGAGCGGGGCGGGCTTGTGCTGGACGTAGCGTCCGGCTTCGAGCACGCCGCCGCCGCTGCCGGCCAAAATGATCGGCAGGTTGGCGTGGGTGTGGCGGTTGCCGTCGCCGTTGCCGCAGCCGTAAAGGATCATGGAGTTGTCGAGGAGGGATTTGCCGTCCACGTCCTTGGTCGCGGCCATCTTCTCGAGGAAGTAGGCGAACTGCGTGGCATACCATTTGTCGATGACGCAGGTCTTGGCGATGAGGTCGGGCTTGTTGCCGTGGTGGGTGCAGTAGTGGTGGCCGTCGGGGATGCCGATTTCGTCGAAGGAGCGGTTGCTGCCCTCGCCGGCGAGAAGGAAGGTGGCGACGCGCGTGTTGTCCGTGAGGAAGGCGAGGTGGAGCATGTCCATGTTGAGGCGGACGTATTCCATGAAGCTCGCCGGGATGCCGGCGGGCGTGTCCATCGCGGGATTCGGACGGTCGGCCACGGATTTTTCGGCGCGCTCGATGCGCTGCTCGATCTCGCGGACGCTGGTGAGGTATTGGTCGAGCTTTTCCTTGTCGCGCGCGGTGAGGCCGCCGGCGCCGCGGCCACTCGGCGAGGTAGCGGCGAGCTCGCGGCCGATGCTGCGGCTCTCGTTGGCCACGTAGTCGAGAATCGAGCGCTGCTGCCGCTGGCGCATGATCAGGTTTTGTTTGCGCTCGGCAGGCGAACCGGTGCCGAACAAGCGCTCGAACAAGAAGCGCGGGTTGACTTCGGGCGCGACGGGGGCGGTGGGCGAACTCCAGGCCATGTTGTGCTGATACACGCAGGAGTAGCCGCTGTCGCAGTCGCCCGCGGTGCGGAGCGTGTCGCAGGAAATCTCGAGTGACTTGAACGGGGTGACGTGCCCCGCCTTCTGCGCGATGATCTGATCCACGGAGATGCCGGAATGAAAATCCGCGCCCTGGGTTTTCTTGACGCGCACGCCGGTCAGGAACGAGCCGCCGGCGCGGCCATGATCGCCCGCGCCATCGGGTCCGGGCGTGGCGGGTTCGAGGGCGAGGCCGCCGAGGATCTGAATCTTGTCCTTGAGGCCGGCCAGCGCCTCCATCGTTTCGTTGAGCGCAAAATCGCGATTCTCCCCGGTGGGCCACCACTTCGCGGGGTGCGTGCCGTTGGCGAACTGAAAAAACGCGAGGCGCAGCGGAGCGCCGGAGGCGGTGACGGCGCCGCTGGCCGCGGCTTCGGCTAACTGCGCGGCGCTCAGGCGGGGCAGAAACGATTCGAACGCCGGCAGCGCAATGGCCGCGCCGACGCCGCGCAGAAAATTCCGGCGGCTGAAGCTGTGATGCGTCTCGGCGGCGAGATCACGTTGGGCGGGAGATGGCGTCTTCATGGGCGGGGAGTGGTTTGGGTGACACGCGGCGCGGGTTGGGCCGCATCGGCGGTCGCGTTGGGGAGGAGGCGTTGCTGTTGAAACGGGACGGACTCGATCACGCCCATCAGCAGCGTGGAAAACGTCCCGCCCTTCCGGGCGAGGGCCTCGACGATTTTGTCGACGGCGGGGACATCGTAATACTCCGTGCCACGCCCGAGCGCATACGTCAGTAACTTTTCGGTCAGGCAGCGGTAGAACTCGACCTTGTGTTTCGCGACGAGGATTTGGCGGAGTTCGCGGAAGTCGGCGAAATTTTCGCCGGTGGCCAGTTGCCCGGCGGGATCGATTTTCTGGCTGTATTCCTCGGCGCGCCATTGGCCGAGGGCGTTGAAGTTTTCGAAGGCGAGCCCGAGCGGGTCCATGCGATTGTGGCAGGAGGCGCACAGGGCGTCCTCGCGGTGGATGGCGAGCGTCTCGCGCAAGGTCGGCGTGCGGGAAGCGTCTTTGGCCTTCGCATCCTCCAGCGCGGGAATGTCCGGCGGAGGCGGCGGCGTGGGCGTGTCGAGGATGTTGTCGAGGATCCATTTGCCGCGCTTCACGGGAGAAGTGCGGGTCGGATTGGAAGTGACCATCAGGACGCTACCCATCGTGAGCACGCCGCCGCGGGCGTCGCCGGGCGGCAGCGTGACTTTGCGCAGTTCCGGACCCTTGACGTCGGCGATCTTGTAGGCAGTGGCGAGCGTCTCGTTAAGGAAGGTGTAATCGCTGGTCAGGAAATCATCGATGCTGCGGTTCTCGCGGACGACGTGCTCGAAATATTTCTCGGCCTCCTGCTTCAGCGCGTTGCGAAGGGTGTCGCTCACGTTGTTGCCGCCGCCACCGCCCCGGCCGCCACCGCCCACGCTCACGCCTTCGCGCGCCATGATTTCGCGCGGATTCAGGGGCACGCTGGTGACGAGGCGCGTTTGCAGCCATTGGCCGGTGAAATTCTCGACGAAGTTGGCGGAGCGCGGGTCGGCCAGCAGGCGCTGCACCTGCGCAGCGAGGTTGGCGCGCAGCATGCCGGCGGCGGCGAGCTTGAAGAGCTCGTCGTCGGGCATGGTGGACCAGAGAAAATACGAGAGGCGCGACGCGAGGGAAAACTCGTCCACGTTGGCCACGGCGGCGCGCGGGGCGGACGCCGGGTCGGGCTTCTCGACGCGGAAGAGAAAACGCGGCGACGCCAGCACGGCCATCATCGCGCGGGCGATGCCGGCTTCGAAGGTGTTGCCCGTTTCGGCGGAGAATTTTTCCGCGATGTCCACCAGCGGCTCCACGCTCTCGGCCGTCGCGGGACGCCGGAATGCCTTCGTGGCAAAGGTGCCGAGCACTTCCTTGGCGTAGGCGCGGCGCTCGGCCCGGTCCGCAGGCACCACGGCGCGGCTGAAGAACCGCGCGTAATTCGGCGGGTGCACCCAGCGCGCCGGATCGAGCGGGCCTTCGAGACGCACTTTCTTGAGGTTGTATTTGTTGTCCTCGGCCCGCGTGCCGGTCGGGAGCGGCAGAATCGGCGCGAGCGCGATCGTGATCGTATGCTCGCCGGGTTCCCAGCGGACCGCATGGCTGTCCTCGAAGTGACGGTTGGCTTCCCAGCCATACTCGCGCTGCGAGACCTGCTGGCCGTCCACGGTGACCGTGACCCGCGCGCGCTGCGGATTGTAGATGAAATCTCCCCGGATGTTCTGCTCGGGCACGAGCCGGTAGTCGCCCGCCTGTTTGATGGTGAAAACGTGGGTGATCGATTTCTCCTCCGGGTAAGCCAGCCCGATGGCCGGGATGCCAGCCGCACCGAGACCGGAGCCGCGGATGATCTTTCCCTCGGTCGGTGTGCCGTCCGCATGTTTGAAATCGGTCACGCCCGCGACCTGCAGCGCCGGCACTTGGGTGACCTTCGGCACCGCCCGATCCACTACCGTCTGCGCGGCGGCGAGATATTTCTCCAGCAGGAGCGGCGACATGTTCAGCACGTCGGCGATGTTGTCGAAACCGTAGCCGCTGTCGTCGTCGGGAAAGGTCGCGTGCGCCTCGAACTCCACGCCCAGAAGATCGCGGATCGTGTTCTTGTATTCGAGGCGGTTGAGCCGGTGAACGGTGACGCGGCCCGGATCGGGGCGCGCGGGATCGAGGCCAAAGGCGCCGGTCGTGATCCAGTTCTCAAGCGCGCGCTGTTCCGCGGTGGTCGGCGCCGGTTCGCCGGGCGGCGGCATGACGTGCGAACGGGTGTTGCGCAGGACCTTCAGCCAGAGCTGTGGATCGCGGAGGATGTGCTCCTTCGTCGTGAGTTCGTCGAAGGCCACGCCGCCTTTCTTCGAGCCGTCGCCGTGGCACTCGTAGCAATTTTTCTTGAGAATCGGGGCGACCACCTTTTCGAAGTCAGCCATCGCCGCCGTGTCCGGGGCCGCGGCCTTGGCGGTCACGGCCGAGAGCTGGAGGGCAACGAAGGCCGCGAGTGCGGCGGACTGCAAGAGGGGGGAGGTTGAGGGGGGAAAATTCATGCGCTGGGGACGACGGCCGTGCGGCAATCACTCCCGAAACAGCCGTGACGCGAGGTCGCGGAAATAGATGCGCCAAATCTGGTAATCGTGGCCATAGCCGGGATCCTCGCTCCAGACGTGCTTGATGCCTTTTTCGGTGAAGGCCGCGTGCAGGGCGCGACCGCCGTTGACCGCATTGTCCTCGGTGCCCGAGCCGAAGAAGATGGATTTGTAGTCGCGGTTGGTCTGCGCCGGGTCCGCCAGAAGTTTGGCGATGGTGGCGCTCGCGGTGTTGGCGTAGCCGCTGAAGCCGCCGACGTTCGCGAAAATCTCCGGGTGCCCGAAACCGATCGTGGTGCTGTGGCCGCCGCCCATCGAATAGCCCATGATCGCGCGCTGGTTTTTGTTCTTCAGCACGCGGAATTCTTTTTCCACGTAGGGGATCACGTAGCCGAGCAGATCTTTTTCCATGTAGCTCGGGCCGGCGGGGACCGCGCCGGTAGCGCCGGGCGCGCCGCCGGGGCCGCGTCCGCCGGGCGGGCGCGCCGGCGGGGTGTAGCCGAGCGAGGCTTGCAGGGCGCGGACCTCGGGCAGCTTGCCGGTGGAGCCCGTCGTGTCGTGACCAAAGGGCATCACGATGATCGCGGGGACGGCTTTGCCGTCGGCGATGAGATTGTCCATGATCGTGTTGGCCATGCCGGTCTGCGTCCAGCCGCGCTCGTAGTCGTTGGCGCCGTGCAACAGATAGATGACGGGATAGCTCCGGCCGCTCGTGCGGTAGCCTGGCGGCGTGTAGATGACGACGCGGCGGGCGGTCTTGTTTTCCGAGTTGAGATAATGGTGCTCGGTCAGGTTGCCGTGCGGCACGTCGCGAAACATCATCCACTCGGCCTCTTTGCCGGGGAGAGCGACGACGCTCTTGTAGACGCCGGAGGCGGGGCGAACGAACGTGTTCTGCGGATCGGGCGTCGAGAACCCGTCCACGACGAACCAGTATTGATAGTAGCTCGGCGCGAGCTTCGGCGAGGTGTAGGACCAGACGCCGCTTCCGTCCTTGGTCATGTCGAAGCCGGCGGAGCCGTTGACGGGCACGTCGCCGAGCTTGGGGAAGTCGGTGACGAGGCGCACGGCCTTCGCGTTGGGCGCCTGCAGGCGAAAAGTGATCGTGCCGTTGGCGTTGACCTCGGGAGAGCGGGCGGCGGTGACGACGCTGGCCTCAACGCCGGGCCCGCGTCCGCCGCGCGCGGGGGCGGCGGCGGACGAAGTGGTCGCAGTCGGAGTTTGCGCAGCGAGCAGGGTGGCGAGCGAGCAGGCCACGAGGGCGGCGCAAGGCAGCCGATGGGGAAACGTCTTCATGGTCGGTTGGAATTTTTCCGGGGCGAGAATGTTGAGCGAGGCGCGGGGCCCTGCTTTGGTCGAAAGCAAAACGGGGCCCCTGCGCGATCAGAAGCTGACCGTGGTGGAAAAAATAAACTTTCGCGGATCAGGGTTAACGAAACTGTTCAGGACCTGCACGCGCGGATTGCCGGCGAACAGCTGGTTGGTGGTGAGCAAGGTGTAGGCGGAGCCGCCGTTGCCCGACGGACCGCTGCGGCCCCAGATCGGGTCGAGGTTGTTCAGCGGGTTGGTGACGTTGAGCTGGAACCGTGTCTGATATTTTCCGATCCGGCGCGTGTAGTTTGCGCCGAGGTTGATCGTCGATTTCCAGGCCGGTGCCGTCCACAGGTAGTCGAAGGCCGCCTGCGTGTTTTGCAGCACGGTGGGCGTAACGTTGTCAGGCAGGTTGAACTTGAGGCGGGCATCGCGGCTGCCGCTCTTGCCGTGGCCACGATACTGGACGCCGCCGTTGAGGCGCAGGCCCTTCAGTGTGCCCTCGCGAAAACTGTAGGCTCCGGTGATATTGACCCGGTGGCGGGACAATTGATTTTCGAGCGTGCCGGTGGTCAGTCCGGCGAGGCTGTTGTCGATGTTGTTGATCGCGGATTGAATGATGGTGGGATCGAGAATGCGACGGCCGTTCACCAAGGCGCCCTGCGCGGCCTTCGCGCCGGCTTCCCATTCCGCGCGGTTGGCGGCGACATACGCCTTCCGGTCGTCGCTCTCCCTCACGATGTAGGTGAGGGGGTGCGAGTAGTTAATCGAGAGGGTGATGCTGCGCGTCGGGTTGGCGACGAGTTCGGCCTCCCAACCTTCCAACCGGCGGGAGTTGGGATCGGAATAGGCGAATCCAGTCGCGGTGGTGAGGGCCGGGTCGGTGTAGCCCAGATTGGTCCAGATATTATTGATGTCGGCGACGCTCCCGAAGCCGGCGGGGTTGTCGATCTGGTTAGTCTGGTAGTGCGAGAGCGTGGCGTAGGCTTTGCCGCCGGGGATCGAGTAGCGCAGGCCGTAGTCCTTGGTGCGGGAATGGGTCAGCGGCGGGAGCGTCCCGTCGAGGAGCGGATTTTGCGTGCCGGACCCAGGCGGCTGGTTGTTCTCCGCAAAATTGAACACGAAGCCGAGCGGAGACAGGAACGTTTTGACCAAGCCCTCGCGCTGAGTCTGGAACGGGTAGGCGACGAGACCCATCGCGGATGAGCTCACCGTCTTTTTCCGCGTGAAGTGGCGACCGGCGGTGGTGAAGCCGAGCAGGTTCTTGAAATCGGGCGCGCCGGTGGAGCCGGTGATCGTAGCATTCAGGCGCGGGAGGTTGTCGACGCCGACGACGTCGCGGCTGTAGCTGCCGGTGAGGGCGAGCTTCTCGTTGAAGAAGGCGCTCTGCGAGGTCAGGCCCCAGTGCTGGACGGTGCGCTTCGTGATGTTGCCGGCCGTGTCCACATAGGTCCATTTGCCGGGAGCGACGCCATTGGGGTTCGATAAAATCGGGCCGAGCGTCGGGCGGGGATCGCCCCAATAGACGCGATAGAAAAACCGGTTCGAGTTGTCGAAGGGGTCGGCCGCCGTGGGATTGTCGGTCCGGCGCCACGCGCTCGTGCGCGACTCGGACTGGGTCTCGCGGTCGCTCCCGTTGAGGCTCAACTGCTGCTTGTAGTCCCACCACTTCGGGACGAAGAAACGGTAGGTCGCGAGGGCGGAATACTCCTGGATGGCGTCCTGGCTGTAGAGGTTGTTCTGCTCGACGTCGGTGAAGCCGCGGAGAAAGCGGGGGTTGAGCTGCCCGTTCGGGAGCAGTTTGTTGACGTCGATGATGTAGCCGTTGGGGCTGAGGTTCGACCAAATCGTGTTGTTGTCGAAATTGTTTCTCACGTAGCCCGCGCGCAAAAACAGATTGCCGACGCGGTGCTCCACGTTGAGCGAGCCGGTGTCGGTGTCGCGCGCGGCGATGTTGTCCTTCGGCGCGAGGCTGAACTTCGGATCCATGTTCGGGATCATCGGCCGGCGCGAGGGGATGGCCTTCAGGTAGGGGTTTCCGAGATAGGGGATGCGGGTGTTGTTTTGGGGCGGGATGCCGCGCGTGCGGTATTGGTTGCCGCCGTAGTCCTGCATGTCGCCGGTCGCGAAGTTCCACACGAAAAAGTTGGCCGCGCTGCCGTTCGCGCCGACCGCCATGCGCTCAAGGCCGGCGTTGTTGAGATTGGTGTTGTTGTTGGCGAGGAGGGCCGAGTTGTCGTTGTTGATCGTGACGCTGTCCCAGAGCATCTGCACGTCCCCGTTGGTGATCGACCAGAGGTTGTTCCACTCCCGGGTCTGCTCATACTCGACGATGACCCTGGTGTTTTTCGCCACCTTCACCACGCCGTTGAGCGTCCAGGCTTTCTTGATTTTGTTTTCCCCCTCTTGGTAGGGCTTGGCGTTCTGATACAGCGCATTGAAACGCAGCCCAAACCGATCCCAGCCTTTGCTGAAGTCCAGCGTCTGGCGGTAGCCGCCCCACGTGTCGGCCTGCGTGGTGAAGCTGGTCGCAGTCCGGTTGAAGGTCGCCTGCTTGCTGGAACTACCCTGGCGTCCGCCGGGGCCGCCGTCGCCGAACATCGAGGTGTCGGGTCCGCGCTGAAACTCGAAGCGATCCGTGTTGTAGCTGTCGGCCGCGCCGAAATTGATCGAGCCGTTGCGTGTCGGGAAATTGTCGGTGGCCGGCGCACCGCGCGCGATGTTCTGATAAACGCTGACCGACGTGGGATCAGAGTTCGGCACCGAGACGCCCAAGTCGAAGCCGATGGTCCAGGTGCCGGCTTGGTTCATGTCGGTGACGTTGAAGTCGTCCATGAACTCCTTCGTCATGACCGAAATCGAGCCGGGCGTGATGGCGAGCGGCGTGTCCACGCGGCCGCCGGAGAGCGTGTTGCCGGCGGCGTAGCCCACGTCCTTGTCGGTGCTCACTTGGAACGGAGTGAGGACGATGGCTTCCTCGGATTTGGCGGTGGCGGCTGCGGTGGGGGTGGGGGCGGGAGCAGTCTGGGCAAACGCCGGCGGCAGCAGGGCGGTCAAAACACCGACGAAAATCAGGCAGCGGCAACGCGCCGCAACCGAAGTGGGTAGGGGGATCATGGCGAGGGGACCGAGGTTGGGGTTTACCTGGCACTAAGCCGAACCCGCCGCGAACAGCGGGCTCGGCACTAAAACAAAACCGGTGAGAGCAACAGTGCGACGGCGCCTCAGAAGCTGACGGTCGTAGTGAATGTGATCCTCCGCGGATCAGGGTTTACGAAGCTGGTCAGGATCTGCTGGCGCGGATTGCCGGCAAAGAGCTGGTTGGCCGTGAGCGTGGTGTAGGCCGATGCGAAGTTTCCGACCGGACCGCTGCGGCCCCAGATTGGCTCGAGTTCGTTCAACAGGTTCGTGACGTTGAGCTGGAAGCGCGTCTGATATTTTCCGATCTTCCGCGTGTAGTTGGCTCCGACCACGATGGAGTTTTTCCAGGCCGGCGGCGTCCACAGGTAGTCAAAGGCCGCCTGCGTGGTTTGCAGCAGCGTCGGTGTGGTGGTGTTGAACTTGATTTGGGCGTCGCGGCTGCCGTTCTTGCCGTGACCGCGATATTGCATGCCGGCGTTGAAGCGCAGGCCCCGCAACATTCCTTCCCGGAAACTGTAGGCGCCCGTGAGATTGATCCGGTGGCGCACCTGGTTGTTTTCGAGCGCGCCGGTGGTGAGGCCGTTGAGGCTGTTGTCGATGTTGTTGAGCGCGGTTTGAATCTGGGTCGGATCGAGAATCGTCCGGCCGTTCAACACGGTGCCTTGCGCGGCGCGCGCGCCCGCTTCCCACTGGGCGCGGTTGGCGGCGACGTAGGCTTTGCGGTCTTCGCTCTCCGTCACGATGTAGGAAACAGGGTGCGAGTAATTCAGGGAGAGCGTGATGTTGCGCGTCGGGTTCGCGACCAGCTCGGCCTCCCAGCCTTCCAGCCGGCGGGAATTGGGATCCGAGTAGGCGAAGCCAGAGCCGGCGGTCGTCGTGGTCAGCGCCGGATCGGTGTAGCCGAGGTTGGTCCAGATGTTCGTGATGTCGCCCCCGCTGCCGAAACCGGCGGGATTGTCCTGTTGGCTCGTCTGGTAACGCGAGAGGGTGAGGTAGGCCTTGCCGCCGGGAATCGCATAGCGCAGGCCGTAGTCCTTGGTCTCGGAATGCGTGAGCGGCGGGAGCGTGCCGTCGAGGAGCGGATTTTGCACCCCGCTCGAAGGCGGCTGGTTGTTCTCCGCGATGTTGACCACGACGCCGAGGGGCGAGAGAAATTTTTTCACGAAGCCTTGGCGCTCGGTTTGGAAGGGATAGGCGACCACGCCGTAGGCGAGGGAACTCACGGTTTCTTTCCGCTTGTAGGCGTTGCCGGCGGTGTTGAAGCCGAGGAGGTTTTTGAAATTGGGCGCGCCGGTGGAGCCGGTGAGGGTGGCGTTCAGGCGCGGGAGATTTGCGACCTCGACCACGTCGCGACTGTAGCTGGCGGTGACGGCGAGCTTCTCGTTGAAGAAGGCGCTTTGCGAGGTGAGCGCCGCACGCTGGACGGCGCGATTGGTGATGTTGCCCGCCGTGTCGGCGTAGGTCCAACGGCCGGGCACCTTGCCGTTCGGATTGGAGAGAATGGGCCCGAGGTCGGGGCGCGGGTCGCCCCAATAGACACGATAGAAAAACCGGTTCGCGTTGTTGAAGGGGTCAGACGACGTGGGGTTGTCGGTCCGGCGCCACGCGCTCGTGCGCGACTCCGACTGCGTCTCACGGTCGCTCACGCTGAGGCTCAGCAGTTGTTTGTAGTCCCACCATTTGGGCACGAAGAAGCGGTAGGTCGCCTGGCCGAAGTATTCCTGGATGGCGTCCTGACTGTAGATGTTGTTCTGCTCGACGTCGGTGAACGTCCGCAGAAAACGCGGATTGGCCGCGCCGCTCGGCAGCAGGCGGTTGACGTCGATGATGGCCCCGTTGGGGCTGCCGTTCGACCAGATGGTGTTATTGTCGAAGTCGTTTTTCACATAGCCGACACGCAAAAACAAATTGCCGACGCGGTGCTCCACATTGATCGAGGCGGTGCTGGCGTCGCGGTCGGCGATGTTGTCCTTTGGCGAAAGGCTGAGTTTCTTGTCGATGCCCGGGATGGCGGCCCGCCGCGCCGGGACGGCCTTGAGGTATTGGTTGCCGAGATAGGGAATGCGGATGGCGTTACCGTTGATGCCGCGGGTGCGGTATTGGTTGCCGCCGTAGTCCTGCATGTCGCCCGTCGCGAAATTGTAGACAAACATGTTGGCCGCGCTGCCGTTCGACCCGACCGTCATGCGCTCGAGGCCCGCGTTATTGAGGGTGACGTTGTTGTTGGCGAGCAGTGCCGAGTTGTCGTTGTTGACGGTGACGCTGTCCCAGGCGTTCTGCGCGTCGCCGTTGGTGATCGACCAGAGGTTGTTCCATTCCCGGCTCCGCTCGTATTCCGCGATGACCAGCGTGTTTTTCGTCGGCCGCGTGATGGCGTTGAGCGTCGAGGCGTTCTTGAGTTTGGGTGTGCCGTCCTGAAAGCCCGGGGCGTTTTGATTCAGCGCATTGAAACGCAGGCCGAAGCGATCCCAGCCCTTGCTGTAGTCCAGGGTGGCACGGTGCCCGCCGTAGTTATCGCCTTGGAGCGAGAAGCTGGTGGCCGTGGAGTTGAAACGCGCGCGCTTGCTCGTGCTGCCCTGGCGTCCGCCGGGGCCGCCGTCGCCGAACATCGACGTGTCGGGACCGCGCTGGAACTCGTAGCGCTCGGTGTTGTAGCTGTCGGCCGCGCCAAAGTTGATCGAGCCGTTGCGCGTCGGGAAATTGTCTGTCGAGGGCGCGCCGCGGACGATGTTCTGATAAACGCTGATTGAAGAGGGATCGGAATTTGGCACCGACGTGCCGAGGTCGAAGCCGATGGTCCAGCTGCCGGCGTCGTTCATGTTCGTGATGTTGAAATCGTCGATGAACTCCCTCGTCATGACCGAAATCGAGCCGGGCGTGATCGCCAGCGGTGTGTCGACGCGGCCGCCGGAGAGCGTGTTGCCGGCGGCGTAGCCCACGTCTTTGTCCGTGCTCACCTCGAACGGCGTGAGCAGGACGGCGCCCGCGAGCTTGGCCTCGTCGCTCGCCTTGAGGGCGAGTTCGGCCGCATCGAGCATGCCATTCTTATTTTTGTCGTATTTGGCGAGGTCAGCCGGAGCGGGCGAACTAGCGGTCTGCGCGCCAAGCTGGGCCGCGACGGCAATGCTGAACACAAGGGCAACGCAGCGGCCAGTCGTGGCCGCCACCGGGTTTGTTGGGGTCATAGGAGGGATGAAATGGGGGAACGGTTCGTGACAACGGCCGCAGGGTAACCGCGAATGCCACGGACTGCGTTTGCACTTGGGGAGGCAACGCTTCGCAGGAATCGGCGCGACAATAATTCAAGTCAAGCGCCGGAATCCTCGGACACTCAGATGCGTGTAACAAGAAGTGAGGTCAGATGGACGCGGCGGGTGTGGCACGGGCGTCTCACCCGTGGACGAGCAGGCCTCCGCCCGCTCGTTTCCGAACTCATGGGCGGGACGCCCATGCCACTCGGGCCCCTGACCTCACTTCCGGTTGCGCCCCACTCAGACGGGCGCCTCTAATCTTCGTGCACGTTGCCGGGACCGGGCTGACCTCGTTGTCGGCGGCAGGGGATCGGGAGGCGCGAGAGCGGCGCGACTCCATTGGCCGAGAAGCGCGGCGAAAACCACCCCGCCGAACTCAGCCGCCGCTCTTGCGAAAGATGAGGATGTGTTGCCGCGGCAGCGTTGTGATGAGGCGGTCGAAGGTCACGGGGTGCACGGTCATCTCCTTTTTCACCTGTGCCGCCGTCATCTTGTGCAGCCGCTTGATCGGCACGGCGGGATCTTCACCGCGATATTCGACGAGCACGAGCCGCCCGCCGGGCTTGAGCGCCGCGATCATCGACCGCGTCATCTCATAGGGGAAATCCAGCTCGTGGTAGACATCGACGAGGATGACGGTGTCGACGGAGTTCGGGCGCAGGCCGGAGTCCTGCACCGTGCCGAGGATGGGTTGCACAATTTTTTCCGCGCCGCGCTTGCGCATCTGCACCATCAGGATGTCGAGCATCTCCTGCTGGATGTCGGTCGCGTAGACGCGCCCCGTCGCGCCGACAATCTGCGCCATGCGCCACGAAAAATAACCGCTCCCCGCGCCGACATCCGCGATGCTCTCGCCGGCGCGCAACGCGAGTTCCTTCAACAGCAAATCCGTGCGTTCTTCGTCCTCGCGTTCCGGTCGTTCGAGCCAGCCCGCGCCCTGATGCCCCATAAAATGCGCGATTTCACGGCCGAAATAAAATTTCCCGATGCCGTCGCGGTCATGCTTCTCGCGCGTCTCGTAACGCGCCTCAGTGGGCCGGCCGTCATCCGCACTACGCCCGATCACAGCGGCAAGGCTGATCACACAAACCAGCCGGGCGGCGTTTTTCAGAACACGCATTGGGGAGGGGACGCAGACACAAAACGAGATTCCGGCGCTTGTCCATCACGAGCCGGGTTTCCGCCGGGCGCGGTTGCGCTGGGCGACCTGATTTTTTTGCGTAGGGTAGTGAGGCCGCCGCATGGCATTGCGTTTGATTTCGAATAAGACCTTGAACCGTCACTCCGACGGAGCATCTTCCCAGCTTATGAACGCAGCGGGCTCAGAGATGATCCGGCGAGACGCGACGGGCGAGCGGGCCCGCGTGGCAGGCGCATTTACGATGACCGGAAAGGCGGCGCGATGAACTCTGGTCACGAAGCTGATCCGTTCGAGATGTCGCCTCTGAAAGAGGCCGCGCGCTTCACCCTGGAGATACGCTGGTATGAGGGAAAGATGCTGCACTATGTCGATTTGTTGATCGCTTTTGTCGTGAAGCATCGCGCGGAAATTTTGGTCGAGGCGCAGGGCGCACTCGGCTCGGCCGCGTTGCGCGAGGCGACCAAGCATTTTATTCTCCGTCGCGGTTCGGTCCACATGCCGTCAGAATTGACCGACCAGAAACTCGAGATTGAAAACGAATGCTGGTATCGCGGCCAGGAGGGCCCGCACAACCGCACCGATATTCAGGTGAACTGGGCGCAGCGGCACGGCAAGGATTGGCGCGAGTGGCGGCTCCGCGAATATCTCTTCGTCGTTGATCGCTGCGAAGACCGGATTGTCGCCGAACTCCTGCGGCCCGCGGCAAACGGCGACACCTCCGCGACGGGTTAAACCGAAGCCTGGCGGCCCAGTCGCCGAGTGTGGCGTGAGCGTTGACGCCGGTGATCTTACCGCACAGCAAGACGGCATGTCGTTGCGCTTCCTACTTACCCCGCTGGTCGCCGCCGTTCTACTCGTCGTCGCAACGGTGAACCCGCTCGCAGCAGCCCCGGCGCCATCGATCACTTACGAGGCGAGGCCGGGACCGGGCGCTGGCCGGCACTTGGTTTTTCTCACGGGTGACGAGGAATACCGCGGCGAGGAGGGCCTGCCGATGCTGGCGAAAATCCTGAGTCAGCGCCACGGCTTCCGCTGCACGGTGCTCTTCGCTCTTGATCCTGACGGGACGATCAACCCCGACGCCAGCGCGAGCATCGGCGGCAGCGCGGCACTCGACACGGCCGACGGCATGGTGCTCGCGCTGCGCTTCCGCCGCTGGCCCGATGCGGACATGGCGCGCTTCGCCGCCGCCGTCGCGCGGGGCGTGCCCATCGTGGCGCTGCGCACGAGCACGCACGCGTTTCGTTTTCCCGCCGGCCACCCGACGGCCTACGCGGCGTTCAACGATTTCGGGCGAAATGTTCTCGGCGAAAACTGGGTGAGTCACTGGGGCGCCAACCGCCGTGGCGCCACGCGCGGCATCATCGAGCCCGGGGCCGAGCACGATGTGATTCTTCAGGGCGTGAGTGATATCTTTGGCGACTCCGGCGTCTACGAAACGCATCCCACCGCCGACGCAAAAATCCTCGCGCGCGGCCAGGTGCTGGCCGGCATGAAGCCCACCGATGGTCCCGACACCACCCAGCGCAAGGTGCGGCAAGCGGACAAAATTGAGCAAGGGATCAACGACCCGATGATGCCCATCGCGTGGACGCGCCTGAACCAAAACGCCAACGGCAAAACCAATCGCGTCTTTTGCACCACGATGGGAGCAGCGACGGATTTGTTGAGCGAGGGGTTGCGGCGGATGGTGATTAACGCGGTGCTGTGGGGTTTCGCCCTCGAAATCCCCGCGCAGACAGAGGTGCGTTTCGTCGACCCTTTCGAACCTGCAGCGTATGCCTTCAAAGGCTATCGCCGCGGCCTCACGCCGGAGGATCATGCGCTCGGGAAAATTTTGCGAGCAGGCGATCCGGTGCCGGCGGCGGCGAAGAAATGACGTCCGCACTTTGCACCGCAGAATTTGAACAAAAAGATCGGGAAGAACGGAAAGACTCTTCCCGCTCTTCCCGGCCTTTCCTGTTCATCCTCGAAGTGGGTCCGCCATCGCTGTTCGCCCACGGAGCGCCCGGCTCGCCTCGGTAGCCCCTGAACCATGCGCGTCACCTGCTACCGCTGCTTCTGGCCGCAGCCGCTTTGCTGGTGCGGATCGATCACGCCGATGGAAACACGGACGCGGTTCGTGTTTCTCATGCACCCGAAGGAATTCAAAAAGGAAAAAGCCGCCACCGGCCGGCTCACGCACCTCTGCCTCGCGACGAGTGAAATGCACATGGGGGTCGGCTTCGATGAGCACGGCGACGTGCAGGCGTTGATGCGTGATCCGAAGAACTTCCCCGTTCTCCTCTATCCCGGACGGGAAGCGATTAACTTGTCCGATGAGAAGAGCGAGCGGCTCGGCGCCTTCAGCGAACAACTGGCCGGGCGGCGCCTCGTCGTATTTCTCCTGGATGCGACGTGGGCGCTGGGCCGCAAGATGCTCCGCCTCAGCCCGAGCTTGCAGCGGCTGCCGCGGATCATGTTTACGCCCTCCGCGCCGAGCCGCTACGTGATTAAACAGCAGCCGCACGCGGGGTGTCTCTCCACGCTCGAAGCCACGCACGAGTTGCTCCTCGCCCTCGAACGCGCCGGGCTCGATCGCTATGCGTTGCCGGAGCAGTTGCTCGGCCTGTTTCAGCGCATGCAGGACTACCAGCTGCGGTGCGCGGCCGATCCGGCGCGTGCCGGCTACCGGCGCAGCGCCTACAAACCGGCGGCCGAGCGCGTCGCCCCGCGGGGGAAGAGCGGGGCGCGGCGCACGGGTGTGTTTCGCGCACCAGCCGTGTGACCGGGTGTTCGTCGGATCGGCGCTTTTCCAAGCGCCAGCTGGCGCCCGCGAACCATCGCCGGTTGGAAAACCGCCGCTCCGTTCTGGCGGCCTGCGGAGACGGCCGCTCCGCCCATTTCATCTCGGCCAACTCAGCAGTTGAGCTTCCCCCGCGACGCGCTCCATGTTTGGCCGCTACCACGCCATGCCTTCGCTCCACGCCGCCCTTCTCTCTCCGTCGCTCCTCGCCGGCGATCACGCTAATCTTGCCGCTAGCGTGCGCACCGTCGAAGAACTCGGTGTGACGTGGCTGCACCTCGACTTGATGGATGGACACTTCGTGCCGAACCTCACGTTTGGCCCCGAAACGCTCGCGGCGCTGCGGCGCGCGGGCTCAAAATTATTTTTCGACACGCACCTGATGCTCGCCGAACCGCCGCGCTACATTGAGGCCTTCGCCAAGGCCGGGGCGAACCTCATCAGCATCCACATCGAGCCGGCGTATGATCAACGTGCGACGCTCGCGCGCATCCGCGCGCTCGGCTGCCAGTGCGGAATCGTGCTCAACCCCGGCACGCCGGCGACCGCCATCGAGCCTCTGCTCGACGTGGTCGATCTTGTGTTGGTGATGACAGTGCAGCCGGGCTTCGGCGGACAGCCGTTCCGCCGCGATATGCTGCCAAAGCTCCAGCAGATCGACGCGTGGCGGCGCGCACGCGGCCTGAACTTTCGCCTCGAAGTCGACGGCGGCATCGATCTCGCGACGGCGGCGGAGTGCCGGGCCGCGGGAGCGGACACCTTTGTGGCGGGCACGTCGTTTTTCAAAGCGGCGGACAAGCCGGCCTTCGCCGCGGCGCTGGCGAAACTGTGAGGCTGATTCCACCGCACGGCTAATCCTACCCGCGGCACTCGGATCTGCTAAGATTGAGGATTAATTCCCATGGCGCACGTTGTTGAAATTCTCATCTCCGCTGCGCCCGCCTCGCCGATGACGTCGTGCGCCAATGTCCTCGCCGTTCCGGGCCGCGGTCTCGACGGCGACCGCTACTTCAACGGCACGGGCACGTTCGCGAAAAATCCGCAGCAACCGGATTTTGAGATCACGCTGATTGAGGGCGAAGCTATCGCGGCGTTTGCGCGGGAGAGCGGCCTGGCCTTCACTGCAGCCGACGCCCGCCGCAATCTGGTCACGCGTGACATCGCGCTCAACGATCTCGTCGGTGTCGAGTTCAGCGTTGGCCCGGTTCGGCTCAAAGGCCTGCGCCTTTGCGAGCCGTGCAATTATCTCGCGAAGATGACCGGTCCCGCGGTGCTGCGCGGTTTGGTCCACCGGGGCGGGCTGCGCGCGCAAATCCTGAGCGAAGGCGTGATCCACGTCGGCGATCCGATGGATCGGCGCTGACGCTCCGCACGCGTCGTCGCGTTCCAACATGCCCCACGAAGCTTCCCATGCCGGCTACTTGATCTCGGATGATCCGGCGCGGCTCGACGTCGATGCGGTCCATGCCTGTTTGACGCGCAGCTACTGGGCGGCGGGCATCCCGCGCGAAATTGTGGCGCGTTCGCTGGCGAACTCGCTGTGCCTCGGCCTTTACGCGCCCGCGGGCGCGCAAGTGGGGCTCATGCGTGTCATCACCGACTCGGCCACCTTTGCCTACCTTTGTGACGTCTACGTGCTGGAAGCGCACCGCGGTCGCGGTCTGGCGAAAGCCGCGATGGCGTTGTTGGCGGCGCATCCGAAGCTGCAAGGGCTGCGGCGGTTTCAACTCGTCACGCAGGATGCCCACGGGCTTTACGCCCAATTTGGTTTCGCGGCGGTAGCGAAACCCGAGCGGCACATGGAAAAATTGAATCCGGCGGCTTATCCGCACTTGGCGGGGAAATCATAGGCTCGTAGGGGCCGAGGCTCGCCGCGCCGCGGTGGAAAACCGGGCGTGCGCGCGGCTGCACAGAAATCGGTTGTGCGGGTGAGATTCGCGCGCACGCTGAAGGAAATGTCATTTTTTACGGTCAGGAAGGAAGCGCGCTGATGCCGGAGTGGCTCAAATCCATCGGGGAAATCGTGCTCGTGCTCGCGCTGGTCGTGGCCAACGGCTTCTTCGTCGCGATCGAGTTTGCGTTGGTGAAAATCCGTGCGAGCCAGCTCCGGCCGCTGGCGAAGACCGGTGGTTGGCGCGTGAAGTATGCGCTCAAGGCGACGGAGCACCTCGATTCGGCGCTGTCCGCCACTCAACTCGGTATCACGCTCGCGAGCCTTGGCCTCGGTTGGGTCGGCGAACCCTTTGTCGCGCGCCGGCTCACGCCGTGGCTCGCGGAATGGGGTATCACCGACCCGATCGCGGTGCATTCGATCTCGTTCGCGGTGGCGTTTATTCTCATCACGTTTCTGCACATCGTATTTGGCGAGCAGGCCCCAAAGATGCTCGCGATTCAGCGGGCGAAAGCCGTGACGCTCTGGCTGTCCGCACCGCTGATGGCGTTTCACTTTGTTTTTTATCCGTTCATCTGGATTTTGAACGCCACCGCGAATCGCATCCTGCGCTGGGTCGGTCTCGGGGTCGGCCACGGGACGGAGCACGCCTTCAGCGCGGAGGAGCTGGAATTTGTTTTCAGCGAAGCCCGGCACTCGCATCCCGGCGATGCGCTCATCAACCGACTGATGGTGCGCGCGGTGCGCCTCCGGACGGTGACGGCGCAGCAGGTCATGCGACCGAAGGAGCAGATCGTCGCACTCTGGCTGAACCTGCCGATCGCGGAAAATTTTCGGATCGCGCAGACGGCGGGATTCAGCCGTTTCCCGGTCTGCAAGGATTCGCTTGATGACATCAAGGGCATCGTGCTCGTGCGCGAATGGTTGTGGCAGAGCCTGGCACTTGGGCCGGACACTGCGTTCGAACCGCTCATGCGCCCGACCCTCACCTTCACGTTGAAGACGCCCATCCACACGATGATTGAGCTTTTTCGCACCTCGCGCGTGCATCTGGCCGTGGTGCTCGACGCGGAGCTGAAGACGGCGGGCATCGTGAGCCTGGAAGATGTGTTGGAAGAGATTGTCGGCGACATTCGCGACGAGTTCGATCTCGGGCGCGGCCCGGTCTTTGAGCATACGGAGAGCGAGATTGTGGTCAGCGGGATGTTCTCGATGCGCGAACTGCAGGCGGAAACGGGCTGGGCCTTTGAGAGGGAACGGGGCGAGACGGTGGCCGCATGGGCGG
>JANNEY010000106.1:0-9829 GCA_031379235.1 Opitutaceae bacterium | reverse complement strand
GTGCGCTCCGCGCGCGGCAGTTTGCCACGTCCGCCCTTGCTTGCCGCGCGCGGAGCGCACGGCCCACCCCAGATGTTGCGTATCGCAAGTAACGGAGATGCACCGGCGAGTTTCCCCGCCCCGGAATTTGCAGTTGCCCCTCGGGGCGGGCCCGGCGAGGCTGCTCCCTTCCTGCACGCGTCGAACGCGCTTACCCGCGCTCCGTGTGCCCACCCAAACCGGCCGCTCTCTCGTTTTCCGGGATGAGCGCCTCAGCACAAAAACAGCACATGTCAGATCAAGATCCGTCCGGCGCTTCGGCTCCGGCGCCTGCTCCCGCCCCGGCGGCGAGCGGTGCCACGCCCGCCGCGACCCAGCCGTTTGGCACCTTCGGTGCCACGCGGGGCTCCGGCCTCGCTCGCGGCAAAAAGCCCGCCGCCCCGACCGCGTCCAGCACCTCGTCCGCCTCCGCCGGCTACACGCCGTCGTCGCTCGAAGTCATCACGGCGCAGTCCGAATACAAAAATCCGTTCACCGGTGAGACCACCGTGAGCGCGCCTCGCGCCAACGAGCCGGTGACCCCGGCCGCTCCTGCTCCCACGCCCGCTCCGGCTCCCGTCGCGATCGCGCCGGCACCCGCCGCCGCACCTGCGCCGGCTCCGGCACCGGCGAAAGCACCTGATTTGATTCCGTTCACGCCGGCCGCCTCCGCGTCCGAACCTGCGGCCCGGGCCGAACTCAACATCCTCCCGCCCGAGTCGTCGCGCCGTGCCGCGACGCACTGGGAAGCGCCGGTCACCGGCAGCGGCGCCCCCGCCGCGCCGGCCCCGCGCAGCGATGAGCGTCCGACCTTTCAGACCTCGCGCGAACGCCGGGAAAACCGCGAGGCCGGTGAAGCTCGTCCGGTCGAGTCCCGTGAACCGCGCGATCCCCGCGAGGCTCGCCAACCGCGTGATCCCCGCGAAGCGCGCGAGCCGCGCCAGCCCCGCGATCCGCGGGACGTCCGCGAGCCGCGCGCCTTCGAACCGCGCGAGCCACGCCGCGACGACCGCAAGTTTGAACCCCGTGGCGAACGCGCCCCACAGGCCGAACCGGAGAAAAAATCCGGCGGCTTCTTCGGCTGGCTGAAAGGCCTTTTCGGCGGGGGCAAGGCCAAGGCCGCCACGCCGGCTCCGACCGGCGGCGACCGCGAGCCACGCCGCGATGGCGATTTTCGCCATGACCGCAACCGTGGTGGTCGTGGTCGCGGCGATGGACGTCAACGCGACGATCAACGTGGCCCGCGCGATCCGCAGGGCCAGCGTCACGAAGGTGGCCAAGGCGGCGAACCCCGCGGCGATGGTGAATTCGGCGGCCCGCGCCGTCGGCGCCGTCGCGGCGGCCGCGGCCGCTTCCGCGGCGAAGGCGGCGGTGAAGGTGGCGGCGAGCGCCATGATCGCGGCCCGCGCCCCGAAGGCCAGCAGGGCGGCGGCGCGATCTGAGTAACTTGTCGCGTTAATCCTTGCCGAGCGCGTCGCACCGCGCGCATTTCAAAGGCGTCCGTCCCGCAACTGCGGGACGGACGCCTTTTTCTTTTCCGCCTCCGCGGTTCGCGACTCTCAGCTCTCAGCTCTCAACTCTCAACTTCTCCGATGGCCGATCTCATCGTCAACGGCGGCAAGCCGCTCTCCGGCGTCATCACGCCGTCCGGCAACAAGAACTCCGTGCTGCCGATTTTCTGCGCGACGCTGCTCACCGACGAGCCGGTGACGTTGAAAAACGTCCCCGACATCACGGACCTCGACAAACTCGTCACGTTCTTCCGCGCCCAGGGCTCGCAGATCGAGTGGAACCGCGAAAAGGGCGTGATGCGCGTCGATCACTCGACGTTTCGCAACGCGCTCGCGAACGACGAACTGCCGCAGAACATGCGCTCCACCGTGCTGCTCTACCCGGCGCTGCTCCACCGGCTGCGCAAGATCACGATCCACGCCAACACCAAGGGCTGCTCGCTCGGCGTGCGCGAAATCGACCCGCATCTCGACATCCTCCGCGCCCTCGGCGCCTCGATCCACGAGGGCGATCCCCTCGTGATCGCGCTGCCGGGTGGCTTCCGCGGCGCGCGCCACTGGCTCGACTACATGTCCGTCACGGTCACGGAAAATTTCGCGATGGCCGCCGCGCTCGGCAAAGGCACCTCGACCCTCATCAATGCCGCCAGCGAACCGCACGTGCAGGATCTCTGCGCCGCGCTCGTCGCCATGGGCGCGAAGATCAAGGGCCTCGGCACTTCGCGGCTCGAAATCACTGGCGTGAAAAAACTCCATGGCGCCACGATCACCATCAGCACCGATTACCACGAGATCGTGACCTTCCTCGCCCTCGGCGCCATCACCGGCGGCGAAGTGCGCGTGAAACATTCCCTGCCTCACCACTTCGACCTCATCACCCGCGCGTTCGCCAAACTCGGCGTCATCGTCGAACACGAGGGCGACACCGCCATCGTGCGCCGCAGCCAGAAGCTCGTGATCGAGACGCCCTTCACGAGCAACCTCCTCACCAAAATCGAAGCGGCGCCGTGGCCGTATTTTTCCGTCGACCTGCTCCCGCTCATGATCGCGCTCAGCACGCGCGCCGAGGGCACGATCCATTTTTGGAACAAGGTTTATGAAAACGGCTTTTCGTGGATTCCCGAACTCGCGAAGTTCGGCGCCCACGCGATGGTCAGCGATCCGCACCGCATCGTCGTCTTCGGCCATCGCCCGCTGCGCCCCGCCGTCGTCGATTCGCCCTATGTCATCCACGCCGCGGTCGCGCTCACGATGGTCGCCGCCTCGATTCCCGGCCGCTCCGTCGTCCGCAACGCCGAGATCATCAAGCGCGCCCATCCGCGCTTCGTCGAAAACCTCCGCAGCCTCGGCGCCGAGCTGGAGTGGAAGTGAGGGGATTTTCGATTTTGGAATTTCGATTTTCGATTTCTGATCAGAACAACCGCAGCCTTTCGTTCACGCCGTGACCCAATCGAAAATCGAGAATCCAAAATCGAAAATGGCCGCCTCCGCGGCCACGGGCCTTGGCTTCATCTCCAGCGCCCTCGCCGCGCCCGTCTCGCCCGTCGAAGCGGCGCTGCGGCCGCTGTCGTTTTCCGATTTCACCGGCCAACCCAAGACCATCGAGCGCCTCCAAGTCATGGTCGGCGCCGCGCGCAAACGCGGCGAGGCGCTCAACCACATTTTGCTCTCCGGCCCGCCCGGCCTCGGCAAGACCACGCTCGCCTTCATCCTCGGCAACGAACTCGGCAAGGCCGTCCGCGTCACCTCCGGCCCCGTGATCGAGAAGGCCGGCGATCTCGCGGGACTGCTCACGAATCTCGAGGAGGGCGACATTCTCTTCATCGACGAGATCCATCGCATCCCGAAGACGGTCGAGGAATATCTCTACTCCGCGATGGAGGACTTCCGCCTCGACATCATGATCGACCAAGGGCCCAACGCCCGCAGCGTGCGGCTCACGATCCCGCGCTTCACGCTCGTCGGCGCCACCACGCGCGCCGGCCTGCTCACCGCGCCGCTGCGCTCGCGCTTCACGCTCCAGACGCGCCTCGACTACTACGACCGACCCACCCTCGAAGGCATCGTCCAGCGCAGCTGCGGCCTCCTCAAGGTCCAGATCGATCCCGGCGGCGCCGCCGAGATCGCCACGCGCGCCCGCGGCACACCGCGCGTGGCCAACAACCTGATCAACTTCTGCCGCGACTTCGCGCAGGAGCGCGCCAAGGGCACCATCACCCAGCCCGTCGCCGCCCGTGCCCTCGAACTCCTCGAGATCGATGCCGCCGGCCTCGATGAAATGGACAAGCGCATGCTCCGCGTGATGGCCGAGAACTACCGCGGCGGCCCCGTCGGCATGAGCACGATCGCCGTCGCGGTCGCCGAGGAAGCCGAGACGCTCGAGGAAGTCCACGAACCGTTTTTGATTCAGGAAGGCTATCTCCAACGCACCCCACAGGGCCGCGTGCTGACGGCGAAGGGTTACGCTGCGGTCGGTTTGAAGGCGGCGACCAACGAGCAGCAGAGCCTGCTCTGACCAAAGCCAAACCCAAGATTGCCAGTTTCAAAGCATCAGATACCAATTATCGCGTGCTCACGCTCGAACACAGCCCGGTCTCTTCCTCGCCGAAAGTGCTCGGCGGGACGCTCGTATTTCGGGGCACGCGGGTGCCGGCGCAGACGCTGCTCGACTATCTCGACGATGGTTTCTCGCTTGAGGAATTCCTGAAATTTTTCCCTTCGGTGCCGCGCGAGGACGCCCGTGACTTTCTCACGCTCAGTCGCGGGGAAAAGCCGTGAAGGTCATCTTCGACGAGAACGTCCCGCTGCCGTTGCAGCAATTTCTGGCCGGCCACGAGTTGACGACGGTGCAACTGGAAGGCTGGGCCGGCTTTGAGAACGGCGAGTTGATCCGGCTAGTCGATGGAAAATTTGATGTGCTCGTGCTCGCGGACAAAAACCTCCGCTACCAGCAAAATTTGAGTTCGCGCCGCATTGCCCTCGTGGAATTGCCGACGAACCGCTGGCCGGCCTTGAAGCTCATCGCCGGCAAGATCACCGACGCCGTTAACCACGCCGAGCCTTCCAGCTACACAATAGTCGAAGCCTGACCGCCAGAGGGTAATCGGGAGCTGAATCACGCGCCGGTCGCAAAAGTCTGGCCTGCGTCCGTTCGTGGCACATGAGTTCATCATGCCTCGTCGCGCCCGCCTTCGGCTCCTTTTCGCCGCGTTGCTCGCGTTCTCCGCTTCGCTCCCGGTTTCCGCCGCTTCGGCCGGCGCATCCGTCGAAAAATTCCAGCAGCTCGATCAACTGCTCCCTTCGCCCACGCCGCAGCGCAATGCCGCCGGCGCGCCCGGTGCGGCCTACTGGCAAAATCGCGCCGACTACACGATCGCCGCCTCGCTCGACGAGAAGGACCACCGCCTCACCGGCAAGGGCACGATCAATTACTTCAACGCCTCGCCGGACACGCTCACCTACCTCTGGCTCCAGCTCGACCCGAATTTTTTCTCCCACAACGCCGACTCGCGCATGGTGGCGAAACCGCCAGCTGACCCCACGAAGTTTCCCTATCGCACGCTCGAGGAACTCGTCACCGCTGAAACCTACTCAAGCGATCTTGTGGTCAGCGCCGTGAAGGACGCCGCCGGCCAGCCGCTCAAGCACACGATCGTGAAGACGATGATGCGCGTCGATCTACCCGAACCGCTCGCGTCGGGCTCGACTTACAAGTTTTCCCTCGCCTGGACCTACAAGCTCAACCCGTGGAAAGGCTCCGCCTCTCGCACCGGCTATGAGATTCTCCCACCCGACAACAACGCCCTCTACGTGATCGCGCAGTGGTTCCCGCGCATGGCCGCCTACACCGACTACACGGGCTGGCAGCACAAACAGTATCTCGGCACCGGCGAGTTCACCCTCGAGTTCGGCGACTACGACGTGAATCTCACCGTGCCCGACGACCACACGGTCGCCTCGACGGGTGTGTTGATGAACCCCGACGCCGTCCTCACCGCCGCGCAACGCGATCGGTTGAAAAAGTCCGAGACCGCCAAAGCCCCCGTCTTCATCGTCACGCCCGACGAGGCCAAGGCCCTCGAAGCCCACAAGCCTACCGGCACGAAGACGTGGCATTTCCGCGCCGAAAACGTCCGCGACTTCGCCTTCGCCAGCTCGCGCCGTTTCATCTGGGACGCAATGGGCGCCGCGAGTCACACGCATCCACCCACGCCCGTGCGCGCCGGCGGCATCACCGACCGCATGTATCGCGCGCCCGTGCTGGCGATGTCGTTTTACCCAAAGGAGGGCATGCCGCTCTGGGACAAATATTCCACGCACGCGATCGTCCACACGCTCGATGTCTATTCCAAGTTCTCCTTCCCCTACCCCTATCCCGTCGCGATCTCGGTGAACGGCCCGGTCGGCGGCGGCATGGAATACCCGATGATCTGCTTCAACCGTCCGCGCCCCGAGGCCGACGGCACCTACGCGAAGCGCACGAAATACGGCCTCATCGGCGTCGTGATCCACGAGGTCGGCCACAACTACTTCCCGATGATCGTCAATTCCGACGAACGCCAGTGGACGTGGATGGACGAGGGCCTCAACTCTTTCGTCCAGATGCTCGCACAGGAGGAATGGGAGAAGGATTGGCCGCAGTCGCGCGACGCCCGCACCATCGTGCCCTACATGCGCCGCACCGATCGCGTGCCGGTGATGACCAACTCCGAGTCCATCGCGGAGCTTGGTCTCAACAGCTACGCGCAGCCCGCGGTCGCGCTCAATCTCCTCCGCGACGTCGTGCTCGGCCGCGAGCTCTTCGACCATGCCTTCAAGATTTACGCGCAGCGCTGGATGTTCAAGCGGCCCACGCCCGCGGATTTTTTCCGCACGATGGAGGACGCGAGCGGCGTCGATCTCGATTGGTTCTGGCGCGGCTGGTTCTACAGCACGGATCGCGTCGACCTCGCCATTGATCAAGTCCGCTGGCTCCAGCTCGACTCAAAGGATCCCGCCATCGAAAAGCCGAAGACCGAGTCCGAGAAAAAGGCGCGCCCGCTCACGACCACCCGCGAACTCAACGCCGCGCTGCCCAAGCGCATCGACCGCTTTCCTGAGCTGCGTGATTTCTACAGCGGCTACGACGAGGCCACCGTCCTCCCGAGCGACCAAAAGAAATTCGAGGCGCTGGTGAAGGAACTCGCCGAGGCGAAAATCGATCCCGCGCTGCTGAAGACGCCGCGCAATTTCTATCTGATCGATTTCGCCAACGTCGGCGGGATCGTGATGCCGCTGCCGCTGCGCCTCGAGTTTACCGACGGCACGACCGAGGAACTGAAGCTCGGTGCCGAGGTGTGGCGTCACAACACTGAGAAATGCTCCAAGCTCATCATGACGACCAAGGAGCTGAAAGCCGCCACGCTCGACCCGCGCGACGAAATGGCCGACTGCGATCGGGAGAACAACTTCTGGCCGCGCCGCCTTGTGAAAACGTCGCTCCAACTGCACAAGGAAGACGCAGACAAAAATCCGATGCGCGAAATCACCAAACCGAACGCGGACAAACCCGCCGCACCGGCCCTCAAGCCTTAGCGCCGCAGTCGTGCGCGCCCTCGCCGATCTCCTTCTAAACGGCCTCGGGCTGGCAGCCGGCGCAGCGCACGCACGGCCGATCCCCACGTCCTACGCCGAAGCGGACGACAATCCCACGACAGGGAAAATCGAAATTACCCCGCGTGTCTTCGCCGACGCTTTCGAGCGCGCTCTCTCACGGTCGAGCCAGCCGGAATACTTCGCTGGATAATTCCGATCGCCGTTTGTTTTTGGATTTTTGCAGGGCCGACGATCGTTGCCGAGCCGTCTCGCGACGAACGTGACAATCGCTACGGCACGCCGACAAGCGGCGGACCCTACGGTCCAAAAGCTACGCGGCGTTGGTCTAATACCAACGGCTGGTGAAAAATTGACTTTTGAGGGTGGCGTCGGGACCTCCGGGCCCGACGGTTTTGGTCTGCGGCACACCCGTGGCCGGGCCCGGAGGTCCCGACCCCACCTCGATCCAACTAAAGTCCAGAAATCATGCGACGTTGGTCTAAAACACCCGTCGCCGAGTTCGACGCCCTCGCGTGCGACTCGTGCCGGCGCAATTCACGCTCGGCCGCCGGCAAGTGACACGGCCCTTCCTGCCCAAAGTGCGTGAACCGTTTGTTCGGTTGCCGCCCTAAATATCCCCGAGCGCCGGCCGCAGCACAATCTCCTCGACCACCGTGCGCCGCCCCAACCGCCACACATCAAGAAACGCCCGTGCCACATCCTCGGCTGGCATCATGCGCCCGGCCTTGATGCCGCTCGCGCTCCACGACGGCGACCATGTCGCACCCGGATGCACGCAGCACACGCGCACGCCGGTCGCCTTCGTCTCGGCCCGCAGCACTTGGGCCAGGCCGGTCACGCCAAACTTCGCCGCGCAGTAGGCCGCGCCGTTCGGATAGGCCGCCCGGCCCGCAATCGAGCTCATGAAAAAAACATCGCCGCGCTTGCGCTTGAGCATCGCGGGCACAAATGCCCGCGTGACCAGAAAGGCGCTGCGCAAGTTTGCCGCCACGATGCGGTCGAACTCCGCAACCTTGGTCTCTGCGAACGGCGCGCCCGCGAACACGCCCGCGTTGTTGATCAGCACGTCGACGGCACCGAAGCGTTTCGCCACCGCCGCCGCCATCGCCGTCACGGCAGACTCGTCGCTGACGTCGCAAAGGAAAAGCTCCACCGCCTTCGCCCCGCCGTCGGCGAGCTTAGCGCACGCCCGCGCGACGGTCGCGAGCTTCTTGGCGTTGCGCGCCACGAGCGCGAGCCGCACGCCGCGCACCTCGCGCGCAAACGTTTTCGCAATCGCGGCGCCGATGCCCTGCGACGCACCGGTGATGAGAACGACGGGTTTGTTTTTTCCCGCGGATGACGCGGATGAGCGCGGATGATTCATAGGGTTTCGCGCACGACTCGTTTCCATTGGAGCCGGACGTGTTTGAAATTGAGCAGCAGCGCAAGCTGCAGCTTGGTGATGGCGAGATAACCGATCATCTGGCGAAGGTGCGTGTCGTTGAATGCCTCCACCACCTTTGGATCCGCAATCACCAAACCGTCCACGATCGTATCAGGCACCAAGGTGCCGACGAGTTCTCCGGAATAATGCACCGGAAACGCCCGCTGCGACTCCACCAAGTGCCCGTGTTTTCTCAGTTCGATCACCAACGCCCGTTCATAAATTTTTTCATCCAATCCCGGGCCCAGTTCATTGAGCACCGCCATCGCAGCGCCGATAATTTTCCCGCTTAGCTCCTCGTGAATCATGGTCTTTATCTGCGTTCATCCGCGGCATCCGCGGAAAAGATCGAAAAAACTTCAGCACACCAGCGAGCCGAAATCCATGAAGTCCGCCGTGAATCCGCCTTTCACGCCCTTGCAGATCACGCTCACGGCGTCGTGCGAGTGCAGCGACTCCAGGTGCGAGCACGCGATGCGGAAATCCGCCACGCGCTTGTCCGCATCAAACGCCAGGTAGAGCAGCCGCGCCGCGTCCTCGACGAACTTGAGGTAGGCGCCATTGAGTTCGGCGAACGCTTGTTCGTCCTCGCGCTTCACCATCACCTGGGTCTCGGTCTGGAGCGCTTCGAGACACAACGCATGCACGTCCTCGATCCAGATTTTTTTACCCTCCGTTTCCTCGAGCGTAATCCGGGCCTTGCTGCGCTGCGAATGCGGCACCCCGTAGGCCCCGCGTTTGGCGCGCGCATGCTCGGCCAGCTCCGCCGAGCAAGGGCAGGCCGAGGAGTAGACGAAATCGAAATGGATGAAGCGTCGGTAGCGTCCGTCGCGCGTCATCACGCCCTCGAACGCCACGTCGTAAAACTGCCAGCCCGTCAACTCGGTGCGCAGGCTCGCCCGCAGCATCGGGTAGGAAAACGAGATTTTCAGACGCGCGTCCTTCGCCTCCACTTTGCGGAGGTAGGCCTTGAGAATTTTACCCATCCACTCGCCGGTCGTGACCGCGTTCTTGTGATCGTAGAACGTCCGCATGATCCGGCTCATGTTGATCCCCTTGAGCTCGGCCTCGAGCGATACGGTGCCGGTCACACTCGTCTCCAGCGTCAGAATCTTTCCCGCCTTGGTGCGATATTTGAGCGGCAGTTTGAAGTTGTGGATGCCGACCTGCTGGATCGGCACATGCACCCCGACCACCGTCTCGTTCGCAACTTCCATCATGTCGGGCAGCGTCGCCCGATACGCCGCGTCGGGTTTGAACTTTTTGTCGTAGCTCCGCT
>JANNEY010000213.1:0-27876 GCA_031379235.1 Opitutaceae bacterium | reverse complement strand
CTGCTCACCGAGCCGGGCGCGAATGCTGCGCGGTTGGGTCGTGAAAACCGGCGCGCCCGCCGCCGCCGAGATCGCGAGATCGATGGCGGTGGAGGCTACGCCCGCGGCGTTCTCCGCGGTGACAATGACGGTGCGGCGGGTCGCGGCGGTGGGCGTGCCGGAGACCAGGCCGGTGCTCGCGTTGATGCTCAACCCGGCGGGCAGGGCGTCGGCCCGATAGGCGGTCGGAGTGTTGGTCGCGGTCACGCCGAGGGCAAAGGCCGTGCCGACCCGCCCGCGCGCGACGAGGTTCGACCCGAACACCGGTGGCAGCGCGGCGGCGTTGGCCGCGAGCTCAGCGTAGTTGATGTAGCCGATGAACATCTCGTCGTCGGTCTGCTCGCCGAATGCGACACTTGCGCGGGGGTTGGGATTGGCGGGATTCTGCGCCGAGTTGTCGAAAGCGCCGACGACTCGCAGCGTAGTGCCCTTGGGCAGACGCTTGGGTTCCGTGAAACGATAGGCGGACTGCCACGCGAAATCGTATTGCGGGACGTTGAGCAGCGTCTCCGTCGTGCCGTCGGGATAGAGCGCGTCGAATTTGAAGCGCTTCCCGCGATAGTGCATGTGCGGATTGAGATCGTAGAGGACGACGTCCTTCGTCGTCGAAGGCGTGAACGTGGCGATGCGTTCGTATTCCTTGGCGCCAGCCGGGATGGTAATCGACAGGTTGGCGGCCGCCTTGGTGAGCATCTCGCGATCGGGGGTGCGATCGTGGTAATAAAATCCGATCTGGGTCTCGTCCGACTCGGGCTGGCCGGTGGCGGTGTAGTGCATTTGAAACGTGACTTGGGAGGCGGCGCGAAGGCGTTTGCCGGCGTTGTCGGGAAACCAAGTCTGCGCGAGGCCCGGCACATAGCCGGCGAAAAATCCACCGAGGCCGGGCAACTGCCCGGAAGCGAGTGCGGTGAGCAGGAGATCGGTTTGCGAGCCCTCGAAGACCAGTGCGTGGTGCACGATGCGGCGGTTGCCCGGCTTGACGACGGCGGCGCGCAACCATTTCTCGCTCGTCGTCGGCACCGTGAGGGTCACATAACGATATTCGATGGAGCCGCGCGCCGGGATCTCCTGCTTGGGAATGGTGAGAACGAGGTCAGGCTGGCCAAGCGGCCAGTCGCCTCCGGGTGGTGGCGGAGCGGTCACGAGCGGATCGGCGCCCGTGCCGCGCGGGGCGCCGGCGCGGGCCCACGCATGGAGCGTGGCGCTCTCGGCCGGGGTGAGCGCGAGGCCGTTGGAAAAGACGCCCCACTGCGGATCGGCGTGCCATGGGGCCATCTTTTTTTGCAGCATGTCCGCCCGGATGGAATCGGAACGCGTGGCAAGATCCTCGAACTTGGCGTAGACGTGGGGCGCGATATTGCCGGTCGAGTGACACGAGACGCAGCGCCGGAGCACGATGGGCGCGACATCGGTGGCATAGTTGAAGGCGGGCGTCGGCAGCAGATCGAGTGCGGGCGCGGCGGCGGGGAGTTCGACCCGTGGTTTGGCCAGCGTGCGACCGGCGAGCAGGGCGGCGACGGCGTCGGCCACGTAATTTTCGGTCGGCGCGGCGAGCGTGGCGGGATCGGCGTTGTCGAGCGGGCCGCGGTAGGTGAGGAAGGCAAACGGCGGCGCGCCGATCACGTAGGCTTCGAGCTGGCGCGTGGCGCCGAGTTCGGTGGCGACGATTTGAGCGTCGTCGATTAATACGGGCGTGTCGTTGTTGTAGAGCAGTTGTTCGGCGGTGAGCGTGGCGCGGTTGGCGGCGGCGTTGGCATCGATTTGCCAGATGACGACGTCG
Organism: Opitutaceae bacterium; assembly: GCA_031379235.1. GTDB lineage: Bacteria > Verrucomicrobiota > Verrucomicrobiia > Opitutales > Opitutaceae > ER46. The sequence continues at coordinate 26,057 of JANNEY010000213.1, read as the reverse complement.
CTCGCGGAAAACCGCGTGCGCAGCGCGCGCAGCGCCGAGGCGGTTTGCAGCGCCCGCGGGCTGCCGGCGCCGGTGAACACGAGCACCACGGCCTTGGCGGTGGATTCGTAGTAGAGTTCACGCGTCACGCCACGGTGATCAGTGAGGCGAAAATTGGGAATCACACTGCCGGGAGCCGGGCCGCCCGGCGAATCAGCGGCCGCCGCGAGGCCGCGCAGGTCCGGCGGCATCGCCGCATGAGGCATCGCGGAGACCGTGGTGGCGAGCAGGACGAGGGCGACAAGGGGCCGCAGGAAAAACATGATCGAGAACCATGCTCGGTTGCAGGGATTTGCCAAATGCAGAATGGAACGGTGGCGAGGCCGGGGACAACGTGCGGAAGAAGCTTGCCCGGAGTAACGCGCCGGCTACGCCGACAGCTGTGAAATCGTGGCGCTGGCTCGGTGGCTTTGTGGTGGGGGGAATATTTCCTGCGTTGCTACCCGCGCAGGGCCCGGAAATTTCGCTGCCGCGGCCCGGCGCAGTCGTGGCGACCCACGTCGCTGGCGAAGCCAAGGTGGTCAACGGCGAGGAGCGCCGGGCGATCAAGGGCGACGATCGCCTGCGGGTGGGCTCGAGCGTCGTGACCGGGCGGAAAGCCTTTCTCGTGCTCACGCTTTCCAACGGCACAACGATTCAGCTCGGTTCGGAGTCGGAGTTGGAAGTGGAGGAATTTGGTCAGTCGCCGATTTCCGGCAGCGTCAAGATCGCGGAGCTGACGGCGGAGCCGACGCTCTCCCGCACGCGCCTGCGGCTGGTGCGCGGCGATGTGACGATTGAGGTGAAGCCGCTGAAAGTCGCGCGCGGCTCCACGTTTGCCGTGGCCCTGCCGGCCGGGACGCTGCGGCTGGGCGCCGGCACCGTGCGCGCCATGGTGCGCATGTCGGACCTCGGCCTCGGGGTTTGCACCCTGGAACTGCAGAAAGGCGCGGCGGAATTTGAATTACCCGGGAAGGAGTTTACGAACGTTCCAGTTGGTCAAAAACTCGCCTTTGCGCTCGAAGTGGAAAAGACGACGGGCGAAATCAAAGTCGGCGAAATGCCGAAGGAAACGCCGCCGAAAAAATAATCCGGCGGCGTGGGCCTGCTCTCCGCTGCTTATGGCACCTCGTAGACCTCGACGAGTGCGAGCCCGGTGGTGTTACCCACGCCGCTGACTTGCGCGGTGTAGCTGCCGGGCGCGAGGCTGATGAGGAGCACCGCGTCCTTGCTGTCAGGGGCGAGCGCAAAAGCACCGACGCTCGTGGCAGTCGAGGCGACGAGGGCGGCGTTGGCGGCGGCGTTCCAATTGTCGTTGTTCGCCATTGCCGTCGTTGCTCCGCTGGCAAAAAGCTCCAGCTTCGGATCGGCTAAGGCGCCGACGACCCCAAAGGCCGCGAGGGTCGGACCGATCCCGCGGACGAGAACGGTTTTTGGTGTCGCCCCGATGATCGAAAAGCCGGTGATCAAGATGTCGCCACCGGTGCCGACCTGCGTGAGGGCGGAGACGTTGATCAGGCGCGGTGTGGCGACGATGAACGCGTCGGCGGGAGACGCGTCATAAACCTCGGCGAGGGCGACGCCACTGGTCGAGGGAGCGCCGGTAATGCGCATGGTGTAGCCGCCGGCGGTCGTGGCTTGGGCGAGGGCGGCATCCTTGGAAGTGGCGCTCGCCAAGGCGAAGGCGCCCACGGCGGCGTTGGTCGCGATTACCTGCGCGTTGCCGGCCCAGTCGTCATTTTGCGCGACGACGGTCTGCCCGGAAAGCAGGCTGAACTGAGGATCCGCGAGCGTGCCGGGCACGCCGAAAGCGGAGAGCGTGGGGCCCACGGCGCGGAGCAAGAGCGGCTTGGGCCCGTCGGTGCCGACGCCACCGACGGTGATGCCGACCGTGAGGATGCCGGCGGTGCCGCCGACCTGTGAACGGATGGACATGTTGGCGATGCGGCCCACGGGCAACACGCTTACCGCAGCGGTGGCACTGGTGATCGAGCCGGCAAAGTTCGTAATGCGCACGGCGTAGTTGCCGCTGTCCGTGAAGCGGGTCGAGTCGATCGCGTAGGTGGTGGCGGTCGCGCCGGAGATGGGCACGCCGTCACGCAGCCACTGATAGGTGATGGGAAACGTGCCCGACGCAGAAACGCTGAGCGTGACACCGAGGCCGGCGATCGGGGATTGCGCGACTGGCGCGGTGGCGACCGACGGGATGACTAGCGGTGTCGTCACGGCAAGCGCGGCGTTGGCACTAGTGAGAGTTCCCGTGGAATCGGTGACACGCGCGGAATACTGGCCGACGTTGGCGTGCGTCACGGGCTCGACGCGGTAGGTGGTGGCGGTCGCGCCTGCGATGAGCTGGCCGTTGAAGAGCCATTGGTAGGTGAGCGGCGCTGTGCCGACGGCGCCGACGGTAAACGTGATCGCATCGCTGACCTCCGCGCTTTGCGGACGAGGCTGCGCGCCGATGGCGAGGGCGGAGACGACCAGACGGCTGGAGCGGCGAAGGTTTTGCCGGTGCATGGGCCAGTCGGTGCTGGCGGCCACTTGCCCCACGTCGAAGGAATACAACCGATAGTCGAAGCTCGGCACAATGAGCTGACCGTTGTAGAGGACGGGTGAGCCGCGCACGGCATTGGCGGTGGCGTAAGTGCGGCGGAGGGTGCCGCCGGGTTCGACCACGTGAATTTTTCGGTCGTCCGACCCGATGATGATTGAGCCGTCGGATGCGACCACGGGCGATGATGCGGCGATTATGCCGCCGGTTTCATAAGTCCAGCGCAGCTGGCCAGCTGGGGAGAGCGCGTAGAGTTTCTTGTCGTAGGAACCGAAATAGATGGTGCCATCAAGGCCGATCGCCGCAGACGACGACACGCCGTCCCCGACAATAAACTCCCATTTTTGCGTGCCATCGGGCCGCAGTGCATAGAAGCGGCGGGTCGGTGCCAGCGTGCTGACATAGATGGTGCCATCGGCCGCGATGGCGGGCGATGAAAGCATGAAGTCAGTCGTGAAGATCCACTTCACGGTGCCATCGGGATTCACGGCGTGCAGTTTCGAATCCGAACCGATGCAATAGATCGTGCCGTCCGTGGCAATCGATGGGGACGAATACGTGGCAAACGTGGGTGAAACTCCAAGGCGGTAAGACCAGCGGATGGTGCCGTTGTCGGGATTGAACGCGTGGAGCCGGCCTTCCTCGGAGCGCACGTAGACCGTGCCATCGGGTGCAATGGCGGGTGCGGCGTAGATGACGCCCTGCGTTTGCGTGCGCCATTTCTGGGTGCCGTCAGGGTTCACTGCGTAGAACCGGCCCAGCTCGTCACCAACATACACGATACCGCTGGATGAGACAGCCGGTGCGGCGTAGCCGGTTTCGCCTGCGAGCGTAAATCGCCATTTGCGGCTGCCGTCGGGGTTGAGGGCGTAGAGATAACCAACGTCGTCCGTGGCGTGGAGCGTGCCGTCCGGGGCCACCGCGACGGTCGAGATCGGGCCGACGCCGAAAAATTCCCATTCCGAGTCGGCGCAGGAAAGGATAAAATCACCAACCGTCACCGCCCCGGTTGAAGACGCCTCACTATCGACGACAATGTAGTAGATCGTGCCCGCGGTGGCGTTGAGGTTGGTGGCAGCCGAGCTCGTGGTGTAGTTGCTGTCACCTCCAGTGGTGACGGCAGCCACCTCGGTCAGCGCCGTGATGGAGGTGCCGGTGTAAATCCCCAGCATGGTATTGAAATCGGAACTGTAGGTCGCGATGTGGTAGCGACGCGTCGCCGGAGCGGTCCAACGATACCACACCGAGCGGCCGCCGGTGTTGTTGCGAATGCGTGGTTCGCCCGTCTCGCGCGTGGCGACTCGATTGTCCCCCTTGATTGACCAGCTGCGCCCGGAAACGTTTTGCGCGGAGGCGAATTCGTTGTTCCCAGCGATGAGATTTATCCGCAGCGCGATCAGGCCGCCGGCCACGCCCTTGCTGTCGACGGCGATTTGGTAGGTCGTGCCCGCGGTCGCGGTAAAGTTCGCCTTGCTCGTCTTGAGCGTGGCCGACTCGTCGTCGTTGGCCGCGACCTGCGTGAGCGCCGAGATGGTGGAGCCGGTGTAGACGGCGAGCAGCGTGTCGCTCGTGCCGTTGCTGGTGTCGATTGTTACCGGACCGCTGCGCGGCGCGGTCCAAGTCCACCAAAGGGAGCCGTTGCCCGCGGTGCCGGCGTGGACGGGCTCGCCGGTCTCACGGGTGGCGTTCTGCGCGGAGGCTCGCGCGACCCCAGTCTCGCCGGCGAAGGCGGCGCGCTGGGCGAATCCGTCGTTGAACGGGCGGTTGCTCGTGGTGCGGAGAGCGGCGGCGAGATTGAGCCGGCCACCGGTGGCGGTCTTGCCCGCCAAGGCCGATTTCTGCTCCACCGAGCTGAGCACGCGGTTGATGGTTTCACGGTAGCTTTCGTTGGGAAACCGGGCCTTCACCAACGCCATCGCCCCGCTCACATGCGGAGCGGAAAACGAGGTGCCACTGACAAAAACGTAATCGCGATCACCACCGGCCCAGGCGGTGAGGATCGAGGTGCCAGGTGCGCCCAGATCCACGAGCCCGGAGCCGTAGGCGCTCGAACTTGAGAGCGTATCAGTGCGGGTGGTGCTCGCGACGGAGACGATGTTTTCCAGCAGATAGCCGGAAGGATAGTGCGGGATGAGGTCGCTGTTGTCCCCGTCGTTGCCGGCGGAGCAGACCACGATGATGCCAGCGTCGCGGGCACGTTTCAGCGCATCGAAAAGCGCCTGCGAATAGGTGGAGCTGCCAAAGCTGGCATTGATGATCTGGGCGCGCTTGGCGATCGCGTAGTCGATGCACTCAATCTCGTCCGAGACTAAGCCGAAACCGTCGGAATCGATGAAGCGGAGGATCATGAGCTTCACGTTCCAAGCGACGCCGGTCATGCCCGAGCCGTTGTTGCCGACGGCGCCGATGACGCTGGCGACGGCGGTGCCGTGGCCGACCGGATCGGTTGGATTGCCGTTGCCGGAGACATTGGCGGGGACGATTGAGTTGATGCCGTTGACGTCGTCGATGTAGCCATTGCCATCGTCGTCGCGGTTGTTCGAGGCGTTGGCGAGATTTTCGCCCGGGTTAATCCAGAGGTTACTGAAAATATCCTCGTGCGTGCGGCGGATGCCGGAATCGAGGACGGCGACGACCACCTCGGAGGCGGAGGAACGGATTTCCCAGCCGTCCTCGGCACGGATGTCGGCTCCGGCGGTGCCGCCACTCTGGCCAATGTTGCGCAGCGCCCACTGGTCGCCGTTGAGGAAACGCGGGTCGTTCGGCGTCGCGTCGAGCTTCACGATATGGTCGGGTTCTACGAATTCGTAGCGGCCCGAGGCGCGGAGACGAGCGATTGCATCCTGAATAGGTGCCCCATCCGTGATCTCGAGAATGCGTGTGGAGCGGTCGGGGCCGGCGGCGCGGCGCAGGCGGGCCCGTTCGTTCGTCTCGAGCGTTGCGAGGTCGGCGTGGTTGGCGCCGGCCTTCGGCTTCGCGAGAACGGTCACGCTGCTGTAACCTTGGCTGCGCTCCTCGGTGGTTAGAAGGCGGCGCTCGCCGGGCACGGGTTGTGCGGCGGTGGGGTTGAGGGCGGAGACGAGCGCGGCACTGAAAAGCACGGCGCGCCACGTGGAGAGAAAGTTCGCTGAACCGGGGATACTGTGGGGCATGGGGAAGCCAGACAGTGAAACGACGGATTCAAACGTGAACTCAATTTTCTACCGGAATTCCGGTAGAAAAATAATCCGCCAGGCGCGTGAGATCCGCGCGGACGCTTACGGCACTTCGTAAACCTCGACGAGCACCGAGCCGGTTTGATTGGGCACGGTGACGGGGGCCTGGCCGCCCGGGCCGTTGGCCACGGGGGCGGCACCGGCTTGGAGCGTGTAGCTGCCGGGGGCGAGAGCGTCGATGATGGCGGCGTCGCTGGCGGCGCGGAGCGGAAAAGCACCTACGGCCGGAAAGGCGGCGGTGAGAGTGGCGGCACTGGTCTGCGCCCAATTGTTATTCGTGCCGACCGTCTGCGCGGCGCCGTTGGGACCGGTGGTGAGAATCGAGATGCGCGCATCGCCGAGGAGGTTGGCGGCGGGGATGCCGAAATCGCTCAGGCCTTGCGCCACCGCGCGGACGACGAGCGTGCGCGGGTTGTTGCCGATGATCACGATGCCGGGGATGAGCAGTTCGCCGTCGGCGGAGATTTTGGCGAGGGTCGAGAGATTGGTGAGGCGCGTGCCGTTGCGGCTCACGTCGTAAATTTCCGCGAGCACATCGCCGACGCTGCCGTTGAGACCCTTGATGTTGGCGGTGTAGGTGCCGGGGTCGAGGGTCAGGAGCAACGCCGTGTCGAGATCGCCAGCGGTGAGGGCGAAGGCGCCGACACTGGTGGCCGCAGCTACAATCTGCGCGGCGGAGGTGCCGCCGGTCGCCGGTTTATCCCAAGCTTCGTTGGAGGCGATGACCGTGCTGCCTTGGTTAATTTCCAGGCGCAGGGCCGGGAGGGCGCCGGGGAGGCCGAATTTCACGAGCGCCGGGCCGATGCCGCGGATGAGCAGCGTGGCGCGCTGGGTGCCGGAGATGTTGAAGCCCAGGGCGAAGCTGTCGCCGAGGAACGCGATCTTGGTGCGCGTCGAGAGATTGATCAGGCGGCCGGGTGCGGGCACCGGCGCATCGGCGACACGGTTGTTGAGGAAATTGATCACGCGGGCGTTGGCGTCGCTGTAGAATTCCTGCGCGGCGTAGGCGACGGCGAGTTGGTTGGCGACCTCGGCGGCGCGGGTCTGATAGGTGGCAGGCAGCGCGGTGCGCACGGTTTCAGTGGTCGCGATCGACTTCGGGTAGTTGTTCGTGTCAATCAGGCCGGCGGCTTTGACGGCGGTCCAGACGGCGGTCGCATCCGCCGCGGTGAACGCGGGCGAATTTACACTGAGGATGCGAAAGCGGCCGCTGTGCACGGGGGAAATTGCGTTATTGACGATGCCGGTGGCGACGCCGCGGCCGGAGAGGAGCTGAGAATTGCTGACCGCATCGGCGTTGCCGGTGACACCGATCCCGTTGTCATGGGCGGCGAGGGCAAAAAATTGCGGCACGCGCGAGGTCACGGCGAGCGAGGCACCGCCGGTGGCGCAATAGAGCACGACGCCCTTGACCGGGCGGGCCGGTGTGGCGGTCGCGAGTAGTTCGGCATAGCGCGCGGCGGCATCAGCGCCGGCGGCGAGGCCGAGGAAAAAGACGGGCTTCGTCGCCGTGAGCACTCCATCACGCACGAGGCGATCGAGGGCAGCGGCGTGCGTCGCGGCGTCGGGATTGTTGGCGAGGGTGGCTTGCGCGGACCACGCGCCGTTGGTGCGGTTGGCGCTGCTCAACGAGGCGACGCCGTAGCCCGCGGCGACGAGGTCGCGCGCCAGCGTGAGTTGCTCGGCCCCATTAAACCAGATCGGGCCCGCACTGCCGGTGTCGTGCAGCAGAAAGACGATGCCCTGGGCCGCCGGGGGAATGAAGTAGGTGAGGGTCGTGCCGTTGGGGCTGGCGGTGGCGATGGGGTTGAAGGCGGTGACAGTCGTCGGCGTCCAGGGGGTGACGTTGCGATACGTCGCGGTGAGCGTGGCGGGCGTGGCCGGCACGGTGATCAAGGTGTGGGCGAGCACCGGAAGCAGGGCCCCGTTGCCGAGGACGGAGGTGTCTCCCGTCCAGCGATCGAACACCTGGCCGGCCGCCGGCGGGTTGGCAAAAATATCCACGCGCGATCCGGCGGGGTAGGTGCCGCTGCCGGTCCCGCCGTTTATCGTGAGGGCGGTGGGCGCGCCCTGACCGGTGACGACGACAAACGAACGCAGCGTGACCGTGGCGAGCTGCTGGAGATTTACGTCGCACATGACTTCCAGCACGCCGGGGTTGCCGGGGCGCAGCGTGACGGTGTTCGTGCCCTGACCCGCGGTGATCGCGGCGCCCGCGCCGTTGAGGGTCCAGCGGAACGTGCGGTCGGCGTTGGTCGCGGCCGGGACCGAAGCCGTTAGGGTTGTGGCATTCGTCGCCACACTGGCGGCCGCTGTCATGGCGCCGGCGAGGGCCGGGGAGATAACGGTGACATCGATGGACGTGCTTTGGCTCGTGCCACCGCTGGTGATTACGACGTTGAGCGAAAGGGTGCCGACGACATCGGCGGTGAAATTAACGGTCTGCCGGGTGGAGTCGTTGGTGATGCGGCCGCCGCTGATCGTCCATTGGTAGGTGGAGGCGACCGGTGTGGTGCCAGCGCCACCGGTGTTGGGCACGACCACCGCCGCGACGGAATTCTGGCCGAGGAGAATCCCCGTATCGGTCACGATGCGCGGCCCAGTGATCGCACCGCCCCCGCCGCCCCCGCCGGGAATAACGCCGCCGCCACCCGGGACCACGCCGCCGCCACCGCCGGGAGGGACGATGACTCCGCCGCCGGGTCCGACTCCGCCACCGCCCGGGACACCGCCCCCACCAGCACCGCCGCCACCTTGGGCGATGGCCGTGGCTGAGATGGCGAAGGTCAAAATCGAGGCGAGGAAAGAACGAACCAAACTCGAACGGAAGCGATGGGTCGGCGGAGTAATCAGAGAGAACGAGTGCATGGGGAACGGGAGAAGACGCGAGCGTAGGGGAGTTGTTACGAACCCCGGACCGCGCCGGCCAGCCAAACTTCATTCGTCCTACAGCTACGGCACCTCGTAGACTTCCACGAGTGCCGCGCCCGTGGTGTTGTTCACGCCGCTAACTTGGGCGGTGTAGCTGCCGGGCTGCAGCGTGAGCAGGAGCACCGCATCCCGGCTGGCCAGTTCGAGAGCAAACGCGCCGACGGCGGCCGAGGTGGTGGCGATTTGCGCGGCATTGGAAGCGGCGCCCCAGTTGTCGTTTTCCTGCAGCAGCGTCGTGCCAGTGAAGAGCTGCAGCTTGGGATCAACGAGCACGCCGGGCACGCCAAAGACGCCGAGCGTGGGGCCGATGGCGCGGAGGAGCACGGTCTTGGTGCCGGTGCCGCCGACGACGAAGCCCGCGATCAGGATGTTGGCGCCGGTGCCGACCTGCGTGCGCGCCGAGACATTGATCAGGCGCGGCGTGGCGGCGGTAAACGTGCCGGTGCCATCATAAATCTCGGCGAGCACCACGCCGGACGCCGTGCCGACGCCGGAGACTTGGGCGGAGTAAGGTCCGGCGGTGAGGCCGAGGGCGAGGGCGGAATCTTTGCTCGTGACGGGGGCGAGGGCGAAGGCCCCGACCTGTGCCGTGAGCGCGGTGACTTGGGCGTTGCCCGCCCAGTCGTCGTTTTCCAACAGGAGATTGGTGCCGGAGAAAATCTGCAATTTGGGATCGCTCAGGGTGGCGGTGACGCCGAAGACGCTCAACGTGGGGCCGACGGCGCGGAAGAGCAGGGGCTTCGTGCCGCTCGTGCCCGCGCCGCCGACGACGAAGCCGACGAAGAGCACGTTGGCTCCGCTGCCGGCATTGGTGCGCACGGCGAGATTTATCAGGCGGGCGGTATCGCCGGTGCTGGCGGCGACCGAAAGCGTGGTGGCTTTGCTAATGATGGAACCGCCCGCGCCAATCGCGAGCACGCGATAGGTGCCGGAGTTCGAACCTTGCGCGGAAGGGAGCGTGAGGGTCGCGGCGGTCGCACCGGCGATCGCGACATCGTTTACATACCATTGGTAAGTGACGGCGCCACCGCCGGGAATCGTCGCGAGGCTCGTGATTGAAACGGCGGTGCCGGCGATTGCGCCCGAGGGGGCGACGGGTTGGGTGCCGATCGCGGGGATGCCGGCGAGATCGCCGGGGCGGGCGCTACGGCGGAGATTTTGCCGGTGCATGGGCCACGGCGTGCGGGCGAGGTTGTTGCCGGTGTCGAAGGCGTAGAGTTTGCCGTCGGTCGAGCCGGCGTAGAGTTTTCCACCCGAGAGCACGGGCGAGGCGATGATCGGGGCGCCGGTGGCGTAGGTGCGGATAAGCGCGCCTTCGGCTGTGAGCGCATGGATGAGACCGTCATCGCTGCCGAGGTAGATCGTGCCGTCGTCGGCGACGGCGGGCGAGGTGCCGCGGATGACATCGCCGGTGGCGTATTCCCAGCGCTTGGCTCCGGTCGCGGGGTTGAGCGCGTAGAGCTTTTTGTCGTAGCTGCCGAAGAGCACGTTGCCGCGCGTGTCGATGATGGGCGAGCCGGAGAGCGGGCTGCCGGTATCGAAGCGCCAGAGCTCGGTGCCGTTAGCGCGGAAGGCGAAGCAGCGGCCGTCGTAGTTGCCGATGAAGATCGTGCCGTCGGCCCCGAGTGCGGGCGAGGCATAGACGGTGGAGCCGAGGGAGACTTTCCATTTTTGCGTGCCGTCGGGATTGAGCGCGTAGAGCGCGCTGTCATCGCCGGAGCCGATGTAGATCGTGCCATCGGTGGCGATCACGGGGGAGGAATAGGTGTCGCCGGGGATGCTGAACTGCCAGCGCTTGGTGCCATCGGGGTTGAAGGCGTAGAGGAGCCCATCGTCGGATTTGACGTAAATGGTGCCATCGGCGGCGACGGCGGGTGAGGTCCAGATGACGTCGCCCGTGAGGAAGCGCCATTTGCGCGCGCCGGTGACGGGATCGAGCGCATAGACATAGCCGATATCGTCGCCGAAGTAGAGCGTGCCATCGGGGCCAAGCGCGACCGCGCCGCCGTAGGCGTTGCCCGAACTTACGGTGGAGCGCCACTTGCGCGTGCCACTCGGGTTCAGGGCGTGGACATAACCAAACTCATCCAAGAGGTAGATCGTGCCGTCGGGCGCGATCGAGGGAGAGGCGTTGATGGGATCCTCGGTGGCGAATTGCCACGCGGCGTCGACGAGCGAGAGTTTGAATTTACCGCCGGCACCGAAGGTATCGGCGCGGATGTAATAGGTGACGCCGGCGATGGCGTTAAAACGCGCGAGGCTGTCGCGAAAAGCCCCGCCGTCGTCGTCGAACGCGACCTGGCTGAGCGTGGCCAGCGTGGAGCCCGTGTAGATCGAAAGCACCGGATCGATGGAGGGTGAGACACAGGAAACCTCGTAGGCGTGGGTGTTGGGCGCAGTCCAGCGATACCACAGCGAGCGGTTGCTGCCGACGATCGAGCCGAGGGCGTTGCGCGGCCGGGGCTCACCCGCCTCACCCGTGGCGCCGGCGTTGTTGCCTTCGGCGAGCGCGCTCTGACCGGTCAGGGTGCGCGCCTGCGCAAACGTGTCGTTGAGCGGCACGGCGGTGAGGGTGAAGGTGACGAGCCCCGTGGCCGTGCCCTTGCCCGCAATCACGATGGCGTAGGTGGCGCCGGGAGCGGTGTCGATGGTGAGCGCGCTGGTGGTGATGCTGGCACTCGCGTCGTCGTTGAACGCGATCCGCGTGAGATTCGCGAGCGTGGGCGCGCCCGTCGCCGGCAGCGCGTAAAGGGTGAGCACGGTGTCGACCGCGCTGCCGGCGGTGGAGACGGTGAGCTTGCCGCCGTCCGCGGGTGCCTGCCACGTCCACCACAGCGAGCCGCCGGCGGCGGGCACGCCGTGATCGGGTTCGCCGGTCTCGCGGGTGGCGCCGGTGTTGGAGCTGCGCACGAGGTTGGCTTCGCCCGTGAGTGCGGCACGGCGCGCGAAGTCATCGTTGAAAGGGCGTGCGTCGGTGGTGCTGAGCGCGCGGAGCAGGTTGAGACGGCCGTTGGTCTGCACGCGGTTTTCGAGCGCGGGGAGCACATCGACGGAGCTGAGCAGGCGGTTGATCAGGGCGCGGTAGCTGTCGTTAGGGAACTGTTGCTTCAACAATGCGAGCGCCCCGGTGACGTGCGGCGCGGCCATCGAGGTGCCACTCTTGGTCGCGTAGGCGTTGGGACTGCCGATGCCGAGGGAGAGGATAGATGACCCGGGCGCGGCGAGTTCGATCAGGCCGGAACCGAAGGTCGAGTAGCTCGCCAGTTTGTCCTGCCGCGTGGTGGAGGCGACGGCGACGATGTTGTCGAGCAGGTAGGCGGCCGGATACTCGGGCAGTGAACTGATCTCCTGGCTGTCGTTGCCGGCGGCGGCGACGAAAATGATGCCGGCGTCACGCGCGCGCTTGATCGCATCGAACTCGGCCTGCGAATACGAGAGCGAGCCGTAGCTGCCGTTGATGATCTGGGCGCCGTTGGCGATGGCGTAGTCGAGACACGCGACGGCGGCCGAGGTCGTGCCCCCGTTGGTGCCGAGAAATTTCAGCGCCATTAGCTTCGCCTTCCAGGCGATGCCGGCGACGCCCTTCTCGTTGTCGCCGATGCCGGCGATGATCCCGGCGACGTGCGAACCATGGCCGTTGGTGTCGTTGACATTGGTGGCCGTGGCGGCGGTGCGGGCCACCGTGGCGTTGATGCCGTTGACGTCGTCGACGTAGCCGTTGGCGTCGTCGTCTGCGCCGATGAGTTTTCCCGCGCCGGTTTCACGGGGATTCTGCCAAAGATTGGCCGCGATATCCTCGTGGGTGAGGGAAATGCCGGTGTCCATGACCCCGATCGTCACGTCGGGCGCCTCGCGAATGATACTCCATGCGGCGACGGCCTTGATATCCGCGCCGGCGGTGCCGCCGTCCTGTCCGGTATTCTGGAGCGACCACTGGTCGGCGGCGAAACGCGGGTCATTCGGCACGACGAGGAGATTCCGGATGTAGTCCGGCTCGACGTAATCGTAGAGTCCGGTCGCGACCAGGCGCGTGATGACTGATTTCACGTCATCGCGACCGTCGGATTCGAGGATGCGGATGCCGCCGAGCCGCGGGTGCGTGCGGACGAGCAGGAGATTTTCCGTCGCCTCGGCGCGTTCCACGTCGGTGAGGCCGGCCCGCGGCTTGGCGAGGATCGTGCGGGCGCGGTAGCCGCGCTCCTTTTCCTCGGTCGAGATCGGCGTGTCGTCGGCGGCGGAGAGATTTGCGAACAGCGCCAGGGCGAAAAGGGCGGCGCGCCAGCGCGACCAATTTCCGCCAGCCCGGGAGAGAAGGGTTGAAGCCATGAGGGGGAGGGAGCTCGACCATGTTGGCCGGCCGCCGTTCCGCGACAATCCGAACTACCGGAATTCCGGTAGCCTGCCCACTTGTGCTCCACCGTTTTTGCGACAAGCCATCGGGTGACCGCGGGGGCCGGAGGCGGCGGGCCGCGTGGCACCCGCTCAGCCGGAACGATGCGGTTGGAAGGGTGGGCCGTGCGTTCCGCGCGCGGCATGGGCATGTCCGCCCGCCTTTGCCGTGCGCGGAGCGCACGGCTCACCTCAAACCGATAAACTCGCGACCGATCTTGAATTCAACGGCATCGTTCCCGCTAAGGCAGCTCGTAGACTTCGACGAGGGCGACGCCCGTGGTGCCGCCGACGCCGCTGACTTGGACGGTGTAGTTGCCGGGGGCGAGGGTCGCGACGAGCGCGGCGTCGCGCGAGATGGCGGGGGAGAGTGCAAAAGCACCAACCGAAGTGAACGCCGCGGTGAGCGCGGCAGTGCCGCCCCAGTTGTCGTTCTCGCCGATTTTCGTGGAGGCGGAATTGAAGAGCGCGAGCTGTGGGTCGGCGACGAAGCCGCCGACGCCGAAACCCGCCAGCGACGGACCGATCGCGCGAATCAGCACGGTGCGCGGGCCGGTGCCGCCGATCACGAAACCGGCGGTCAGGCTCGTGCCGATATTTTTCAGGACGGAGACATTGATCAGGCGCGGCGTCGTGGCGGCGAAACTCGCGGCCGGCGTGGCGTCGTAGATCTCGGCGATGACGGCGCCGCTGAGGTTGCCGACGGGGGAAACCTTAACGGAGTTGTCGCCCGCGGAGACGCTCGTTGCGACGGCGGCATCGCGTGAAGCTGGGCCGGTGAAGGCGAAGGCGCCGACGGCGTTCATCGCGGCGAGCAGCGTGGCTCCGCCGCCCCAGTTGTCGTTGGCGCCGTTCTGCGTCGCGCCCGCGAAGAGCGTGAGCTGCGGATCCGCGAGCGCGCCGCCGACGCCGAGCGGCGTGAGCGAAGGCCCCGCCGCTCGGATGACGAGAGGCTTTGTGCCGGTCGTGCCCGTGCCGCCGACGACATAGCCCATCGTGAACGAATCTGCCGCGCCTGCCAGCGAGGTGACGATCGAGAGATTGATCAGGCGACCGGTCGCGGCGTTGTCGACGGCGAGATCGAGCGCAGCGGTGCCGGAGCCGACGGCGTTGTCGGCGGCGACGGTGAGGCGATAGGTGCCGAGGGAGGTGGGCGTGCCGGAGATCACACCGCTCGTGGCGTTGAGGGTGAGGCCGCTCGGAAGGGCGGCGGTGCCGCGGAGGCCGAAGGCACGCGGAGCATTCGTCGCGGTGACCTGGAACGAGAACGGCTGGCCGAGTCGCGCGCTCGCGGTCGGAGCGCTGTTGATCACGGGCGGGCCGGCGACGATCGTGAAGGTTGCGCTCGACGCGGCGCTCTGGCCGCGGGCATTCGTCGCGGTGAAACTCACGTTGAACGTGCCCGCCTGCGTGGGCGTGCCGCTCACGAGGCCGGTCACGGCATTGAGCGTGAGGCCGGCCGGGAGCCCGGCCGCGGAGAAGCCGGTGATCGGGCCGTTGGTCGCGGTGACGGCGTAGCTGAGGGGCGTGGACAGCGAGCCCACGGGAGGTGTGGCGGGAAGTCGCACCGCGGGTGCGGCCGCGGGCACGGCATCGGCGGTGACGGCGAAATTGTCGAAGACGATAAAGTTGTCGCCGTTCACACGCTGCGCATCGGCGATGCGCCAGATGAAATCGAAATCGCCGACATCGGCGATCGTGGCGCCCGCGGCGAATAGGGAGTCGGTGACGAGCTCGGTGGCGTTGATGCGCGCGGTCCAGCGGCGGGTCGTGAAATTGAAAGTGCCGAGGACCGTGTAGCGGGTGTTGAAGGCAAAGGTAAACGTGGACGCCGTGAGGGTGGTGCCGTTGCTGGTGGAGACAAGGCGCGTGGCGGTGTTGAAATGGAAGCCACCGAGCAACGTGCCGTCGCGGCTGTAGAGGCTGAGGCGGAAGATGTCGTTCCGGCCGTTGGTGGAGGCGAGGATGTTGATATCGGCGCGGACTTGCACGATGGGCGCGCCTTCGGCGACGGGATCGAAATTCAGCGGGCGAAACACGGCGACTTCGGTCTCCGAGGGGCTGGAGAAGGCCGGCGCGCCATAGCCGAGGTAGCCGGCGCGGCCCTGGCCGATGATGCCCTGCGCGAGGATGCCCTGCGCACTGCCGGAGGCTGGCGCGTTGATTTGGCTCCACTGGTCCTGGTTCACGAGCTGGCCGGTGCCGACGGTGAAGCGTTCGAAGTCGGTGGCGTAAACGGTGCTCGCATCCGTGGACGGCGTGAGCGTGAGCGCCACGGTGCCAGAGGCGCCGGAGAAGCCATCGACCGCGATCAGATACGTGCGGCCCGCGACGGCGCGGATGAACACGGTGCTCGTGAAGTCGTCGTCGCCGGCGTCGTCGTTTTCCGCGAGGCGGGTGAGCGAGGCGAGCGCGGCGCCGGAATAAACGGCAAGCACGGTGTCGAAGCTGCTGCCCGCGGTGCTGATCGAAACGAAGCCGGTGGCGGTGGCGGTCCAGCGCCACCAGACGGATTTCGCGGCGGCGTTGCCGGTGAAGTGGGCGGGCTCGCCCGGCTCGGCGGTGGCGGCCGTGCTGAGCGCACTGGCGCGCACGCCGGCGGTGAGCGTGGCGACGGAGGCAAAGGCGTTGTTGGTCGTCGTGAGGGAAGCGAGGCTGAGCGCGTAGCTGCCGGAGCCGCCATCGTAGCCATCGATCGCGAAATAATAGGTCGTGCCGGCGATGGCGTTGAAGGTGAGCAGGCTGGTGGCATTGGTGCCGCCATCGTCGTTGCTCGCAACGGGTGCGAGGGCGCCGACGGCGGAGCCCGTGTAGACTGCGAGCACGGTGTCGAAGGCGCTTCCCGCCGTGGAGAGGGTGACGGGGCCGGAGCCGGCCGCGACCCAGCGGAACCACACGGACCGCGTGGCGGGGGAACCGGCGTGCGCGGGCTCGTTGGTTTCGCGAGTCGCGTTCAGCGTGGAACCCGAGAGCGAAGCGGTGGAACCGGACAAGAGCGACGCGCTGGCGAAGTTGTCGTTGGCGGGGCCGGGGACGGCCGCGGTAAACGCCAAGCTCAGCGCGAGGTTTCCGAAACTGCCGCTGTAGCCATCGACCGCGAAGCTGTAGGTCGTGCCGCTGGTGGCGTTGAAGCCCGCCTCGCTGGTGGAATTGCCGCCGCCATCGTCGTCGCGCACGACGTTCGTGAGGGCATTCAGCGCCGTGCCGGTGTAGACGGCGAGCAGGGTGTCGAAATCGCTGCCACGCGTGCCGAGGATCGCGCGGCCGCTGGCGGGCGCGGTCCATTTATACCAAACGGATTTTGCGGCGGGAGTGTCGCCGTGCGCGGGCTCGCCGGCTTCGGCCGTGGCGGCGTTCGTGATCGCGGTCGCGGTGGCGCTGGAACCGGTGAGGGTCGCGGCGGCGGCGAAATTGTCGTTGGCCGGGCGGCTGGGCGCGGGCGCGTTGAGCGAGAGCGAGAGCGCGATGGAGCCGGTGGCGTTGGCGATGCTGTCGACGGCGATGTAGTAGGGTGTGCCCGCGACCACGGCGTAGGTGCCGGCCCCGGGGGTGGTCGGCTGGACGGTGGTGAGCGTCGACACGCTGGCGCCCGTGTAGACGCCAGAGCGCATGGCGGGGACGCTGCCCGTGGTCGAAACCGTGAGCGTGCCGGTGCTGGGCGCGGTCCAGACCCACCAGACCGACGTCGCTGCGGCGCTGCCGCCGTGGGCGGGTTCCCCGGTTTCGGCGGTGGCGTTGACGTTGGCTCCGGTCGTGGTGACCGAGCTGCCGCTCAACGCGATGCGGGCGCCGAACGCATCGTTGGCGGGTCCGAAGCTGCTGTTGCCGGTCACCTCCAGAGTGAGCGTAGCGTAGCCGATACCGGAGGCATTGGTGGCCGTGAGCGTGATCTGGTAGGAGCGGGCGAGACTTACCCGGCCGGAGATCACCCCGCTCGAGGCATCGATGGTGAGGCCGTTGGGCAGGTTTTGCGCTCCGTAGCTCGTCGGCACGGTGGAAGCCACGATGCGGTAGTTAAACAAACTGTCGGCCCGAATACTCGCGGTGGTCGGGCTTGAGATGACGGGCACGGGGGTGGCAGGGGTGGTGATCGTGATGGTGAGGGAGCGCGTGCCGGGTCCCGCGGAATTGTTGGCACTCACCTGGATATTGAAGACTCCGGCCTCCGCGGGTGTGCCGGTGATGAGGCCGGTGGCGCCATTAATGGTGAGTCCGTTGGGCAGCGCTCCCCGCACGTTATAAGAGGTCGGTGAGTTGGTCGCGATGATTTGGTAGGAAAAAGGGGATCCCCGGACACCGCCGACGGCGGTCGAGCTGGTTACGACCGGGGCGGTAACGGTCGCGATCGTGATCACGAGCGTCCGACTGTCAGTGCCAAGGGTGTTGCTGGCCGTAATCGGAACACTAAACGTGCCGGCGGCCCTTGGATTCCCGGATATTATTCCGTTCGTGAAAGTGCCCAGAGCCGGGAAACCGGGGGGGAGGTTGAGGGCGGTGAAGCTGGTCGGAAGATTGTTCGCTTGGATCACGTAGTTGAAGGGGACGTCGACGAACCCGGTTGCGGTGAGCGGGCTGGTAATCACCGGCGCCCGTGCGATCACACTGACCGTTTGGTAGAAATTGGCCTGCGTCTCACTTTGACGGATGGGGGTGTAGGATAGGCCACCGATGGCGCTTCTGGCCCCGTTGAGCACGCGATAATTGGCGAGCGTGGCTAGGTCGCCGCGGGTGATAAACTGCAGGGTGTTGGCGGAATTATCATTCACCAAGACATGGTATCTGCTGGTGCCATTCTCTTGTAAGTCGGTTAGATCCAGCATGACCGTGGCGACGGTAGCCGTCGTGGTGCCGTTGAGCGCAAAGCGTCCGCCTTTTGCGTCGAACCCGGCGAACGAAAACAAGGGGCTGGTCGGTATTTCCTCGGTGTTGCTGCGGCCGCCGAAAATCCGGAGAACGTTGCGCGCAGTGATGCCAATGAGCTGGAACTCGGCGAGGAGCTGCGGCGAGTAGGCCGCCCGGGCAATGAGACCGTAGACGGTATTATCCCAGAGCGGCTTTTTGAGTGGGTCGGCGGCTCCGCCGGAAACTGGGCCGGCGGTTTCACCGGAGGCGGGAGGAGGCGCGACGCCACCGCCAGCGCGGTAAAGGGAGATATCGGTGCCGACTCCCGCCACGCCGGACGTGACGCGCAGCGCATCGTAGGAGACCCAGACGAACCCGCCGTCCTGCCAGCTCGTGCCCCAAGAGTTCGCGATGCGCAGCGCGCCTTTTTCGCCGGCATCGACGACGCCGTTTTTGTTCAGGTCGACCCAGATATTGTCGTTGTAGCCGACAATCGTCATCGCGTGCCCGCTCGCGTTGACGCGCATCATGTTAACGATCGGGCGGCCGACAAACGCGCTGTCGAGGGCCGTGGCGGGATCGTCGCCGATGGTGCCGTATTGCCAGCCGTTGACGTTGGTGGCCAGCACGAGGATATTGCCGTTGGCGAGGGAGGTCTTGAGGCGCTCGAGCCCCGCCGGAGTATCGATCTCTGTCAGGGTGTAGCTGGAGTCCTTGGCCATGCGGTTGCCGATCGCGTCGAAATAGACGTCGGAGGTCGTGGGCCACTCGAGATAGTTCGTGGCGGGCGTTTTTGATCCGCTGTAGGGCCATACGCTCCAGGTGGGCGCGCCTTGGGTGAGCAACACTTCGAAAAGGCCCGTGAACCACGAACCTCGGTCGGCGCCACCGTTGACGAAGTTATAGACGAATTTGGGCGAGAGTTTATCAAGGTTGCCGTCGTTCCTGATGTTCAAGCCACGAGCCTTGGCGCGCATATAGCTCCCCATATAATAGACCGAGGCAAACGCGGCGCAGGAACCGATGTTCTCCTGATTTCGAATCGGTGGAAAGGCGTTGAGCAGGCTGTTGTCGGCGGCGGAGGGGATCGCGGCGTCGGCGGCAGCGGTCGGTGGCGGCGTGGGATCGAACCCGGGCCCCGGGGCGGCGGCGGTGGCCGGCGTGAAGCGGAACTCGTCGCCGTCGGGCACGACCGGCAGGGCGAGCGGCGCGAATCCCAAGAGCGCGCGCTCATCGTTGGCCCGTTTGAGCGCCTGCGCGTTGGGGAAAACCTTGTCGACCTTGGGGGCGAGGATGCGCATGCGCTCCTGCTCCTCGACGGTGGGCTCGCGCAAGCCGAGCGCCTGCGGTTCCCCGGAGGGATTTTCGGTCTGCGCGTGAAGCGGCAGCGCCAGCATGGCCGCCAGCAACGCCAATGGAAAAAGGGTGTGACGAATCGTCGAACTACGGGAGTGCATGGGGATGAAATCTGCCTAACCACTGCGGACGGGACCGCGCCGCGCGGGGACGGAAAATTATTTCGGTGCAGACTTCGGCGGTGCCGGGGCGGGCTCGGGCGGGAGGGGTGCGAGGCCCTGCGCTTTGCGCTCCGCGTTGAGGCGTTCGCGTGCGAGTTCGTTGGGCAGGGTCTTGGGATTTTTCGTCGCCATCGCGTCCATCCGCGCGCGCTCCTCGGGGGTCGGCGGGTTAAGACCTCGCGCTTGTGGATCGGTGTCGGTCGCGCCTGCGGCTGAGGCGGGAGGGGGAAGCGGCTCGCGGGGGGAGCAGCCGGAGATAAGTCCCGCGGCAGCAAGTGCGAGTGCCGAGGAGGGGATGATTTGCTTCAAGTGGGCTAGGCGTGTGGGGACGAGGATTTTCGCTGTCGATGCAATTCTTGAAAATACGCTCGCGTGCGAGGTAGGGCGCGGTCTGTGACCCGCCCTTTCGGGCGCTGGACGCTGAGTGTTCGCGCCGAGGGCGGGTCACAGACCGCGCCCTACTT
The DNA here is from genome assembly GCA_031379235.1 of Opitutaceae bacterium. GTDB lineage: Bacteria > Verrucomicrobiota > Verrucomicrobiia > Opitutales > Opitutaceae > ER46. The sequence continues at coordinate 6,130 of JANNEY010000213.1, read as the reverse complement.
CAAACATCACGGCAGCTCGTAAACTTCCACGAGCGCGACGCCGGTGGTGGAGTTCACGCCGGTGGCGCGGACGGAGTAGTTGCCCGGCGGGAGCGTGGCGACGAGGGCGGCGTCGCGCGAGTTGGCGGGCAGGGCAAAGGCGCCGACGCTGGTGCCGGCGGCGGTGATGTCGGCGGCGTTGTTCCAGTTGTCGTTGGCGGCGATCTGCTGTGACTGAGCGTTGAAGAGTGCGAGCTGCGGATCGACGACGGTGCCGGGGACGCCGAACTGCGCGAGGCCGGGGCCGGCGACGCGGATGAGCACGCGCGCCGAGGTCGCGCCGCCGACGACAAAGCCCGCGGTGAGGCCGGTGCCGAGGTGCTTGCGGACGGAAACGTTGAGGAGGCGAGGCGTCGCGGCGTTGAACGTCGCCGCGGGCGAGGCGTCGTAAACTTCGGCGATGACGGCGCCGGTGCCGCCGCCCACACCGGTGACGCGCACGGAGTTGTCGCGCGTCGAGATGCTGGTCGCGGCCGCGGCGTCGCGCGACGTCGGGCCGGCGTAGGGAAACGCGCCGACGGCCGCCATCGCGGCGGTGATATCGGCGGCACCGCCCCAGTTGTCGTTCTCCGTCGTCTTGGTCGAGCCGGCGAAGAGTTCCATCTTCGGATCGGTGAGCGTGCCGGGCACGCCCAGTGCGCCGAGCGAAGGACCGGCGGCGCGGAGCACGAGGGGCTTCGCGCCGGAAGTGCCGGCACCGCCGACGACGTAGCCGAGCGTGAATTCATCCGTCGGCGAATCGAGACCAGTGAGCACGGAGAGATTGATCAGGCGGCCGACGTTGCTGGCGGTGACGAGGCTGAGGACCACGGCTGTGCTCGTGGTGGAGCCGATGGAGTTGGTGATGACAACGGTGTAGCTGCCGGCGTTGGCGGCGGTGATGGCGTTGAGCGTGAGCGTGGCGCCGGTGGCGCCGGTGAGGGCGACGTTATCTCTGCGCCATTGGTAGGTGTTGCCCGTGCTGGCGACCGCGATGGTGAACGTAACGCTGCCGCCAAGGACGGCGTTTTGCGTGGCAGGCAATGGCGTTGTGATTACGGGCGCGGTTGGGACGGTGGGAACGAGGGACGCGTCGAGGACCGTGATCAGCGGTAGGAAGGTGGTCGAGGCGGCGGCGAAGGTGACATCGGAGCCGACGAGGACGTATTTGCCATTGCCGAAGGTGATGTCGGTGTAGCCGTAGGCGCGGCTGGTCCCGGGGAGGGAGGCCGGGGCGGAGGCTTCAAAGCCCATCACGGACCAGTTTAGGCCGTCGGTGGACGAGCCGCGGAGGGTGCGACCGACGCCGGTGGAAATATCGGTCAGGTTGGTGATGAAGCGGCCGTTGGTGAACCGGCCATCGTTACCGGAGAGAAGCATCGTGGCGGCAACGGTCCGGGGGGTATAGGCAGTGAACGTAATGCCGTCGGTGCTACGAAGGCGGCTCGTCCCGCCGCTGAGGAGGACGAGGCCGTTGCCCGTCTCGACGCGGCCGCCACCGGGGGCGGTCGCGGCAGGGATGGCGGTCCAGGTGACGGCATCGGTGCTCGAGTAGGTGGCTCCGCCAAAGCCGTTGATGCTCGAGAAAAACCGGCCGTTGCCGAAGGCGATGTCGTTGTGCGAATAGAGGCCGCCGGCGGAAACGACGGGGCTGGGCTTCCAGGTGACGAGATCGGTCGACGAATATTGATCGCCGTCGGTGCCGGACGTGACGGTGAGGGTGGGGCTGGCATCGAATTCTTCGAAGCGGTGCCGACCGTCGGCGACTTTGGCGGGCGTCCACGTCAGGCCGTCAGCGCTCGTGTAGCACCAGGCGGTCGCGCCGCTCGCGGCAGAGTGTTCGGTGAAGAACATGAATTTACCGTTGAGGAAACGGACTCGGGAATTGGTGAAGGTTTTCATGCCGCCCGTGAGGGCCTGGGTGCGGCCGGTCCAGGTCGTGCCGTCGGGACTGGTGGCCCAGCGGATGCCGTCTTCGCCGGTGGAGTTGCCGATGACGACGAAGAGACCGGCACCGTAAGCGACACCTTGGAGGCCGGTGACCGCCGGAGCACCGAGGGCCTTGCCGGCGTTGCCGAAGGTGGCGTCGAGGCCGTGGTTGACGACGGTGAAGGTGGGGGTTTGGGCGAATGTGGCGGACGCGGTGAGAGCGAAAACGAGGGCGACGGCAGCGAAGCGGGGAAGTTGAAGCGTGCGCATGGTGCGTGGAGGGTGTGCGCATTCGGGAAAACACACCATACGCAAACGTGCGTAGAGGAGTGGCCGTGAAGTCGGGCGGGTCTCGGACCCGCCTTTTTCGCACGTTGCGTGATCGGATTACGGGCGGTTCACAGACCGCGCGCTACGGCACTTCGTAAACCTCGACGAGCGCGACGCCAGTCGTGTTGTTCACGCCGCTGACTTCGACGGTGTAGTTGCCGGGTTGGAGGGTGAAGAGCAGCGCCGCATCCTTGGACACGGCGTCGAGGGCGAAGGCGCCGACGGCGGTGAAGGCCGCGGTGAGCGGAGCGATGCCGGACCAATTGTCGTTGGCCCCGATCACGTTGGCGCCGGAGAAAAGGCGCAGCTGCGGATCGACGACGGTGCCGGGGACGCCGAACTGGGCGAGGCCGGGGCCGATGGCGCGGATGAGGATTTGTTTCGCGCCGGTGCCGCCGACGACGAAGCCGACCGTGAGGCTCGTGCCGAGATTCTTGAGGACGGAGACGTTGGCGAGGCGCGGCGTGGTCGCCGTAAACGCAGCGGCCGGCGTGGCATCGTAGATTTCGGCGATGACGGCGCCCGCGCCGGTGGCGGACACTTTCACGGAGTTGTCGCGCGAGGTAAGGCTCGTGGCAATCGCGGCGTCCTTCGAGAGCGGGCCGGTGTAGGCAAAGGCCCCGACGTTCGCGAGCGCGGCGGTGAGCGAGACGGAGCCGCCCCAGTTGTCGTTTTCGAGAGTCTTCGCGGCGCCGGCGAAAAGTTCGAGCTTCGGATCTTCCACTGTATTGGGGACGCCGAGCGCGCCGAGTGAGGGGCCGGCGGCGCGGATGACGAGGGGCTTCGGATTCGTCGTGTCGGCGCCGCTGACGACGTAACCCATCGCAAAGCTATCGGTGGCCGAGGAGAGGTTCGTAAGGATCGAGAGATTGCTCAGGCGCGCGGTGGTGCGATCGTGCACGATGGAAACGCGGGTAATCGTGAAGTCGCCGGCGGCGGCGGTATCGGCAGCGCCAATCGCGACGGTGTCGAATGTGGTGAACGCACCGGACGTGTCGTTTTCGTTGACACTATTGTTGGCTGGGAGGACGCCGCCGGCGAGGTTGCTTGAGACGACGCAGAGGTCGGCGCCGATGCGCGTGACGCGGAGCGTGCAGGTGTAGGGAATACCGGCTTGAAGCGGGCTGCTCACGCCGGTGCTCGCCCCGCCGAACGTGGCCCACGTGATCGTGCTGGGACCGTCGGTGACTTCGAGGAGGCTGGCGGTGGCATTGGCGGCGGCAGGGCCGGCGCGTTTACGGAGGCGAGTGCCACCGGTGGCGGTGCCTGGGTTGGTGAAATTACCGTAGCCTTGATAGGCGCCCGTCGCGGTGCCGTCGGTGCGACGGGGAGCGACGCCGTTGGTGAAACAGAGCGCGGTCCTGAGACCATCCGGCAGGCTCGGCGGCGTCCGGGAGAAACTAAAATCGACCAAGAGCGTGACCGTGTCGCCGATTCGGAGCGTGATCGCGGGGAAGTAGGCACGAAGGGAGCGGTCGCGATCGTTGGCGACGAGCGTGAGAGAGCGCGCTCGCACTTGGAGCTCGCCAACGGCGGTGGTGGGCACGAACCACGCGAGGGAGCCGGGCGGATTTTGCGTGAGGCGTTCGCTGTCCGAAAAATTTTCGTCAACGACCGGGAGCGGCTGGGCGCGCAGGGTGTTTGCCAGCGCGACGATGAGAAGGGGCAAGCGAACAAAGGTGGAAATTCGCATGGAGAGGTGCGCGAGGAAGGCAGCGCCAAAGGGGAAAAACAATCCTTTCGCGTGGCGCGTGTCACGCGAGCCACGCGGCGAGATCAGCGTCGGAGTGAACCGGGACGCCGCCTCGGTATTCGGGCGCGAGGAGCGACGCGTAGCTGTCGTCGAGGAAGCGGCGGCAGTGCAAAATCACTCGCGCGCGCTGGCCCGGGGCGCGCACCAGGCGGCCGAGGGCTTGGTTCACTTTCGTCATGCCGGGGATTTGGTAGACGCGGCGGAAGGCGGCGTCGCGGACGAGTTGAGGGTTGAGCGTTGTGAGTTGAGAGCTGACCGCGCCGAGGCGCGCGCGCTGCACGGCGTTGACCTCGGGGAGCGCCGGGCCCACGACCATCGCGTGCGTGATGCGGCCGCCGAGCGCGTCGATGCTTTCGGCGAAACTGGAACCGAGCACGAGGAAGAGCGCATCGGCGAGCTGGAGCGAGCCCTCGACCCACGCCGCCTGCACCGCGAGATCGCGCACGCGGGGCTGAACCACGACGCGCACCGCAGGCGCCACCGCGGCGAGTTCCCGCTGGATGGTCTCGGCGTAGGCGTAGCTGGGAAAGAAGACGGCGACGGCGGAGGCGCCGCCGGGCTGAGCGTTGCGAGCCGAGAGCTGCGAGGCAGAAACCAGCGTGGCGATCGTGGTGGCGGTGGACGTGTAGTGCTGCGAGCGGTGCTGGAAGGTCGTGTCGACGCGGGCGTCGAATGCGACGTCGTAGGCCCCGTCGCGCCACGGCGTGTGGGCGCGGAGGAGCGCCGGGCTCGCGGCATCGCGCGCTGCCTCGACGCGGAGCAGCTCGGCGGCGCTGGTGAGCTGGCGGAAAAGTTTTTTGGTGTCGCGCTTGGTGAGCGCGCCCAGACGCCCTGGTGGGGCGAGCTGAGAGTTGGGAGTTGAGAGCTGAGAGTCAGAAGACGAAGCCTCCAGCCCGCACGCCGCGGTAAATCCATCGACCGGTGTGAGCGTGGCGCTGGCTAGCACAACGCCGCCAAATTCCTGCAGGGTTGCGCCGATCGCGGGCGCGGCGTCGAGGCAGGTGAGCAGAAGTTCGCCGTCGCGCGGGCTCCACCAGAGCCGCGAGAGCGTGGATGCGGCCAGTTCGTCGAGGAGTGTGGGGATTGACCAGAGCGCGTCGGCGGCGTGCGGACCGAGGGCGGAAAAATCGAGCGATACTGTGCGGATATGTTTCGCGACCTCTTCGAGGAGGTGGCGCGCATCGTCCTCCGTGGCGGGCGGGAGGCCGTCGTTGGCGCGGAGCTGGTGGAGAAAATGGCACCAGTGATCCCAGACCGTGATGAGAATGGCAGGGGCGCGGAGTTGGTGGAGTTCGCCGCGCACGGTCTCGGCGTCGGCGGCGGAAAACGCGTGCGAGTAAGCGTCGGCCACGCGCGACGGCAGATTGTGCGCCTCGTCGATCACGAGCAGCGTGCGCGCGGGCGTGAAACCCGGCTGGGCGAAAAACAGCGAGCGATTCCGCGGGGCGAACACATAGTTGTAGTCGCCGATCCAGACATCGTTAAACGCGAGCGCGGTGCGAGTGATCTCGTAGGGGCAGATTTTCGCGTGCCGGCCGGCGGCGCGCAGTGTGTCGATGTCGCGGGCATGCTGATCGTCGAGATAGAAACGGGCGAGGCCGCTCTGAGGCCAGCGCGCGGCGGCTTCGGCGAGGTAGCCGCAGCTTTCGCGCACGCAGTGAAACGTGTGGTTCACGCAATGCTCGGCCTTGTTGCGAACGTGCCAGGCCGCGACGGCGGGAGCCGCCGCGGCAGTTGAAAGTTGAAAGTCTGAAGTTGAAGGAACGGAACCGACGCCGCGGCTCGGGCTTTCAACTTTCAACTTAGAACTTTCAACTGCGCCAGGCGGCGAAGCCGTCATGGCGCCTAGCGTGGCGACGACTTGAATCTGGCCGGTGGACTTGCTCGTGAGGTAGAGCGCGCGATCGAAGTGGCCGGCGCGGAGCTGGCCGAGGGCAAACTCAAGGAGCACGCCAGTCTTGCCGAAGCCGGTCGGCGCTTCGAAGAGCACCAGCGGGTGGCGCTCGAAGAGCGTGGTGAGCTCCACCTGCGTCGTCTCCTGACCGGGCCGGGGCGTGGCGAAGGCCGGGCGATAGCGCAGCGCGCGCAATCGCGCGCGGG
>JANNEY010000209.1:0-8309 GCA_031379235.1 Opitutaceae bacterium | reverse complement strand
GCTTTGTCTTCCGTGTGTTCCGTGTGTTCCGTGGGCAATTCATGGCCGACAAGCTTACCGAAATCATGGCGTGGAAGCGGCGCGAGATTGCGCCGCTGCTGCGCGAAGTCACGGAGCTGGAGCTCGCCCGGGCCAACACCGCCCGGCCACGGCCGCCCTCGTTTGCGGCGGCGCTGCGTCGGGCCGATGGCACCCTCGCCGTCATTTCAGAAATCAAGCGGCGTTCCCCGTCCGCGGGCGACATCAAGGCCGGGGCCTCAGCGCTGGAGCAGGCGCAGCGCTATCAGGCCGCCGGGGCCGATGCCCTCTCCATTCTCACGGACGAAAAATTCTTTGGCGGCACGCTGGCCGATCTCCGGGGCGTCACGGCGCACTTCGCGGCGCATCCGCCCACCCGCCCCTGCCTGCGGAAGGATTTTATGGTGCACCCGGTGCAGGTGCTCGAAGCCCGCGAGGCTGGCGCGAGTGCGATTTTGATCATCGTCCGCGCGTTAAATGACGACGAAATCAAAACGTTGTTCAACGCCGCCCGGGCGGCCGGGCTCGACGCCCTTTTCGAGATTCATCACGAAGCGGAGTTGGAGCGCGCCCTGCGGCACGGGGCGACGATCATCGGCGTGAACAACCGCGACCTCGCCATCTTCAAGACGGACCTCGGGCTGAGCGAGCGGTTGATCCCGCTGTTCCCGAAAAATATCATCGCGATTAGCGAGAGCGGCATCTTCACCGCCGCCGATGCCGCGCGCGCGCGTGCGGCCGGCGCACATGCGGTCCTGGTCGGCGAGGCGCTCATGCGCGCCCCCGATCCCGCCATTGTCATCGCTGGTTTCCGCGCCTGATTCCCCTCATGACCAAACGTCCGACTTCTGCTTACGCCAAACTTGGTGGCTTCTATTTCCTGCCGCGCTCGTTGGACAAAATCCGCCTGCACGCCCGCGGCGAACTGCACCCGGATCACTTTGAGTTTATCGGCAAGGGCTTTGACGGCCGGCTGTGCCACTTCCTTGGCCTCAACTACGATGAGCTCAAAACCCGCACGCTCGCTGGCGGCACCGACGAGGAGATTCTCGCTTGGATTCACGCCCACGGCCGCAAGCTCACGGAGGTCGATGCGCTCATTTGGAACGGCTTCGCCTCGAAGCGCGGTTGGCGGGATGACGCCACTCCCGGCCTGGAGAAGAACAAAGCGGGCGACGGTCTTGCCCATCGCACCGATCTGCTGACATATTTCGACTACTACGAAGTCGATGAGGGCCGCGCTCCGCGCTGAACGATGCCACTCTCCCCGTCCGCCACGCGCGATCTGCTGGCGCAACTCGGTCACACCCCGAAGCGCTTCCTCGGCCAGAATTTTTTGATCGATGGCAACATCGTCCGCAAATCGCTCGAGCTCGCGGAGGTTCGCGCCGGTGACACCGTCGTCGAAATCGGTCCTGGTCTGGGCACGTTGACCTCCGCGCTCCTCGAAGCCGGCGCCGACGTGTGGGCGATTGAAATGGATCGTTCGCTGCACGCGCATCTGGAGTCGACGCTCGCCGCACTTTTCCCGTCATCGCTTCACTTGCTCGAAGGTGACGCCGTGGAGCACCCGATCGCGGGATTGCCGCTGGCCACGGCCCGCAGCGATTTCAAGGTCGTCGCCAACCTGCCCTACGCGATTACGACGCCGTGGCTTGATGAAGTGCTCGGCGGCCCGCTTCCGGCGCGAATGGTCCTCATGCTGCAGCAGGAGGCGTCACAGCGTTATGCCGCCCACCCGGGCACGAAATCCTTCGGAGCAATTTCCCTTTTTCTGCAGGCCGCCTACGTGGTCGCACCGGGGCATCGGGTGTCGGCCGGCTGCTTTCATCCCCGGCCCGACGTCGAATCACACCTCATGCACCTGGTCCGCCGGCCGGTGCCCGTAGTGTTCTCCGCTCCGTTCAAGAAGCTCGTGCGCGCCTGCTTCCAGCAGCGCCGAAAACAGATCGGTGCGCTGCTCCGCGGGCACTGGCCGGCGGGCGCGGCGGACTGGCGCGAGGCTTTCCGGGAAAGCCACCTCTCCGAGCAAACCCGACCCGAAGCGGTTTCACTCGAGGTGTGGGAAAAGCTTTCCCGAGTTTTTCCAGCCTTGGCTTGAAAGCGCAGGGGTTGCCGCTACTCGTTGACACCAAACTCCCATGCTCCGCCTCACGCTCGCGCTTCTCTTTACCACCATCACCGCTCTTGCCGCCGCCGCCCAAGGCCTCGAAGGCAAGGTCGAAGGCAAGACCTACATCTCCCCGACCGGCACCTTCAAGGTGGCTATTCCGGTGCTGCCCGAACTCGGGGGTGACATCACCGACACGCCCAACGTCGTGACCTTTCAGGACGACTTTAACGTCCACGTCAGCATCGCGGCTTTTCCGCAGGATGCCACGCAGCGCTGGGAAAATTCCACCCGCGGCGTGAAGGACTATCTCATCTATTTCTTCAGCAACTTTGTCCTGTCCGATTTCAAGCAGACCTTCGAAGGCGTGCAGATTGAGAGCGCGAAGTTTGTGCCCGGCACGATGGACGGCGCTTTGCTCACTTACCTGCTTGTGCCCGGGGGCACGATGTTTGCCGACCGCGTGCCGCAGCTCAGCGTCACCAAAGTCCCCGTCGCCAAGCGCGGCAACCTGCTCTTCGTGCGCGGCGGTCATGTCTTCGTCATCAGCACCGAGCTCGCCGAGCGCGTGATCGAGGGCAAGAGCTACAGCAAGACGACGGCCGAGGAAGACGAACTGTTGCGCACCCGGCTCCTCGACATCCTCAGCAAGATCAGTTTCGCCAAGCTTCCGGCGGCGGACGCGGCGAAGAAGTGAACGCCCGCCGGCGCAGTAGCGCCGCGATATGAGCGCGTTTGCCCTGCGTCCCGCGACCGCGGCCGATCTACCGGCGATTGTCGCCATCTACAACGCGACCATTCCCGGTCGGATGGTCACGGCTGATTTGGAACCGGTGACGGTGGAATCCCGCCGAACCTGGTTTGAGGCGCACCAAAATCCGGCGCGTCCGCTCTGGGTGCACTGCGACGCCAACGGCACCGTCGGCGCCTGGCTAAGCTTCGACACCTTTTATCCCCGCGCCGCCTACGACGGCACCGCGATGATCGCGATCTATGTCGCCACGACTCATCGCCGACTCGGGCTCGGCAAACGACTGCTCAACGAGGCGCTCACTCGCGCCCCTGCCCTCGGGCTGCACACGTTGCTCGGCTACATCTTTGGGCACAACGAACCCAGCCTGCGCCTCTTCGAGTCCCACGGCTTCGCGCGCTGGGGGCACCTACCCCGCGTCGCTGTGCTTGATGGAACGGAGCGTGATCTGGTCATCGTGGGGCGGCGGCTCGTTCCGTAGCGCGGGGCTTCAACCCGCGTATGAACACTCCTTGCGCGGGCTGAAGCCCCGCGCTACCCCAATCGTCGACTTCCACGCCATGAAATCTGTTCTCCTTCTCTCGCTCGCTTTCAGTTTCGCCGTCACCGCTGCGGAAAAACCTTATGGTTTGGTGCTGCACGGCGGGGCCGGCGTGATTGAGCGCGCCAGTCTTACGCCTGAACAGGAAAGCGAGTATCGCGCCAAACTCACCGAGGCCCGTGACGCGGGCTACGCAATCCTGGAACGCGGCGGCTCCGCGCTCGATGCTGTGGTGGCGGTCGTTGTCCTGCTCGAGGACTCGCCGCTCTTCAACGCCGGCAAGGGCGCGGTGTTCACTGCCGACGGCACATGCGAGCTCGACGCCTCGATCATGGATGGCCGCACGCAAGCCGCCGGAGCGATCGCCGGCGTCCGGCACATCAAAAACCCGATTACGCTGGCGCGGGTCGTCATGGAAAAATCCGAACACGTCATGCTCACCGGCGACGGCGCGGAGAAGTTCGCCAAACAACAGGGCTTCGCCTTCGTGCCGAACGAATATTTCCAAACCGAGCACCGGCGGAAACAGCTCGAAGAAGCCAAACAGCGCGCGGCGGGCAAGACGACCAGCCTGCTGCACTCGGATCACTTCGACCGCGTGGCACGCTACGGCACCGTCGGGTGCGTGGCGCTCGACCGCAGTGGCAATCTCGCCGCCGGCACCTCGACGGGCGGGATGACCAACAAAAAATTTGGCCGCGTCGGTGACGCGCCGATCATTGGCGCGGGCACCTATGCGAACAATGCAAACTGCGCCGTCAGCGCCACGGGCTGGGGTGAGTATTTCATCCGCGTCGGCGTCGCCCGCGACATCGCCGCCCAGCTCGAGTATCGCGGCACGCCGCTCAAGGACGCCGCCGCCGCCACGATCGCCAAGGTCGGGAAGCTGGGCGGCGACGGCGGAGTGATTTGCATCGATCGCGACGGCAATATCGCACTGCCCTTCAACTCCGCCGGCATGTATCGCGGCTACCGCCTCTCGACCGGCGCAAACGCGATCGAAATTTTCGGGGAGAAATAGGTGGAGCGGCTTGCCCTCAAGACGCTGATTTGAGGCAGCAACGGCGCCCGTCGCCGGATCGGCGCGCGCAGCCGGACAGGCGGCCCGCCGACAAGCGGCGGCCCTACAAAAGCGCGTTGGGGTCAACGCGCTCCACCTTCCGTCAGTGGTCTCGTCCACCCTCAGAGATCGAAGGTCGTCGTGAAGATGAACAGCCGAGGATCGATGATGCGGTATGAGTAGAAGCGACCGTCCGGATTGATGGCGACGCCCTGCAGGCGGCCGCTCTCAGTGGCGTTGCGCACATTGAGTTGGAAACGCGTGCCGATTTTGCTGCGAAACAGGGTCGTGCGATAGCTCACGTTGAGGTCCACGCTGCCGGTGGGCTTGTCGAAGAAGGGTTTTTCTTTGTCGAGCTTGCGCACGATGCCATCGGGATCGGCGGCGGCGGCGTAGTAACCGATCGCGGCCTTGCTCGCCCAGCGATAGGAACCGCCGATCGAAGATTTTTTCAACCACGGGTGCGACTCCGCGAATGCACCAAGCCCGCCGAGCTGATAGCTGGTGATGAAATTGAGGGTATACTCGCGAGTCTGCGGTTTGCGCTTGCCGGAGTTGGCGTTGGCCTGGCCGAGCGGCGTGGCGACGTTGGTCGTGAAATAATTTACCGGCTGGCCGTTGTTGCCCGTGGACGTCGTCCACCAGAGGTTGCCCGCGCCGGTGAGCTGGCCGCCGCCTGGAAGCGGATCGGTGGGGATGCGCACCGTGGTCCAGAACGGCAGGCGCTCGTCGACGAACTTCTGCATGAAGACGGAGATGTTGGAATCGATCGCCTCCTGCTGGTTGCCCGTCGCCTTGACGGTCCAGTAGCGGTTCGGGTTGAACTGGAGTTCAAGTTCCCACCCGCGCGACAGCGCGTCGTTGGCGTCCGCGATGGACTTGCCCGCGACGCTTGCGATATAGGCCGGAGTCTGGCCGATGAGCGTGGCCGCCCGGTCTTGCGCCTGCTGGAGCGTCCACGTCGGGTTGATCTGCTGATACCAAGTCGTGGCGAGATCGTAGAGGCCGAAAGTGAGGTTCTGCCCGGAGTTATCGAAATCGATCGCGAGCGCGCGCGTGGCGACGACGCCGATGCCGGAGCGCGTGCGAAACTGCGTGGTCTCATGATGCGTGACGCGCATCGAAAACCGGTTGTCGAAGAGATTCAGGCCGATGCCGTATTCCTTGGATTCGCCCGTCGGGTTGGGCAGTTCCTGAAGGTAGAGATTATAGGCCGTATCGGCGGGCTGGAACGAATCGGAGCGGTTGTAGTGAAACGTGAGACCGCGGAGAGTTTGCGCCGCGAAGCGCTCGAGCCCCGAGCCCGTGCTGGCGGGACGCTCGAGCATCGGGATCTCGCGGAACGGTTTCACGACGACGCCCTTGGTTTTAGTCTCGCCGGCGCGATAGCGCGGAATGCCGCCAAAATTGTAGAGATTCGCCTCGTTGAGGTAATTATTGACAACGTTGGTCGGCAAATTGTCCCGCGTGCTCACGCGATCCTTGCGCTGACCAAAGGTGGTCACGATGCGATCGCCCAGGAGGAAACTTTGCAGGCTGGCGCCCGCCGTGCGGATTTTCTTCTTCTGTTGGCCGAGGGCGAAATACACTTCCTCGATGTCGACGGGCTCGGCGAGGTTGTAGGACGTCGAGGTGGGACCGGCGTAAGAAGCCAGGAACTTGCCGGTGTTTCGCACGGCTCCCGTGTTGGCGTATTCGATCCCGCCGCCCTTGGTGTTCCCAAAATAATAGAGGGGATACATCAGGCCGCCGTTGTTGTTGACGATGCTCGTCGTGGGCGCGGCATTGAGCAGCACGCCGTTGAGATTCGGATTATCGACGACCGTGTCGTGGTAACGCAGATTGCTCGGCGCGGCGATCGTGAGACGGAATTCCTCGTAGCCAATGGCGCGGTGGAAGCCGAGCCACTTAAGCAGGTTTTTCTCGCCCCGCAGATCGAGCTGGTAGGCGAGCTGGGCGCGATAGCTGTCGTTGAAGACCGGTTTGCGGAAGGATTGCGGATTCACGCCGCCGATGAAGGGCCGCAGGTAGTAGGGATTCGGGCGACCGTCCGGGAGCCGCTCGTTCACGTCCATTTGCAGCGTCGTGCCGACACCGTCGAGCTGACCGATGAACTGCCGGCGATAGTCGGCTTGATCCTCACGGCGCCAAGCCGCGTTGAGATCGAGCTTGTGGCGCGGGGTGTTGATGAACGACTGGTCGAGGCTGGCATTCAGAATGGTCGCCCGGTTGATCTGCATGCCGGACGCGGCCATGTTGATCTCTTCCCAGTCGTAGAGCGCCTTGTTGGTGGTGCCGGCAATCTTGTAGAGCGGACCGGCCGCGAGTTCACCGCTGATCGAGACCATCTGCTGGGCGGTGGTGAGACCGAGGGTGGGATTGTTGACGTTGGCGGCCTTGGTGATGAGTTCGATTTTCCCGTTGTCGATGAATTGGAGGATGCGCGTGTTGCCGAAACCGCCGGCGAGGCCGGTGGGGATGGCGGTGCCGGCCTGGCGCACCCCGTTGATCGTGCCGGTCTGCGTAATCGGATCCCACGTGGGGCTGCCGCGCGATTTCCACAGCGTGACGCTGTCGCGCGGCGTGAGGGAATTCGCGCGCTGCGCGAACTCGTGGAAGTGTTCAAGGCTCGCGGTGATCGAGGTCGTGCGAAAGGGCTTGTAGGTGAGCGCGTATTGCTGGCGGTTCGTGCGGTCGACCGACGGTTTGCGGACATAGCCCGTCTCGTTGTAAACCGCCGAGAAACGGAAACCAAGTTTGTTGCTGATGAGCGGACGGTTCAGGTCGATACTGGCGCGATAACCGCCGTAAGAGTCAAAGCGGGTCTGGATGTTGGTGATGCTGCGGTTCACGTTGCCGCGGCTGGTGACGAGGTTGACGGTGCCACCCGCGTCCGCGAGGCCGGCGAGCGTGGAATTGGGACCGCGGGCGATCTCGACGGCGTCGACATTGTAGGTGTCGATCGGGATCGTGCTGCTCGCGGTGAACCCACCGACCGCGATGTTGGCGGAGCTCAGGCCGCGGATGCGGTTGGCGCCCGTGGGATTGCCGGCGACGTTGTCCCAAACCCCTTCCCCGCGATTGTCGTTGGTCAGATCGGTGAACTGTCCGGTGCCTTCGGTGCCGACCTCGTAGAGGAAGATGTCGTTGATATCGAGTGCGGCAGTGTCGAGGAGCTGTTGCTTGGTGACGACGGAGATGGAACCGGCGATGTCTTCCAAATTGGAGTTGAGACGCGTGCCGGCGAGTGTGCTGAACGCGGCGTAGCCCTTGTTGCTTCCGGCGTTGACCTCAAACGGCGAGAGCTGGAGGACCTCACCGGATTTGTCGCCGGACTCCGACGGCTTTACCGCTCCGGCACTACGATCCTGGTCGGCCTGGAGGGCGGCGAGTTCGTCGGCATCAAGTTTGCCATTCTTATTTTTGTCGTAGCGCGCGAGCGTTTTGGCGTCGGGTGCGGCGGCAGATACCGCCTGAGCGCACAACCGCGGCAGGGTCGGTGCAAAAGTGATCAGGCAAGCGGCAATGATCGGAACGCGGATGCGACAGAGCAGACGGGGTGAGTCAGTGGACATGGGAATTTGCAGGCTGGGGGTTTCGCCATACGGCCTCTGCTCGGGCGAGGGTGAAGGAGTCAGGCAAGTTAATAAACCTCACGCGACCGCAACGTGACAACTGAGCGGCCCTCGGACAGTTCGGCGGATTATCCTGCGACAACAACATCAACCTTCCTGCGCTATGCTCAGCCGGAACGATGCAGTTGAATTCAAGATCGCTCGCGAGTTTGTCGGTTTGAGGTGGGCCGTGCGCTCCGCGCGCGGCATGGGCA
>JANNEY010000043.1:0-2891 GCA_031379235.1 Opitutaceae bacterium | reverse complement strand
GCACGCGGAGGCCGCCTTCCCACAACGTCCCTTTCGAACCGCGCAGGTTGCCGGTCGATTGCTGGCCCGCGTTACCGCCGTTGTCGCTGTTATACCAGAGGAGCGTGTTCTCCGCGATTTTCAGCTCGCGCAGCGCGGTCCGCAGTCGGCCCACGCTCCGATCAACGGCCGTGATTTCGCCGTAGTAATTTTGATCCGCCTCCGGCAGCGAACGGTAGGCGATCTTGTCCGCGGGCAACGCCTGATGGGGCACATGCGGCGACCCGAACCAGACGACGGCGAAAAACGGCTTGGCGGCGCTCGCTTGGCGGCGGATGAACTTCAGTGCTTCGTCGGTCGTGACGTCGGAGCTGTCGCCATGGAATTTTTCGGGCACGCCGTTGCGGCCGAGCACGGGGTCGAGGTCGAAGAAGTTGTCGGCGGAAACCCATTCGTCGAAGCCCAACTTGCCGGGTGAAAGCGGGTCGCTGGCGAGGATGGCGCGGCCAGGGATCTCGGTGGTGTTCCGGTCGCCGTTCTTTCCGTTGAGGTGCCATTTGCCAAAATGTCCGGTCGCGTAGCCGCTGGACTGCAGGACACGCGCGACGGTCAGCTCCTGAGCCCGGATCGGCGCGCCGGGACTGAACGTGCCGTAGCGGTCTGGATGCCGGCCGGTCATGATGCTGCCGCGGGTCGGCGAGCAGTTGAAGTGCGCGGTGTAGAATCGGTTGAAGCGCAGCCCGCTCGCGGCGAGCGCGTCGAGGTTCGGCGTCTTGAGTTCGGGGTGGCCGTTGTAGCCCGTGTCGCCCCAGCCTTGATCGTCGGCCATCACGAGCACGATGTTCGGACGCGGCGGCGTGCCGGCCGCGAGACTCGATGCAGTGGCGGCAAGCAGGCAAAAGATGAAGTGCTTTTTCATGGGGAGCGGTAGGGCAGAGCGGGGCCGGTTGGGTTTCTTGAGTGCGCGTGCAAGGTCCGCGCGCGGACACAGCAAGTTGTTTCTTGGGATTCGGCAGCGGGTGTAATTCGGGGAGCGCTCACCGGGCCGGCGCCTTCCGCGCCTTCGGTGCGTCCTGGGTGAGCTCGTCGTAAAGTTTGCGGAGGCGGGCTACGGTTTCCGGATGAGCGGCGGCGACGTCGTGTTGCTCGCCAGGATCGGCTTGGAGGTCGAAGAGCTGCATCGGCGCCGGAGCGTCACCGGTGGTGCGACCGGGATAGTCGCTCGGCCGATACTGCTCGAAGGGCGCGAGGATCGTCACACCGTCAGGGGCACGCGGGTCGATCCAGTTGGCCCCGGAGTCGCGCAACTTGGCGCGGGGATCTTGACCGGGGAGCACGTGGAGCTTCCAGCGCGCATCGCGGACTGTGAGGATGTTCGATCCTAGTTGCCCGAGGATGCCGTCGTGCGGACTGGCGGCGTCGGAGGTGAACAGCGGCATGATGTCGCGTCCGTCGATCACGCGGTCGGGAGGCGGAGCGATGCGCGCGGCCTTCAACGTCGTTGAAAAAAGATCCATCATGACGGCGGGCGAGTGATTGACGTGGCCGGCGGGGATCGTGCCCGGCCAGCGCGCGATGCACGGCACGCGGAAGCCGCCCTCGTAGGAACTCGCTTTCATGCCGCGCAGGCCGCCGGTGCTGCCGCCGAAGTAGGCGCCGTTGTCGCTGGTGAAAATGACGAGGGTCTTTTCGTCGAGGCCGAGTTCGGTGAGCGTCGCGAGGACTTGGCCCACGCTCCAATCGAGTTCGGCCATGACGTCGGCGTAGAGGCCGGCGCCGGATTTTTTGTAGAATTTTTCGGAGGCCGCGAGCGGCTTGTGGGGCATCGCGTGGGCGAGGTAGAGGAAGAAGCCGCGCGAGCGGTTGCGTTTGATGAAATCGATCGCGCGGTCGGTGTAACGCTGCGTGACGTTGGCCTGCACGAGCGGATATTCGACGCGGCGGTCGCCCTCGAGTAGTTCCACGGGGCGCATATCGTTCGAATAGGGAATGCCGAGGTATTCGTCGAAGCCGCGATGTGTCGGGAGCCATGCGGGTTTCGCGTGACCGAGGTGCCATTTGCCGACCATGCCGGTCGCATAGCCCGCACCCTGGAAGAGTTGAGCGAGGGTGATTTCGCTTTCGGGGAGGTGGACTTCGTTTTCTGCGCTGCTTTGGCCGTCGGGGGCCGGGTTTTGCGTCATCCCGTTGCGGAACGGGTAGCGGCCCGTGAGCAGCGATGCGCGGGTGGGAGCGCAATACGGGGCCGGACAATTGAACTGGGTGAGACGCGCACCGGCGGAGGCGAGACGGTCGATGTGCGGCGTCTTGAACTTCGGGTGACCGTAACAGCTGAGATCGCCGTAGCCGAGATCGTCGGCGAGGATGACGATGATGTTGGGTCTGGCCGGAGGCGCGGCGGCCTGGAGCGTGGCCGGCGAGGCGAACAGCGACAGGGCTAGGATGAGGAAGGCGGATTTCATGGCGGGGGACAGATCACAGTGGACGCTGGCGCACGGATGCGAGCAGCGGAGAGTTCACGCGTGCGAGCCAGTCCACGAGGAGACCCTTCATGCGCGTGGCTTCGGCGCGGGATTTTTCGCGGTCGGGATTGCGGCCGATCAAGTTGTTCAGCTCGTGCGGATCGGTTTGAAGATCGTAGAGGGCGTCGAGGGATTTGTTGGTGGCGTTGCGACCGAAGAGAAGTTTCCAGCGACCGTCGGTGACCATGAAGCCGGGGAGATTCGCGGCGGGCCACTCGGAGATCGCGATGCGATCGACGCCGGTTTCCTTGCCCTCGATCAGCGGTCGCAGGCTGCGGCCCTCGGCCGGGCGGGCGGGCTGCTGCAGGTAATCGAGGATAGTCGGGAAAAGATCGTGGTGCGACGCAGGGGCGTTGACGACGGTTTTGCCGGGAATGACTCCGGGCAGGC
>JANNEY010000662.1:0-12074 GCA_031379235.1 Opitutaceae bacterium | reverse complement strand
GCGCTCGACGGCACCACCGGCGATCCCGTGGGCTCCATCGGCTCGAACTTCCGCGTGAATTCGCAGGCGCCAAATTCTTCGAGTGGCGACTTCGTTGGTAACAACGGGACCACGGGTAACTATTCGACGGGTTTTGGCCGTCTCTTTTGGGACGGCACCAACGGCTCCAGCACTTACAACTTCTCTGGGGGTTCCCAGATTGTTGCAGCCGGGACCGGACCCAATTCCGTCAACGGAAACACCGTGCAGGGTTACTCGCTGTCGCTTCAAGGCGACGGCCTGAACCTTGGGCTTCGGACCAACCTCGCCGGCGGCAAGCTCGCGTTCTTGCAAGACACGACGGGGTTTGTCGACTACTCACCGGTTGGCTCCATCCAGTCGAACCTGACTTTCGCCGCCTCAGTGACGGCTCCGGTCACGGTCAACTGGTTCCTGAACGGTAGCAATGTGTCGTTCGGCAGCACGGCGCTGTCGGGCAGCGCAATGACCTCCTACACCGTGGATCTGCCGGGCGCGTTCTACGGTTTGGCGGGTGCGCAGCTTGTCGGCGAGTTCAGTGGCACCGCTACGATCGACAACGTGCAGTTCAACGGCCTTACCGCGATTCCCGAGCCGTCGACCTACGCCGCGCTTTTGGGTTTTGCGACCCTTGGGGTGGTGGCGCTCCGCCGGCCCAAAAACGCTTTTTTTATGAGAAATGCTTTTTTTTTATCCCGCCCTGGTGCCGGCGGCTCCGCCGCGGCCACCTCTTTCATTTTCACTCTTCGACACTCCGATTCCGATGTTCCGTTTCCCACTGCCTTCTCTCGCTTCGTCAAACACCTCTACCTGTCTCGGCAGTTGGAAGCGCGCGCTCGTTTGCTGCGTTTTGGTGCTGGCCGCCTCCATGGTGGCAAAGGCGCAGGTGGTTCTGATGTCGGGCTACAATTTCGGCCAGTTTATCGGTTCCGGATTCCCCGCTTTGGACGGCACCACCGGCGATCCCGTGGGTTCAATTGGTTCGAATTTTCGGATGGCCACCCAGGCACCCAATTCATCGAGCGGTGACTTTGTGGGAAACAATGGGCTCACCGGCAATTTTTCGAATGGATTTGGCCGGCTCTATTGGGACGGCAGCAATGGCTCCAGCAACTATAACATCGCGGGTGGCGTGCAAATCACCGCGACAAGCGTCGGTCCGAATTCCGTCAACGGAGCTACGGTGCAAGGATACAACCTCGCGCAACAGGGCGACGGCCTCAATCTCGCGCTAACGACCAACGTGGCGAACAATCGGGTCGCTTTTGTGCAGAACACTTCGGGTTTTCTGGATTTTAATCCTACCGACTTCACCAACGGCCCCGGCGTCGGAAGTGACGCCAATCTCACCTTCGCAGCCTCGGTAACGACTCCGGTAACCATTTCGTGGTATCTCAGCGGCAGTGCCACGCCGTTTGCCACCACGAGCCTTTCCGGGGTGGGGATGGCGGCATACTCGGTTGATTTGCCGGCTTCTTTCTATGGCCAGAATGCATCCACGCTGGTCGCCCAGTTTAGCGGAACCGCGACGATTGATAATGTGCAATTTAACGGAATTGCCGTGGGCACGGGTGCGGGAGGCACGACATTTTGGAAAGGTGGCGCGGGCACGTGGACCGTAGCGACGACTCCCACGGACTGGCGCGACATCTCGGGTGCAACGCAGGGCGCGTGGACGCCCGCGGTCGCGACCTTCCGCGGCACCGCGGGCACCGTGACGGTGGACAACACCGGCGGCCAGGTGGCCTTCACCGGCGCGACGTTCTCGACGACCGGCTACACCATCGCCGGCGGCAACCTCTCGACCACGACCGCCGCCACGCCGATCCAAGTCGGCGACGCGACCGCTGCGACGGCGACGATGAGCGCGACCATTTCCGCGCCGATCATCGGCACCGGCGGCATCGAAAAGACCGGCGCCGGCACGCTGACACTCAGCGGCAACAGCACCTACACCGGCAACACCACGGTCACCGCCGGCGCGCTCGTCGTCACCGGCAACAACCTCGCCGCAACCGGAGCCGTGAGCATCGCTTCCGGCGCCAATCTTAGCGGCGCCGGCACGCTGGGCAACACGACCGTGCAGAATGGCGGTATTTTGTCGGGGCAGTCGGGCAACACGCTCACGTTTTCCAACCTCACCCTGAGCCCGACTTCGCTCGTCAACATCACGCTCGGCGCGCCCAGCGCGACGGAGCTCTTCAAGGTCAACGGCGCGCTCACGCTCGATGGCACGGTAAACGTCGCCAACACCACCAGCTTCGGGGCCGGCCTCTATCGGATTTTCAACTACACCGGAAATCTCACCAACAACATTCTGCTGGTCGGAGCCAAGCCGGCCACCATTGGCACCGCCGAGGTCCAGACCACGGTGGCTAATCAGGTGAACATCGTCTTTGCGGCGAGCATCGGCAACAACACCACGGGCAACAACACGACGGGCAACAACACCACGGGTGGGAACACGACGGGCAATAACACGACGGGCAATAACGCCGTCGTCGTGGGCGCCCTGCCGATGTGGACCGGCGGCAACGGCACGTGGACGGTCGCCAGCAATTCCACGAGCTGGAAATCCGTCGATGGCGCGCAGTCGGGGGCGTGGCAGTCCGGCGGCTTTGCGATTTTCCAAACCGGACCGGGCACCGTGACAGTGGACAACGCCGCGGGCGCGGTCGTCCTCAGCGGCGTGCAGTTTGCGGCCGGCGGATTCACGGTCACCGGCGGCACGCTGACGACGAACACCACCCGCACCGCGCTGCGCGCCGGTGACGGCACCTCGGCCGGGGCCAGCGTGGCGGGCACGATCGCCACCGCGATCACGGGGGCGGGCGGAGTCGAAAAGACCGACCTCGGCACGATCATCCTGACGGGCCAAAACGCTTACACCGGCGGCACCATCGTGAGCGGCGGCACGCTGCAAATCGGCGCCGGCGGCACGACCGGCAGCATCACCGGCAACGTCGCCAACAGCGGCGCGTTGGTGCTCAACCGCAGCGATGCGGTCACCTTTGCCGGGTCCATCACCGGTTCGGGCAATCTGACGCACGCGGGCAACGGCACCACTTCGCTCACGGGCAACAACACCTTCACCGGCGGCACAACCATCAGCGCGGGCACACTCCAAGTCGGCGCGGGTGGCACCACGGGCAGCCTCGCGGGCAACATTACCAACAACGCCAACCTCGGCTTCAACCGCAGCGACGCGCTGACGGTCGCGGGCGCCATCAGCGGCACCGGCACGGTCACACAGAGCGGCACGGGCGTGACCTCGCTGACAGGCAACAACACCTACACCGGCGGCACGACGATTACGGCGGGCACCTTGCAGATCGGCGCCGGCGGCACCGCCGGTAGCATCACCGGCAACGTGGCGAACAATGCGCAGCTCGCCTTCAACCGCAGCGACGCGATCATCTTTGACGGCACGATCAGCGGCAGCGGCGCCGTGGTGCAGGCGGGGAGGGGCTCGACCACACTCACCGGCAACAACACCTACACGGGCGCGACCAACGTCAACGCGGGCACGCTGCTCATCAACGGCACGCAGTCCGGCGCATCGGGAGCTGTGAACGTGGGCGGCAGTGGCACCTTGGGTGGCATCGGTGCCACGGGCGGAATCGTGACCGTCCAAAATGGCGGCACGGTCACCGGCGCGGCCGGCAGTGTCTTCACGATGGCCGGGCTGGCGCTCAATTCCGGCTCGCAGGTCAGCCTCACGCTCGGCGCGCCGGGCAACACCGCCGGCCTTTTCCGCCTCATCGGCAACCAGGTTCCCGGCAATCTCACGCTCGACGGCTGGCTTAACGTCGGCGCCGCGAGTGGCTTCGCGCCCGGCACCTACCGCCTCATCGACTACACGGGCACGCTCACCAACAACACGCTCCAGTTCGGCTCCGCCCCGGTGAACCCCGGCGATCTGGCGATCGGCACCGCGACGACGGGCCAAGTGAACCTCACCTTTGCCGCGACGGTTTCCGACTACTGGACCGGCGGCAATGGCACGTGGACGGCCGCCGCCGGCAATACCTCATGGAAGGATTACTCGGGCGGCGCGGCCGGTGCGTGGCAGTCACGCACCGCGACATTTGGCGGCACCGCCGGCACGGTCACGGTCGACACCACTGGCGGCGCGGTGGCGCTCACCGGTGCGCAGTTTCTCACCACGGGCTACACCGTGGCCGGCGGCAATCTCACCACCACCACAGCCGAGACGGTGCTGCAGGTCGGCAACGGCTCCGCGGCGGGAGCAACGACCAACGCCACCATTTCCGCATCGATCGTGGGGACGGGCGGGCTGGTGAAAACCGATCTCGGCACGCTCACGCTCACCGGTAGCAACACCTACACGGGCAACACGACGGTCAACTCGGGCACGCTGGTGGTGAACGGCAACCAGTCCGCGGCCACCGGTGCCGTCACCGTCGCCGCGGGCGCGCGGCTCGGTGGCACCGGCACGGTTGCGGGTGTCGGCATCCTCGACGGTGGCACGCTTTTCGGCTCGTCGGGCAGCACGTTTACGATGGCGAGCCTCACGCTGAGTTCGACGTCGCGCCTCAGCGTCGCGCTCGGCGCGCCGGCGGTGACGCCGACACCAATCTTTCAAGTCAACGGCGCGCTCACCTTGGGCGGCGTGCTGGACATCACCAACGCCACGGGCTTCGGGCCCGGCCTTTATCGGCTTTTCAACTACACCGGCAGCCTCATCAACAATGGCCTGCTGATTGGCACGAACCCGATTTCCGCGTTTATCCCCACGATTCAGACGAGCGTGGCGAATCAGGTCAATTTGCTCGTGGGCGTCGCACCGCTCCCGATCTGGGCCGGCGGCAGCGGCACGTGGTCCGCGGCTACGACCGGCACGAGCTGGGGCGTCAGCGACGGATCCTACCAAGGGGCGTGGCAGCCCGGCATGGCAATCTTTCAGGGCACGGGTGGCACGGTCAATGTGGACACCACCGCGGGCCCCGTCGTCGTGACGGGCATTCAGTTCGCGGCCAACGGCTACACTGTGGCGGGTGGCGCGCTCACGACCAACACCGCCAACACCGTCCTGCGCGTCGGCGACGGCACCGGCGCCGGCGACACGATGACCGCCACCATCTCTGCTCCCATCACCGGCAGCGGCGGCGTTGAGAAGACGGATCTCGGCACGATTATTCTTAGCGGTGCCAACACCTACACCGGCGGCACCACGGTCAGCAGCGGCACATTGCAGATCGGCGCCGGCGGCACCACCGGCAGCGTGACCGGCGACATCGCCAACAACGCCGCCTTGAAATTCAACCGTTCCGATGCGTTGGCATTCTCCGGCATCATCAGCGGTAATGGCACCGTGACGCAGGCCGGCTCCGGCGCGCTCACCTTGACTGGCGCCAATACCTACACGGGCGGGACGACGGTCAACGCCGGCACGCTGCAGATTGGCGCTGGCGGCACGACGGGCAGTATCGCCGGAGGCATCACCAACAACGCGACCGTGGTTTTCAACCGCAGCGACGCGATTGCCTTCGCCGGCGGCATTGCCGGCACGGGCACCGTCGTGCAGGCCGGCTCCGGCAACGCGACGTTCTCCGGCGTGATCAGCGGCACCGGCGCTTTCCGCCAGGAGGGCTCCGGCACGACGACGCTCACGGCGAACAACACGTTCACCGGCGGCACGACCGTCAGCAACGGCACGCTGCAAATCGGCGCGGGCGGCGCCACGGGAGCGATCGCGGGAAATATCACCAACAACGCCACGGTCGTCTTTAATCGGAGCGACGCCGTCGCGTTCGCCGGCGCCGTCGTCGGCAGCGGCAACCTCGTCAACGCCGGCAGCGGCAACACGACGCTGAGCGGCGTGATCAGTGGCGCCGGTAATCTCCGGCAGGCGGGCACCGGCACGACCATTCTCACCGGCAACAACTCCTACACCGGCGGCACAACCGTTGCGGCGGGCACGCTCCAAATCGGCGCGGGTGGCACGACGGGCGGTCTCGTCGGCAACATCGTCAACAACGGCACGCTTGCCATCAACCGCAGCGATGCGGTCACCCTAAGCGGCGCTATTTCGGGCAACGGCACCGTGGCTAACGCCGGCAACGGCAACACGACTTTTGACGGTGTTATCAGCGGCACTGGCGCCCTTCGTCAGGCCGGCACCGGCACCGCGATTCTCACCGCCGCCAACACTTACACGGGTGGCACGACCATCGCCGCCGGCACGCTGCAAATCGGCGCGGGCGGCACGACGGGCAGCCTCGTCGGCAGTATCACGAATAACGGCACACTCGCCATCAACCGCAGCGACGCGATCACGCTTAGTGGTGCCATCGCGGGTTCGGGCAACGTCGTGAACACGGGCAATGGCAACACGACGCTTGAGGGCGTGGTCAGCGGCGCCGGCGCGCTGCGGCAGGCTGGCACCGGCACCTTCATCCTCACCGCCGCCAATACCTACACCGGGGGCACCACGGTCGCCGCTGGCACGCTGCAACTCGGGGCGGGCGGCACGGCGGGGAGCGTCGCGGGCAACATTACCAACAACGGCACGCTCGCGCTCAACCGCAGCGACAGTTCAACCCTCGACGGCGTCGTCAGTGGCACCGGCTCGCTCCGCCACCTCGGCAGCGGCACTACCACGCTTACGGGCAACAATATCTACTCCGGCGGGACGACGATCGCCGCCGGCACGCTGCAAATCGGCGCGGGCGGCACCGTCGGCAGCATCACCGGCAACATCGTCAACAACGGCACGCTGGCCATCAACCGCAGTGACAGCTACACGCTCGGTGGTGTGGTTTCCGGCAGCGGCAGTCTCACGCAGGCCGGCGGCGGCACGACTACCATCACGGGTGCGCAATCCTACACCGGGGGCACGACCATTGCCGCGGGCACGCTCCAGCTCGGATCGGGCAACACGACCGGCAGCGTGACCGGAAACATTGTGAACAACGCGATTCTGGCGGTTAACCGCAGCGACGCTGTCACGCTGGTGAACTCGATCAGTGGCGCCGGTTCCGTCGTGAATCTTGGCAACGGGACCCTGAGCCTCGCGGGCAACAACACCTATGCGGGTGGCACCACGGTGAGCGCGGGCACAATTGAGGTCGCGGACAACACCAACCTGGGTGCCGCGCCTGGTATTGTGACCTTGAATGGCGGCACGTTGCGCGCGACTTTGGGCTTTACCACCTCGCGCAACATCGCGCTTGGGACGTCCGGCGGCACCATCGACACTGGCGCCAACATTCTCACCGCCCAGGGCGTGATCAGCGGCGCGGGCAACCTCACCAAGTCCGGCACGGGTGAGCTCCGGCTCTCCGGCGCCAACACCTACACCGGCACGACCACCATCGCGCAGGGCGCCATTTTCCTGAATGGTGGTAGTCTCGGTGCCACGACGGTGAACGCCGGTGCGCGGCTCACGGGCAACGGCTCGGTCCGCGGCAACCTGAGCAACGCCGGCCAGCTCAGCCCCGGCGCGAGCGCGGGCACGATTGGCGTGACCGGGAATTTCTCGCAGAGCGCCGCCGGTTCCTTCGTCGCCGAACTCGCGTCTCCAACCTCCTTTGACAGCCTGACCGTCAGCGGCACGGCCACGCTGGGCGGCACGCTCGCCGTCAGCGGGCTCAACGGCTATGTGCCGCAGCCGGGCCAGACCTTCCGGATCGTCGAGGCGAACAGTGTGACCGGCACGTTTGCGTCGCTCGTCTCGCCGTGGGCGCAGATTTCGCCGATGTTGCGCTTCGAGGCCCTCTATAGCGCGAAAGACGTGCGCCTGAGCATGACCCAATTGTCGTTTGCGGCCGTTCGCAATGCGACGGCGCAGCAGGTGGCGGTGGGTGGCGCGGTTGATAGTGCGATCGGCAAAGGTTCGATTCCCAATCTCCAGCGCGCGCTCAATGCGTTGCCCAACACCGAGCGGGTGCGTGATGCCCTCACCGAACTTTCGCCGCTGCGCTACGACCGTTGGTTCCAGCAATCGGTCCTGATGGCGGGCGCCACGATGCGGGCCGCCGAAGGTCGGATGGAACAATCGACAAGGGAGCCGCAAGGCAATGTGTGGACGGAAATCGTAGGACGATCCACGAAGTTTGCCTCGACCGCAGACCAGACGAAGTCGAGCGCGATGGCTTCGGGGATTTTGGTGGGCGGCGACGTGCGGATCACGCCCGACACCCAGGTGGGAATGATGTTTGGCTACACGAAGGAACAATTGAAATTGGACGACAGCGGGAGCAATTCGGATGGCTCCCGTTTTTCGACGTCCGTCTTTGGCCGGGTCAATTTCTTGCCCCTCTTCATCGAGGCGCTCGTGGGTGGGACCTATGGTAAGCTCGACAGCCGGCGCACGATCGCGATTCCCGGCTATACGCGGGTGGCCGAATCCAAGAACGACATGCACGATGGCTACACCAGCCTGCGCATCGGCTATTCCTTCAGCCGACGCGGGATGAATGTGTCACCCTATGGCGCACTCAACTATGTGCACTGGTCGGCGGACGCGATCAACGAGGTGGGCGCGGACGAGGCCAGTTTGAAAGTGGCCTCGCGCAGTGCGGACTCGCTGGCGTCGCGCGTGGGCCTGTCCGTGTCGTTCCCGCGGATGGCGGAGTCGATCAGCATCACGCCGCGCTTCGATATTGCGTGGCGCCACGAGTTCCGCGGCGTGCCCAGTGTGATTGCGGGCGGTCTCGGCGGGAGCCCGTTCGCGCTGCCCGGCTCAGGCGCGGCGCCAGCGACGTCGCCTACATTGCTGGCCGGCGCCGGCTCCAGCTCCAGCAACCAGAAGAAGAACGGGCTCGTGGCGGGTCTCGGCTTCGACGTGACGTTCGGCTCGGCGATTACCGCTTACTTGCGGCTCTCCACCGAGCGTCCGACTTCGTCGGATCAAGTCATCGAGGCGCGCGCCGGCGCCGAGTTGCGGTTCTAGTTTTTTCAACGGCGCAGGCGTTGCTGACAACGGCGGCGAAACGTCCCCCTCACGACCGCTCAAGAAACGAACTCGGTTCCGTTTGCTAATGGCCAAAATCCGTCGAACCAAACGGCCGCCACGGATCGCGGCCCGTGAATCCGGGTCGGACGGCGCGGCGCGGGGCGCTGCAGCGGAGTCCTTGTGGCGTGAGATCTTCCAACTCGCGCCGGGAAATCGACTGGCCCTGCGCTTTTTCGCGACCTTCGGAATTCTCGCGTTGGCCTACTTCGCGGCGACATTGGATCTGAAATTGAAGGACCCGGAATCTTCGGGGGTGCATCCGGTCGCTGCCGGGCTGACCGGTGCGAATCAATGGGTGCGACAAACGTGGCTCGAGCCCTACCAGCGCGGGATCGCGGCTTTATCGGCGGCGCTGCTGGGGGCCATCGGGGATGAAGCGAAAGCGCAAGGGCGCGAGATCCGCTCACCGGCCTTCGCCGTCACGGTCACCAATGGGTGCGACGCCATCGAACCCTCGCTGCTCCTCGCGGTCGCAATGCTTTCGTTTCCCGCGTTGTGGCGAGAGAAGGTCGTCGGGTTGCTCCTCGGTATGTTGGCGATCGCCGCGCTCAATATCGTGCGCGTCGTGACCCTCTGGTTGGTCGGCCTGCACTGGCGCGTGGCGTTTGATGTGATCCATTTCACGATCTGGCCGTTTCTGATTATCGTCCTCACGATTTTCGTCTTCGTTCACTGGTTGCGTTATGTGGCGCGTGCGCGCGGCGCTTCGGCCGCGGTCGCCGCATAGTGGAGCGTGGGTGTGGCATGGTCATCTCAACCCGAAACCCATTCGCGTTTAGCCGCTCGCTGCTACCCGCTGACGCGCGGCGTTTCCTGCTGCGACTACTGGTTTGGTTTCCAGCCTTGCTTTTCCTGTGGTTACCCCTGGGCGCGGTCTATCGCACGACGCTGATCAAGGCGGGCAACGCCGCCTTCGCCGCATTCAGCACCGAGCGGGAAGTCAGCTTTCTCCACCACACGCGGTGGGCGGAAATCGGTGTCACCGAAATGGCCGATGTCGCGGTGCTCGTGCGCAGCCCGCATTGGCGCGACGATCGGGGGCAAAAGCAGCACGTCCTCGCCAAGGCGGTTTGCACCTTCTACCAGCCGTTCACGGCGTGCGCGTTCCTGTTGGCGCTTTTCCTCGCGAGCCAGATCGCCTGGCGCAAGCGCCTCTGGAAAGGCGGCGCGGCCGTGGTCGCGCTTCATCTTGCGATGTTTGCCGTCGTAGCCGTCGATGTCAGTTATGCGGCCGGATCGCTGGACCCGCTTGCCCAGCCGGGCAGTTGGATGTCGACGCTCACGACCATGCTGCATTTTTCCGTCACCGACTGGCCGGCGGGTGTTTTCATGGTTCCGCTTCTCCTCTGGATTTTTCTTTGCTGGCCGCGACCCGAGCGGCGGTCGGGCGCGGCAGCCAAATGAAACCGGAATTTCACTCGGCGGGTTTGCATGCAGATGCCCGCCAGTTTTTGCTCCAGTCATGCGAGCCTGGTTGCGATTGCCGTCGACGGAGGAGGGGGCCGCGGAATGCAGGATTTGTCCCGCCGCGCCGGCGGTGATGCTTGTTGTGCCGCGTGGTGTCTGCCGGTGGATTTGCCCGTTGCTTCTCGGCCTGATTTGCCAGACTCCGCTGCTGGCGGTGATTTTCTACGCAACGGGAGATCCGGCCTACCACACCACTGCGCCGACTGGAACGCTCGCGAACAGTGGCTGGCAATGGGTCGGTTCGTGGATCGGTTTTCAAGGCGCGCCGATCGGTCCGCGTCACTTCATCGCCGCGCGCCATATCGGCGGGGCGGTGAGCGATGTGTTTGTGCTGGATGGCGTCACCTACACCACGGTCGCGTTCACCGATGACACGGCGAGCGATCTGCGTATCTGGCAAATCAGCGGAACGTTTCCCTCCTGGGCGCCGCTTTACCGCGCAAGCAACGAGGTCTCCAAAAGCCTGATCGTATTTGGCCGCGGGTTGCTCCGTGGCGCCGAGGTGCGCGATGTCGCGACCAATACCCTGCGCGGCTGGCAATGGGCCGCCAGCGACGGTGCGCTCCGGTGGGGTCAGAACGTGGTGCAGTCCGCGATCAACGGGGGTTCCTACTGGGGCGCGCTGCTCCAGGCCAAGTTTGATGCCACGGGTGGGCCCAACGAAGCGCATTTGGCGCAAGGGGACTCCAGTGGTCCCGTCTTCATCCAAGATGGCACTGCGTGGAAACTGGCGGGAGTCGCGGCCGCGGTGGATGCGTCGTTCAACACCACCAACACGGGTGCCGGCTTCAACGCGGCCATCTTCGACGCTCGCGGCCTCTACTATGGCTCCAGTGCAAATTGGGTGCTCGTCGCGGGTAGTTCGCCGGTGCCGAGCGGATTCTACGCGACGCGCATTTCGGTCCGTGCCGACTGGATCGACGGCGTCTTGGCCTCCGTGCCGGCGGATCCGGTGTTGCCTGTCCCGTCAATGCCCCCAGGCGGCAAAGTGGTGCTGACCGTTCTCCTGTTTGGAGCCGCCAGTCTTTTTGTTCTGAAGCGGGCGTAATTTCGCCCGCGACCGAATTCAGCGAGGGAAAATCAGGCCGCCGCCCGGCGCATCCGCCGGAATGCGACCAAACCGAAGACGCCGCAGCTGGCCAGCAACGCGTAGGCTCCCGGCTCGGGAATGGGCGTAATCTCGGCGAAGCCGGATAGTCCGACGGCGTCGCCGCCGGGCGTGAGGGTGAATGAGGTTTGGAATTCCCACCAATTCAGGACGAGTCCGGTGGAAGCGCTGATGACGGGGCTGGCATCATAGGCGGTGCTCGTCCCGTTGTTAGGGCGGGTCAGAATATTTCCCACGCCGACACCGCCGTTGAAATTCGTCAGGCCGCCGTCGCTCGATAGTGCGACCTGCTGTATTTTCGCTCCGACGGGAGCAATCGTCGCGGGCGGGGTAGAGGTTGAAATCGTCGTGGCGATATCCGCGAACAGCGTGTAGGCGCCGGTGATCGTGGGAATCATGGTTTCACCGAAGACAAACGTGTAGGTCTGGGTTGCGAGGGTGTTGTTCTTCACCGAGAGCGAATAGGTCATGAACGGATCGACCTTGGCCGTGGCGCTGATC
>JANNEY010000658.1:0-13234 GCA_031379235.1 Opitutaceae bacterium | reverse complement strand
CGAGGGGATCACCCGCACGGTGCCGGTCGGCGTAGGCACTTGGCGCGACACCGACTGATACACGAAAACGCCTAAGCCCACGACCGCAGCCGCCGCGAGCGTCCGCACGGTAAAAGGAAATTTCGTGAGGCGGGACCAGCCGCTTTTCCGGAGCGGCGGCGTCGCCAACAAATCCGGATTCGGCCGCGCGCTGTGGGCCGGCCGCCACTCGGCGAGGGCGTCGAGCGCGCCCCACGTTTTCTCTAAACGCGCAATCATCGCGCCGTGGCGCAGGTCGGCCCGGAGCCATTCCAAATAGGCGTCCTGCTCGGCGGCCGTGAGTCCGCGGTCGCGCCGGGCGAGCCATGCCGCGGCGACACCTTCGAGATTGGCGGAGGGTTCCGCATTGGACGGGTCGGTAGCCATAGCGCGTGCAGCTCAGGGCAGGCCGTGGCCGGCGAGAAACTCCGCGCAACGGCGCATGCCGTTGCCCACCTGCGCCTCGACGGTGTTTTCCGAAATACCGAGCTGCGCCGCGATCTCTTTTTGGGAGAGACCGTAGATCTTGCGCAGCGTGAGCACCTGGCGGCACCGCTCGGGGAGAGATTGGATGGCTTGGGTCAAGAGTTCGAGTTCCTGGCGGCGACCGACTGTCTCGGACACCCCGGGGACATCATCATAGACGAACTGCGCGGAGGTTTCCGTTAGAGCATCGATGCCGATTACTTTTTGACGGCGCACCTGATCGAGGGCGAGATTGCGGGCCGTCGTGAAGAGAAATGCCTTGGGCGAGACAATCGGGGCCGTCGCCCGCGCCTGAAGGACCCGCGAAAACGTCTCCTGCACCAGGTCGTCCGGATCGGTCAGCGAGGGAAATTTGGCTCGCAGCCACGCGCGCAGCATGGGCTCGTGGGGAAGCACATGTTCCGAAAACCAGTCGGTGGGATCAAATGGGGGAGCGGCCACGACGCGCACGATGGCGGGCGACCGCGCCGCTGCTCAAGCGAGTTCTCTTCGAAAGCCCTCCCGTCCTTCCCTTGAAACTAAAACCAGTAGGTCGTCGTAAGCCCGATGGTGCGGGCTTCGCCAACGCCTAGGCTGTTCGCATTTCCACTTGGATAATAGCGGCGGTCGGTGAGGTTGCGGAGATTGAGTTGAAGGCGGATCTTTTTATTCCAGTCGTAGGAAACGAGCGCGTCGTAGGTCTGATAGGCGGGAATGAAGCGCGGCGGGGTTGTCGCGCCCGCGACGACTATTTGGGACTGGCCGCCGTAGACCGTCCCGGCGCCGAAGGAGAGGCCCTTCAGCGGCCCCTCGCGCAGTGCGTAGCGCGTCCAAAGACTGGCGGAATTTCCCGGGAAGCCGGTCAGCGCGAGGCCGACCTGCGTCGGCGTGACGGAGGCGATGACTTTGCCCTTGGCGTGCGCGTAGCCCGCGATGAGTTGCCAGCCGGGCAGCAGCGTGGCGACGAGCGAGGCATCCCAGCCTTCGGTGCGTTGCGCGCCGCTGGCGATGTTGAAGCCGGGGCGCGTCGGGTCGGCCTGCGCGTTGTTCAGCTGGTCGAGTTTGAACTTAGAAGCGGTGAGCGAGACGCGGCCGCCAAAGAGCAACGCCTTCACGCCGAAGTCGTGCTGCACGCCCTCGACCGGAGGCAGCACCGAACCGTCGGGGTTGGCGGCCGTCCTCGGTTGGAAGGCTTCACTGTAGCCGTAATAGACGCTGACGTCAGGGGTCACTTTGAACACCGCACCATAGCGGGGCACGTGCTTGACCGGGCCGTAGGTCGTATTGCGATTGGAGAACACCGTGGTCGTGCTCTGACCGGCGTTGCGCGATACGAGGCGCCAATCGGTGACGCGGTCGCCGGCATTGAAGATGAGGCGGTCCTTGAGCGTGGTCACCTCCACGAGGCCAAAGGCGGCGTAGCCAAACGTGTTGCTGCGCGGATTGGCGAAGCGGAGATAATTCACCGGCAGGCGGGCGCTATAGTCGGGGGTAAAAACATTAAAGGCGGGCAACGCCGTGGTGGCCTGCTTCACGTAGGTGCCGTCGGAGTCGAACGAGTATTCGATCCCGAGCAGCGGTTTGAGTTTGAATGACTCGAACACGTAGTTGCCCGCCGCATCGGCCTGGAAAAACACGTTGGCGACGCCGCGGTTGCGAGCCGTGACATTTCCACCGTTGTTGCGGGCCAGCAGCGTGCCGTTGCCGGTGAGCACGGCGGCCACCGGAATGGTGTTGGATTTGGTCTGCACCCAGCCGCCGAGACCGGCCGCACGCACCGCCCAATGCTCATTGATGCGGCCCGCGAGGGCGAAAGTGCCCTGCCGTTTGATGATGTTGGCCTGGGTGAGATCGGCCGCCGGATTGGAGGCATCTGGCACGCGGATGATCGCCCCGTTGAGCCAGTAGTCGCGACGAATGCCATCACCGTTGAAATAGTTTCCCGTCTGGTGGGAATACTCGCCGGCCACGTCAAAAACGAAGTCGTGTGGTAACTTGAATCGCAGTTTCGGCATGACGGTGATCCGATTCAGGTCCGCAAAGTCCGGCAGAAATTCCTGTCGCTGCACGGCTACGATCATGCGGTAGGCCACTTTTTTAGAGCCAGCCACGGGGCCACCGGTATCCGCGACGACACGGCGCAGTGACTCTTGGTCGCGCAACTGAAGTTGCAGCGACGACTGCGGCACGAACGTCGCCTTCTTGGTGATGCGATTCACGATCCCGCCCACGCCGAAGACGTTGCCGTAGAGGACGGACGCCGGGCCGAGCAGCACTTCGACGCGCTCGATATCACCCTGCTCGGAAGGAAAGGTGCGCGGCGAGCGAAACCCATCCACGAGCGGAATCGCCACGGTCACACCGCGGATGGTCACGGCCTCCGACGCCGCCTCGCTCACGTTGACGCCGGGCGCGAAGCGGAGCACGTCGCTCAGATTCAGCGGCGCCTGGTCGCGGATCAATTCCTCCGTGAGCACAATCAGCGACTGTGGGATGTTGGCCACGGGCGTGTTGACGCGGCCGGCTGAGATGGAGCTGGTCGACAGGTAACCCTTGTCGGCTTTGCTCGAAACCTCGAACACACTCATCGTGACTGTCTCTTCGGCGGGTCCGGCGGCCGGGGCCGGGGCGATTTGTCCGTTGGCCGCGTCGCCAAGGGCAAGCCAACCGGCGAGAGCGGAGAGAAGAGAGCGGGATTTCATGGTGAGTGCAGAGTTCTGAGCGGTGGGAGAGGAGGCAGATGACGGATCTTGTGCAGCCGCGCCGGGACCCTCACGACGAATGGTGACCGTGCCCGCAGAGGCATCGCCGACGAGGGAGAGGCCGGTGCCGGCCAGGAGACGCGCGAGGGCGTCGCGCGTGGAAAAGGCACCACGCAGGGCGGGCGTTTGCACACCACGCACCGTCTCGGCGAAAAATGCGATCTCAAGGCCGCCTTGGCGTGCGGCGAGTTTGAGCGTTTCCGCCGCGTCGCCTGCGGGAATATCGAACGGACGCACGGTTTCGGCCGCTGCGGCCGCACAACCGAGCGCACAAGCGGCGAGGCAGGCGCACCACCGGAAAAGGAGGCGACAAAACATGGTGGGGTAGTTCGCAAGCGCCCTGAGACGCTTCAGGTCGGCGGTTTCACTAAGAGTATTTTCGCTGCGGTGGTTTTTCACTGCGCGAGGGAGGGAGCATGGTGCGGGCGGTGGATCGCACGCGGCGGCATCTACTTTCGGGAAACAACAATCTCGTTCTTACTGCGTCGCTCGACTTGGACGCGAGGAGCAGCCGCAAGGAATTTCACAAAGCCCTCGACGTTGTCGGAGCGGATCGAGGCGACGATGGGCATGGCGGCGAGTTCGGCATCGGCGAGGATGAACTGCACGCGATTGCGGCGGTTGAATTCAGCCACGGCGGCGGACAACGGCGCGGACGAAAAATCGAGGAGTGTCGGCTGCCAGTTGAGGTGCTGCGCAATCGCCTGAGACGTGACTGCGACGATCTGCGGCGGCTCCGTGCTCGTGAGCGAGACGGTCGCGCGGTGGCCGGCGTCGAGGTGGAGCGGCTTGTCCTCAAGCCGCTGAAGCGCGTTGGGGTCAATGCGCTCCACCCCGACCCGCCCTTCGGTGACGAGCACTTCCACGGCCGCCGCCTCGAGCCGCACACTGAACGCCGTGCCGACGGCGCGCACGTCGACGCCGCCCGCGCGCACAATGAAGGGCCGCGACGGATTTTTCGCCACGGTGAACAGCGCCTCGCCGCGCACGAGGATAGCGCGGCGCTCGGTGGCACTGAACTCCGTCGTCACGAAGGCGCCGTGGTTTAGCTCCACGGACGATCCATCCTCGAGGATGAGGCGCTTGAGTTCGGTGTTGGCGGCAACGGGCGCAGCGGTGGGCGTCGAGGGCGTTGCGCGCCACCACACCAAGGCTACGGTGATTGCTGCCGCGGCTGCGAGTGACGCGGGTGCGAGCCAGTGAATGCGCCGCCGCGGCGCCGCCAGCAGATCAGGATTCGGTTCCTCGCTGTGCTCCGGACGCCATTGTGCGAGCGCACTGAAATCACCAACGACGCTGCGATGGAGGGCGAACCACTCGCCGTGCCGTGGATCGACGGCGAGCCAGTGCAGAAACCCGTCCTGCTCGGCGGCGGTGAGCCCCCGGTCGCGGCGCACGAGCCAATCGGCAGCGGCCTGCGCGCGGAGCTCGGCCTCGGGAGATTCGGGTTCGGGGCGTTTCATCGCTTGAGTCTCCGCTCACCGAGCCGGCGCAGCATGGAGTCCGTGCATTTCTTCGTGCCGATCGCGAGCTGCGCGGCGACCGTGCGGTCGGAGATGCCGAGTTTTTCGCCGATGACGCGCTGCGTCAGTCCATAGACGATGCGCAGCGTCATGACCTGACGGCAGCGGTCGGGCAGGGACTGGATGGCTTCGGTCAAGAGGGCGCGCTCCTGTTCGCGGGCGACGGTCTCGGGAATGCTGGCATGGTCATCCAAGACGTTTGAGAGGTCCGCTTCCACTAAGGAATCCGTGCGCGAGACGGCGTGACGGCGGAGCTGGTCGAGCGCGAGGTTGCGCGCGATGGCGAAGAGAAACGCCTTCGGCGCCTGCAACTCGCCCGTCTCCCGCGCGTGCAGCACGCGGAGAAACGCCTCCCGCACGACATCGTCGACGGCGAGGCGCGGGCCGAAACCCTGTGCCAACCATACGCGCAGAATGGCCTCGTGCGGCTGCAGGTGCGCGGCAAACCACTGCGCGGTTTCGGGGTCGCAGGGTGGCATGGCAGGTGGAGCGAGGTGTAGGAACGGCCTGTGCGCCAGACCAGCCAATTCGCGACAACGCGCCGCTTGCTCGTCGGCGCTGGCGAAACGAACCGGGCGATCCAGGGAAGAACACTACGACCGCGAGCCGGGCCGGCCCACGAACCTCGTTTCGATGCGAAAGCGAATTTTGAGGGCGGATCAGGCGGAGCATTCATCATCGCGGCGCGGCACGAACGCACGCCCACTGCCGGGCTCGTGCCCGCACGATTCCAAATTCCGAGCCGACATTAACTCGTTTCGGCACCCCATTTTGCCTCTGGTCATGGCCGCGGCCGCCCGCAATCGTGCGCCGCTCATGAGTCGCGCGATGTGTTACCGTTGTTTCTGGCCCCAGCCGATGTGTTGGTGCGGCTCGATCACGCCCATGGCGACGCGCACGAAATTCGTGTTCCTCCTGCACCCGGACGAATTCAAGCGCGCGAAGGCCGCCACGGGGCGACTCACGCACCTCTGTCTCGCCGACAGCGAGCTGCACATGGGGATCGGCTTCGATGCCCACGAGGCCGTGCAGGAGTTGATCAACGATCCACAAAATTTTCCCGTGCTGCTTTATCCGACCCGCGACGCCCGTGATCTTTCCAAGGGCGAGCTGCACGCCAGCGATTGCGGCGGGCGGCGGCTCGTGGTTTTCTTACTGGATGGCACGTGGCGGCTCGTGCGGCACATGTGGCGCGACAGCGCGACTCTGCGCCGCCTGCCGCGCATCATGTTCTCGAACGCGGCGCCGAGCCGTTACGTGATTAAGCGCCAGCCCGAGCCCGGCTGTCTGTCAACCCTCGAAGCCACGCACGAACTGCTCCTCGCGCTCGATCGTTCCGGACTCGACCGCTACCCGCTCCCGGAGCAACTGCTCGGACTTTTTCAACGCATGCAGAATCTTCAGCTCGGCTTCGCCGCCGAAGCGGCCCGTCTCGGGATCAGCCGCCACGGCCAACGCCCGTCGTCGCCGCGCCCTCCCCTCCCCGCCCGCACCGGACCAAAGCGGCGACGGATTTTCGGTTCCGGCGCAACGGCGTCCAATACCGCCAGCGCTCCCTCGCCCACGGCGTAAACCATTTGGAAGAATCGGCATGCGCTCGCGCACGGTGAATTTTTCTCCTGCTCCCGGCTACGACCGCGTCAAGCTTGTGCAGAGTTTCGACGAGCTCGTCGCCACCCCCTTCGCTGGCGGCATCAATGCGCTCTGCTGGCCGCGCATGTTACCCGGCGATTTCGGCGAAGTCGTGGCGCAGCTCGGCGTGCCCGACGGCATCACCGCGCTCGACGAGGCGCGCCTGCGCACCCTCGCGTTGAGTAACGCGGGCCGCATCGCCGTCGAGATTCTCCTCGATGATCAGCAACGCCTTCGTGCGCTCGGGCGCGCGCCCGAACTCAACTGCATCGGAAGTTATCCACGCGACGAAGAGCCCGGCCCGGTGCCGACCGATGTTTACTCGTGGCATGCCGACAGCGCGCCAATCGAGGCCGACACTTGGCTCTGCACCTACCACGGCGCCGCCTCCGAGGGCCTGCGCCACGACGAGGCGCAACGGTGCGTCGACTTACCCGCGACCCGCGCAGAGCTGTTGAAAATTTTCGGCGGGGCCGACGATGCCGACTTCCGCGAATTTCTAAACGAAAACTGTTACGACCTCCACTACGTCTCCACTCCGCACGCGCAGCCCTTTTCGTTCGGCCTGGGCCACCTCTGGCGCATCGCGGTAGACTGGCCCGAAAGCCCCGTTCCGCCGTGCGTTCACCGCGCGCCGGCGAACACTCCCGGCCAAACGTCACGGTTGCTACTGATCAGTTGAGCACTCGATCCTCGCGTCCAGTCATTGTTCTTCCTGAAAACCCGCCCACCCACAGGGCAGCCCACATCATAATCATCTGCGCCCCGTCTGCCATCGCTCAGCCATGCGCCGCCGCCCAAACCAACTAGGTCAACGTCGGCGTTCACCCATCGTTTGGCCGTGCCTCGCCGCGCTGGGCCTCTTTCTCGCCGCTCAGGGTTGCAGGCGCCACGATCCTGCGACGGAAAAAATTCAAGCCGACGATACGGCCAATTTTTTTTGGTGGAAACGCACGGTCGCAAGCCAACTGAACCCCGAGGTCCAGCGCCACTTGGAAGCCACGCTTCAGGAGGTGCGCCTTGATATCATGTCCCGCCGGGAAGCGAGCGGTCACGATGCCATCGAAGCGGCGCTGTGCCGGCGTCTGAATCGGCTTTCGATGAACGACGCCCTACTCCTCGGCGGGCAGTTGAAATGGCGGCGACTAATCACTGAACATACCGACCTGCTGGGCGCAATCGACACCAACGCCCTCTTGGTAACCAAGCCCGGTGATCGGGCGGCGGCGAGGGAACTCGAGCGAATACGTGGCAACCAGCAACAGCGCCTGGCCGCGCTCGCGGCCGAACTGTCCACCGCGGAAAATGAAATTTCCCAACTCGGCGGCGATGTGAGCGCCCTCCGGCTTGCCCTCCCCGCCGCGCCCCCAGAGGCGATCTCACACGCCGAAGCATTGGAAAATGTTGCCGGCCTACTCAACGGGCGCCGGGCTGCGGCACTCCTGAAATATGGTGGCTGGCCGATCAAAATTGATTGGAGTGGCCAGCAATTGGACGAGGCCAAGCGTGCGGAATTTTTGGCGCAGAAGGCCAGCAGCACAGCGCGAAAGATCGTGGTGGTGCCTGTGCGCATCAAGGGCCAGTGGCTGCTTTTCGAAGGCGCCGATGAAGCGCCGGCTTTGCCCGGCAAAGTCCGGGCCGCCCTCAACCCCGCGGAGCAAGCCTCGTTCAAACGCGATTGGCTTGAGGTCGAAGCGGAGCTGTGGGCCCGCAAAGCAGCGGCCGAGCTCCCTCCTCCCGCCCGCCCGTAGAAAGACAACGTGCCGTCGGCGGCTTCGGTGACGCGTTTCGTTTCGTTCATTCGGACATCACCGCCTTGATGTCGCCGACCGGGCTTAGGAAACCGCCATCGCGGTTCACATCGCGGACCTGATTCTCATCGAAGTTCGCCGTCGCGTCCTTGCGCTCTGTCTGGTGCCAACGGACGCATATTCGCGGCCGGCCGACCGCACGCCGATCGAAGGCGAGCAAGAGGTCGTATTCGTCCCCGCTCCACGGACGGAGACCGATGATGCTCGACGAGCGAAATGAAGTGCCGGGAGACGACGCGACGGGATCGGCGTCTCAACCGGTTCGGCGGGCCCAGCGCAATTTGGCGGGAGCGGAACGCGGGTTCGCGCTCTGCTCTCCAAGTGACGGCCGAATGACTTCGTCGGCGATTGCCGCGTAGTGGCCTTCGCGCTGGCCAGTGGCGAAGGCTTTTTTCACGCGACGATCTTCCCCTGAATGAAACGTTAGCACGGCGACGCGGCCGCCGGGTTTGAGACACTGCGGCAGAGCACGCAGAAAGGTGTCCAGCGCCGAAAACTCGTCGTTGACCGCGATCCGCAGTGCCTGGAAGACGCGGCGCACGGTCAAGTCGGCAGTAATATCGCTCACGCGCGGGAGCGCAGCGCGGATCGCTTCCGCCAACTCAGTGGTGGTGCCGAAGACGCGGCCGGCGAGCAGCGGAGCCAGCGCGGCGGCGTGCGGTTCGTCGGCATTATCCGTCAGCAGGCGGGCGAGATCGACGGCACGGCTGCGGGCGAGCAAAGCGGACGCGGGCTGACCGCGGGTCGGATTCATGCGCATGTCGAGCGGGCCGCAGTGTTTCACAGAAAAGCCGCGCGTCGGATCATCGATCTGCATCGAGGAGATCCCGAGATCGGCCAAAATCACATCGACCGCGCTCAAGCCCGTGGCCGCGATCACCTGCGCAAGGCCGGCGAAATTACTGCGATGGGCCGTGAAAACCTCCGGGCCAAAACCCAGGGCACGCAGACGGGCCTCGGTTTTCGGCAGCTCGATGGGATCGGCGTCGAGGCCGAGCAAGCGACCGCCCGGCGCCAGCCGGGCGAGGATTTCCCGGGTGTGGCCACCATAGCCCAAGGTGCAATCCGCCGCGCTCTCGCCGGGCTGAGGCGCCAATGCGGCCAAAATTTCGGCCACCATGATCGGGCGGTGGGTGCCGGCGGGCGTCTTGCCGGAGGCGAGCACCTTCGCGACGGTGGCGGCGTGGCGGGCGGGATCGTGCTCCTTGTATTTATCCGCGAAATGGCGCGGATTTTTTCCGGCATAACGCGGCCGGCGGCGATGGGGCGGCACCGCCGGCGCGGGTGAGGAAGCAGGATCTGGCCCGTCGAGCATGGATCGTATTCAGTGCAAGTGGAGCTGGCCTCTGATCGTCAAAAGCGGAGACGTTCGGCTCACTTCGAATTCGCCGCCGGCGCAGCGTCGTTGACGCCCGATTTTTTGCCTGGTTCCTTCGCGGCTTTTGCGGCATCGGCCGCGCGCGGAGTGTGGGTGACGACGTCGCGCGCCGTGAGAGAATTTTTCTCGGCGTCGGGAAAAAGCACTTTCGGTTGCGCCCTCGCCCACTCGGCGGGCGTGACGCGGCGGGCTTCGTGGGTAAAGACGAAGGCGCCCTTCTTGTTGCCGATGATCAGGTCGGGCCGGCCGTCGCCGTTCACGTCGCCGAGGCCGATTTGGCGACCGACGCCGGAATCGTCGTCGATCAGATGCGGGATCCAATCCACGCCACCACCAGGAAGGCGTGTGAGCTTAAACCAATAGAGCACGGCAGGGGCGCCAGCGTCGGCAGGCGCGATGGCGGTGCCAGGCGGACCGTGCGCCCAGAAACATTTTCCCGTGACGATGTCCTTGAGGCCATCGCCATCGACATCGACGAGCTCGACGGCGTGGATCTCGGAGAACGCCACGCCGTAGCGATTCTCGCTCGGCTCCTTGTTGAGGAAGATGTGCGGCTTGAACTGCAGCTCCCCTGAGGCGTCGCGATCGGGAAGCTGTTCATACCATGCAAAACCAAAACCGTGCGCGGCGAGCGCTGTAATCACATCAGTGCGGCCATCGCCGTTCACATCGTAGGCGAACATCTGCGCACCGCCGGGCGCGAAGAAAAACTTGTGCAGCTTCCACGGCGGATTGCCAGCGAGCGAAGCGGGCTGTTCGAACCAGCCGTCCTTGAAGAGCACGTCGAGCCGGCCGTCGCCGTTCATGTCACCCACCCCGAGGCCGTGCGTGTAGCGCTGCCACGTGCCGCCCGCGGAGATGGGGGTAAACGTCCACTTCGCCGTCAGGTTTTTCCAATCGGGCGAGGCGTAACCGAAGTTACCGTTGTTCACGGACACAATTTCAGGTTTCCCGTCGCCGGTGAGATCGAGGAACGTGGGCGATTCGTTGTCCACTTCGTCGAGCACGGCGTGGCGCGCCCAGTGGCCGTCACGACCGGCCGGGTTGAGATAGAGATAAGCGGGCGTGTGCGGGAGGCCGTAGGTGAGCACGTCGGGCCAGCCGTCACCGTCGAAGTCATGGACGAACGTGAAGAAATTATCGTTCGAGTAGGCATTGGCGTTGCCCATCGCGCCATGCCAGCCGCCAAAGGTGCGCGCGGTGCCATCCTTTTCCTTCACGGTCGTGGTCTTCGTCGGGGCGTAAAGCTCGTGGCGCTTGGTGAATTCAGGGCCTTCGAACCAGTAGGGGCCATAGATCGCGTCGGGTTTGCCGTCGCGGTTGAGGTCGCCGAACGCGGCGCCTTCGCTCCAGTAGAATTTTTCGAGGTGCTGTTTCTTGAACGTATGCAGCGTGAGGTCGGCAGCGGCCAGCGCCGGGACGAGCCAACCGGCGACTGCGAGGGGCAGCAGTTTCGAGGTCATGCCCCAACCTTGGGGGCGCCGGAAGCGGGTGGTCAAGCTGGTCGCACCACGCCGCCAGCCCGGCGCTTGACTCGACCCGCCCCCTCTGAAACATCGACCCTTCACTCTTCCAAAACCATGGGTCAACAACTCAACAAGTATATCAAACGCAAACGCCGGGCCGCCTATCTCAAGCGCAAGAAGGCGCGGGTGAAGACCGCCGCCAAAAAGAAGTAACCGGAGCTCACGCCCGAACTTTCCCGCCCGCATCGCGGCCCCGACCTGTCGGGGCCGTTTCGCTTTTTACCGGCATGATCAAAGTCAGTCTGATTTCCCTCGGTTGCGCCAAGAATCTCGTCGATTCCGAGATCATGATTGGCCACCTACACCAGGCTGGCATGAGCGTCATTCCCGACGCGGAAAATGCCGATGTCGTGATCGTTAACACGTGCTCGTTTATCGACTCGTCGAAGGAGGAATCGATCGGCCACATCCTCGAAGTGCATCAGCAGCGCGGCATGACGAAGCGCCGCAAAAACCAGAAGCTGATCGTCGCCGGCTGCATGTCGCAGCGATTCTCGAAAAATCTCACGACCGAGCTGCACGACGAAGTCGATGCCTTTATCGGCCTGGATCAGGTCACGAAGGTCGCGCCCATCATCGCGGAAATCTTCGCCAAAGAACGGCGAGCGGAAGACGCGCCGGCCTCGTTCATCGAAGGCCGCTCGACCTACATCCCGGACTACGACACGCCGCGCTTCCGGCTCACGCCCAAACATTTCGCCTACATCAAAATCGCCGAGGGCTGCAACCACCCCTGCACCTTTTGCATTATCCCGCAGATTCGCGGCCGGCACCGCAGCCGCACGGTCGAGAGCGTCGTCGCCGAAGCCCGGCAGCTCGTGCGCGAAGGCGTGAGGGAGATTAACCTGATTTCGCAAGACACGACGTTCTTCGGCATGGACACTTGGGAGCAGCGCCCGAACCCGCGCACGCCCGTCGACTCGTCACGCGGCACCGCGCTCACGACCTTGCTCCGCCAGCTCAACGCGATCGAGGGCGATTTCTGGATTCGCCTCCTCTATACGCACCCGGCGCACTGGAGCGACGAACTCATCCGGACAATCGCCGAGTGCCCGAAGGTCGCGCGCTACATCGACATTCCGCTCCAGCACATCAGCGATCACATGCT
Organism: Opitutaceae bacterium; assembly: GCA_031379235.1. Taxonomy (GTDB): domain Bacteria; phylum Verrucomicrobiota; class Verrucomicrobiia; order Opitutales; family Opitutaceae; genus ER46. Next base: position 1,011 of record JANNEY010000658.1, on the reverse strand, counting down.
CGGGCTGATGCAGCGCGAGACTTCGTCCGCCTACATTCGCGACCTGATCAAGCGCATCCGCGCCGGCATCCCCGGCATCGCGATCCGCACGACCTTCATCGTGGGCTTTCCGGGTGAGACCGAGGCCGACGTGGACGAGCTGTGCGCGTTTATTAGCGAGGCCAAGTTCGATCGGCTTGGGGTCTTCCGCTACTCACAGGAAGAAGGCACTCGTGCCGCCAAGATGGATGACCAACTGCCAAAGAAAACCAAGGAAGCGCGCTGGCATCGGGTGATGAAGCTTCAAAAGGAAATCGCCGCGCACGTGAGCGAGAATTTTGTCGGCCGGACGTTGCAAGTGCTCGTCGAAGAGCCCGGCGTCGCCCGCGGCGAGGCCGATGCACCCGACATCGACGGCCGCGTTTACCTGCCGATCACCGTGCCCGTCGGTGAATTCGCGCAGGTGAAAATCACCGGCTACGAAGACTACGATTTGCTCGCCCTGCCCACCGGGGAGGAGCCGGCGACACGCAAGGTCGCCCGCCAGGCCCAATAGTTGGTCAGGTTCCTTCCGTGGGCGTAGCACCACTTAGTGCAGCACGCGGTTTGGTAAGTAATCGGTAAGTAACGCCGCCTTTTGCAGCGGGCCCCAAGACCAGGCAGTTTCTGCAACTGAAGCTGCCTCCATGCCGTCGACCCTTCAACTGCTTGATGCCGTAGTGCGATTTCGCGTCGATGCGATCGCACTCGTCGCGCTTGCGCTGCTCGCTTGCAGCGTTGCTCGAAACTACACCCGCCGGCGCGGTGCCAGCACGGACCTTTCGCGATTCTCGTGTGTTACCATGATCGCCGTGGCCGTCGCGGGCGCATTGCTGGCCGAATGGACTACACTAGTCCTCGACTATCCAGCGTCCGGCTTGGTCACGACGGTCGCGATCGCACGCACCGCCGTGTTGGGCGCCGCCGCCCTCGCGAGTGCCGTGCTCCTCGTGACTGCTGTTCGGATCGCGCTCCTGCGCGCGGAACTCCGCG
>JANNEY010000652.1:0-2648 GCA_031379235.1 Opitutaceae bacterium | reverse complement strand
GGGCGCGCCGGGGGGGGGGGTACTTGGCCCCCCGGGGTTGCCCGGCCGCGCACCCCCCGCCCCACCTTTCCCGACTGCATCGTTCCGGCTGAGCCGGGAAAGCACCGCTAGCGCCACTCGTGTCTTGGATAGCGCCGCGAAAGTTCTGCCTTAATCTTTGGATATTGTTCGCGCCAGAAATTCGTGAGGTCTTCGGTCACTTGGATCGGCCGGTGATTCGGCGCGAGGACCTCGAACTTCACTGTCACTCGACCGTGGCCAATCGTGAATTTCCCCTCGATGCCGTAGAGTTCCTGAATGCGGGCACTCATGATCGGCGGTCCTTCTTTCGCATAGGTGAGGCGCGCCTTGCGCCCGTTGCCCATCACCAGCTTCTCCGGCAAATAATCGTCGAGCACGGCAAACTGTTCCGCCGTCAGCCAGTCGCGCAGCACCGGTATGACCGGCTTGTCCTTAATGCCGCGGTAGCCGAGTTCCCCGTAGCACACTTGCTCGATCAAGGTCGCGCGGTCGGCGTCCGTGATGGGGCTGACCTCCAGTTCGGGAAACCACTCCGCCAGCCGGTTCACCCGCACGATCCACTGCTCCACGGTCTCATCCCAAGCTTCCAGTTTGAGCCGGCCCGCCAGCACTTCCTTCGTCAACAACGCCGCGGCTTCGTTCAACGGTGCCTCGTCGGAACTCGATTTCGACTCGAGCACGAGATCGCGGAAACGCCGTTCGCGTCGCGTCACCACGCGCTTGATCTCGGAATCGTAACTGACCGACTTCGCTTCCACAAAATCGCCGGGGAAAATTTCCTTCAGCCACGCTTCCTCGATCGCGGTCGCCAGGGTGAGCAGCGTGTTCACCTCGCCGTCGCCGCGACCAATCTCGCTGATTTCGGCGGCCACGAGCAGCGGCGACTTTTGAATCGCGCTCTCGCGCGCCAGCACGCCGCGGCGCGCGTGGACGAGCTCGCAACGCAGCGTGCCCGCATCGAGCCGCCGCGCGAGCTGGTCGGAAAATCCCGCGAGCACGCACTTGCGCACCGCGGTGCTGTCGACGCGCTGCTCGGCCACATCGAGCCCTTCCTTCGCCGCGATGGCGAGAAACTGCTCGAAGAGCGGCCCGACCTGCCGCGCGCCTTGGGCGTGGATGCCGAGGCGGCGGCACGCCTCGAGGCCATAGTTCGCCTGATCGGCGTAGCGCCATGCCCGCATGAGCAGGAAAAAATCGCTCTCGTGCTCTTCACTGAGAAGATCGTCACGAGCTTCCTCGGTGCGCTTGTCCACGCCCCGCAGCAAGAAACTCCGCCCTTGCGTCAGCGCGGCCATCAGCGCGACCGGCCGCACACAGCCGCGCTCTTCCGCCGCGAGAAACATCCGCGCGTAGCGCGGGTGCACGGGGAAGCGGAGCATCTTGCGGCCGATGTCGGTGATCGAGCGGTGGGCCGGGCGCTCCGCGCCCGGCCGTTCGGAACTCGAATCCGCAGAAGCCGCGCGCGGAGCGCCCGGCCCACCTATCGCCCCTAAATCGGCTAGCAGCGTCTCCGCGCGTTCCAGCGCCCTTTGCTCCGGTTTCTCCAACCACGGAAACGTGAACACATCGTCGATCCCGCTCGCCTTCAGCGTCAGCACGACCTCCGACAAATCGAGCCGCTTTACCTCAGGCAATTCCTGCGGGGCCCGCAGCCCATGCTCGCGCTCCGTCCAGAGCCGCACGCACACCCCCGGCGCGGTGCGACCAGCGCGGCCCGCGCGCTGATCGGCGCTCGCGGCTGAGATTTTTTCGACGAGCAGCGTGTTGATCCCGCGGTGCGGATCGAACCGCGCCACACGCGCGAGGCCACCATCAATCACCGCGGTCACGCCGTCGATCGTGAGCGAGGTTTCGGCGACATTGGTGGAGACGATGATTTTACGGGCTTCGTAGCGCTCCACCGCACGGTCCTGCTGCTCGGGCGGGAGTTCCCCGTGCAGCGGAAAGACCACGAAATCACGCAGCGCCCGTGCGCCCTGAATCGCCTGCACCGTGCGATTGATCTCGTAGGCGCCGGGCATGAACACGAGAAAATCGCCGTCGGTCTCACCCGCGATCCGTTCACACTCCCGCGCCGCGACGTCCCACACTGGATCGTTTTCGAAGCTCACGGCTTTGGGCAGATACTCGATCCGCACGGGAAAACTGCGGCCCTGCGAGACGAGCACGTCGCAGGGCGCGAGGTAAGTTTTCAGCGCGCCCGCATCGAGCGTCGCCGACATCACGATGATTTTCAGATCGGGGCGCGTGCTCTGCTGAATCTGCACGGCGCGCGCGAGCGAGATATCACCGTAGAGATGCCGCTCGTGAAACTCGTCGAACACAATCGCGCTGATGCCGCGCAGCGTGGCGTCAAACGACATCTGCCGGAGCAAAATTCCCTCGGTCACGAAACGGATGCGCGTGTGTTCGCTCACCCGTGATTCGAGTCGGATTTGGTAGCCGACGCCCTCGCCGAGCCGGGTGCCGGCTTCCTCGGCCACTCGTTTCGCGAGCATGCGCGCGGCCAGCCGGCGCGGTTGCAGCACGACGACTTCGCCGCGGTCGCCGAGCAACCCGTGCTTCCACAGCATCTGCGGAATCTGCGTGGATTTACCCGAGCCCGTCGGCGCCTGCACAATCAGCCG
>JANNEY010000621.1:0-6680 GCA_031379235.1 Opitutaceae bacterium | reverse complement strand
CAGCGGCAGTTGCTTGGAGATTCGCTGCCCGGCGAGCGGACGAGGGAGACCGCGTTGCTCCAGTCGGGCGAGTTGCTGGTCGGGAGCACAGGCCACGCATACGGTGAAATCAAACCAATTCTCCAAACCTTTCTCAAAGAGCAACGGCACTTCGACCGCCCAACGGGCATCGAGGTCGCTGGCAAATGCCTCCGACCAGGCCGCGAATACACGCGGATGGGTCAGATCTTCCAACCAAAGCCGCTCGGCATCGCTGGCGAAAACGCGCTCGGCCAGTGCCGGCCGATTCACGCGCAGACCGCTGCCGTGGTCGGAGCCGGCGTCATTTTCCAACACCGCATCGCCATAACGCGTGCGCAGCGCGGCCAACACCGCGGGCTCCGCCAGCACGTGATCACGCACGATGCGATCGGAATCGAGCCGGCGGAAGCCGCGCTGCTCTAGCGCGCGTGCCACCGTCGATTTACCGCAGCCTACCCCGCCTGTGATGCCCACTCTCATGCGTCGTAGGGCAAGATCATTAGGACCGTCGGCGTGCTCGGCAAATGCTTAATCATCCCCATTTTCGCTCCGAAAAAACGTCGCGCGCAGCCAGCGATTCGCCGTCGCTGGTCGCGCATGCTCGCCACGATTACCTCCGCCGCGCTCCAAGGAATCGATGCCGCGGTCGTCCACGTCGAGGTCAACGCCGGCGAGAGCGGCGATCCCAAGTGGTATCTGGTCGGACTCGCCGACACCGCCGTGAAGGAATCGAGTGATCGCGTATTTACCGCGCTCAACAACAGCGGCTTTCGCCCACCGCGCACCCGCACCACGATCAATCTTGCGCCCGGCAATCTGCGCAAGGAAGGGCCATTCTACGATCTCCCGATTGCGCTCGGTGTTCTCGCCGCCACGGGCCAGCTCAAATGCACGCACCTCACCGATTGGTTGATTGCCGGTGAACTCAGTCTCTCCGGTGCCACGCGTCCCGTGCGCGGCGCGCTCGCGATGGCCCGCCTCGCGCGCCGACTCGGCAAACGCGGTCTGCTCCTCCCCGCGATCTCCGCCGAGGAAGCGGCGTTGGTCGAGGGCGTGGAAATTTATGCCGTCGACTCGCTGAGCACCGCGGTGCGTTTCCTCGGCGGAGAAAAGCCGCTCACCGCGCTCGATCCCAAGGCCGCGCGCCAGCGCACCAACACCCCGGCCTCGCCTGACGCCGCGGACTTTTCCGAGATCAAGGGTCAGCACGCGCTGCGCCGCGCCATCGAAGTCGCCGTGGCGGGTTCGCACAATTTGCTGATGATCGGGCCGCCGGGTTCGGGAAAATCGATGGTCGCGAAACGCATCCCGACCATTATGCCCGCGCCCACGCTCGACGAACATCTGGAGATTTTAAGCATTCACTCCGCGGCGGGCCGGACCATCAACGGCGAGATGACCTGGGGCGCACGGCCGTTTCGCACCCCGCACCACACCGTCTCAGATGTCGCCCTGCTCGGCGGCGGCACCATTCCCGGCCCGGGCGAAATCTCCCTCGCGCACCACGGCGTGCTTTTCCTCGACGAGTTGCCCGAATTCAAGCGCTCCGCCCTCGAAACACTTCGCCAGCCGCTCGAAGACGGCGAAGTCTCCATCTCGCGCAGCGCGGGAAAAATCACCCTCCCCTGCTCGCTGATGCTCGTAGCCGCGATGAATCCGTGTCCGTGCGGGTATCTAGGTGACACCAAGCGCGAATGCCGGTGCGCGCCCGCGCAAGTGCAGCGCTACCGTGCGCGCATCAGCGGTCCGCTACTCGACCGCATCGACCTGCACATTGAGGCCCCGGCGCTTTCACTCACGGAACTGCGCACGGAAAAACCCGGCGAGACCTCGGCTGCGATGCGCGAACGCGTGAACGCCTCGCGGTCGCGCCAACACGCGCGTTTCATCGGCACCAAGATCACCTGTAATTCCCGCATGCCACACGCCCAGATCCGCAGACACTGCGCCATCGATTCCACGCTCGGCGATCTGCTGCAGCAGGCGATGGAGCAGCTCTCGCTCTCCGCCCGCGCCTACGATCGGATTCTGAAAGTTGCGCGCACCATCGCCGATCTCGCCGGCACCGAAGCCATCGCCGCCCCTCACCTGCTCGAAGCCATCCAATACCGCAGCCTCGACCGCACGGTGTTTTACTGAGTCACCGCCCGTAACCCGAGTCACGCAGGAAGGTTTTCTGCACCTCGCGTTTCAGGTTTTCACCGCCGAGCGCACCGGGATCCCGTTTCGCCATGGCGGCAAGATCCAGCAGGTCCTTCATCTTTCGCAGGCGCTCGTCCTCGTAGTAATGCATCATCGCGCGCTCCTCGTTGGTGACCGCCGGAATCGGGCAAGGAAGGATCTGGCCGAGCACCGGAATTTTCCGCCAGAGTTGTGGCAGCGTGAACAGGTTCAACATCCCGCGGTCGAAACCACTCTCGGGCCCGAGATATTTATCCATCGCCCAGCGCTCGAGCTCCTTTCTCGATCTGACTTCCTCGGGCGTCGGGAGCTTCGCCTCACGCACGAGGAAGTCGGGCAAGCGCACGATGCCATTGGCCGGTTGATCGGGTCCATCGGCGGTGCGCACCGTTAAACCATTTTCCGCAGCCGGAGGTGCTGAATATCTGGGGGTCGCAGCCGCAAACAGTGCGGCCACGCGCGGTGAAAGACCCGATCTGCGAGCGACCGCGTCATCCGACGCAATCCCATCTACCCTGCTGGTCGGGCTCTGGGCGGACACCATCGGAGCCGCGGAGAAGACGGCGACGAGCAACAGCATGGGATGGATGGGGCAAAGCATCGTGTCTTCAGGAAACACATTTCACCGCGAGGTTCCAATTTTCTCCCGATGAGGCCCGCCTGCCACGGACAGCGCCCGGCTCCATTTCACGAAAATTCCATCGCAAAAATCCGCGCCACGATCGCGGCAGCATATCCACAAAATGTCAGCTGCCCAACACCGCCGCCGCGCCGACCCGGTGCGTCATGGGCGGCACCGTGAGGTTCGACGCTCGAGGGAGAAATTAAGGCGCGGAGGCAGGCAAAGCGGCATCAGCCGGGTGCAACAACTCGTGCACTTTCAAGAGCAGCGCTTCGGTCTTGAAGGGTTTGTGCAAAAATCCGTCCGCAAATTCCTCCGGCTTGAACGCCGGCCGATTACCGAGCGACGAGGAGAGGCCGCTCACGACCAGCACCTTGGTGAGAGGATTGAGGCGCCGGAGCGTCCGCCCCAGCATCGCGCCGTCGAGATGCGGCATGTGCAGGTCGGTGATCACGAGGCGGATTTCCGCCGCCCGCTGAGCGAACAACACCGCCGCTGCCGCTCCATCCGCCGCGACAATCACGCGATAGCCGTTGCGACCCAGCATCGTCGTGAGCATCTCGCGAATTTGCCGCTCATCATCGACCACCAAAATCAATTCGCCCTTGCCGGGCGGCAGTGGCCGCGACGCCGGAGCTAATTTTTCCGCTTCTTCGCTCTCCACCACGGGAAGAAAAATGCGGAACGATGAACCCACGCCACACACGGTGCTCACTTCAATGAACCCACCGTGGTTTTCCACGATTCCGCGCACCGTGGCGAGGCCGAGACCGGTGCCCTTGCCCGATTCCTTCGTCGTGAAAAATGGCTCCCACATCCGGGTGAACACTTCCGGGGGAATACCCGTGCCAGTATCTTCCACATGCAGCACGACAAACACGCCGGGACGCCCACCCTCGATCGCTTCCGCCGCCCCGACACTCAGCACCCGATTTTCTGCGCGCAACCGGAGCGTGCCGCCATCGGGCATCGCGTCGCGGGCATTCACACAGAGGTTGAGCATGACTTGATGAATCTGCGTCGGGTTGCCGCGGATCGAGCAGAGATCAGACGCGACGCGATCCTCCAGCCGGATCGATTTCGGGAAAGTGCCGGTCACCACCGCTGAAATATCACGCAACAGATGCTTCACCTGCAAGGGCCGGTGCTCGCCCGTCGTGCCGTGCGCGAAGGCCACGATCTGGCGCACCAAGTTTGCGCCGCGCTCCGCGCTTTTCTCCAGTGTGCCCAGCAATCCAATCGCAGCGGGATCGCTCACGTGCTCGCGCAGCATCGACGACGCCAGTAGGATCGGCGCCAGCATGTTGTTCAGATCGTGCGCGATGCCCGCCGCGAGGAGTCCGATGCCCTCCATCCGTTGGGAACGAAGAAACTGCTCTTCCAGTCGCTTCCGATCCGTAATGTCACTGTTGATGGAAAGCCGCGCCTTGGGTCGGCCGCTCTCGTCACGGATGAGCGATTGGCGGGACTCGACGATGAGTTCCCGCCCCTGGCGATTCCGCATCCGCAGTTCGCCAATCCACTCCCCCTTTGCCAGCGTCTCATCACGGGCAGCGCCCAAGTTGGCGCTGATGGCCGGGTCGAAGATCTGCTCAGCCGTTCGCCCGAGCACTTCATCGGATTTCCAGCCAAAGAGCCGATCCGCCCCTTGGCTCCAGAAGTCGATCCGGCCGTCGAGATTGGTGACGATAATCGCCTCGCGCGCTTGATTGAGATAGCCGGCGAACTCCCGGCTGCGGTCTTCGGCTTCCCGGCGCTTGCGCCGCTCGTCCCGCTCCCGCAGCGCGCGCAGCATCTCGGTTGGCAACCGGGCGAGACGATCTTTTAGCAGGGAATCCTCGGCACCAGCCTCGATCAATTTTTCCGTCTGAACCTTTGAGTTCGTCCCGGAAACAAAAATAACCGGGACATCCGTGGCCAATTTTCTCACCAGCGCGAGCGTCTCCAACCCCGGCAAATCTGCCTGAAAAAAATCCGCCAGCACCAAATCATACCCCACCCGGTCGAGTTCACCCGTAAATTCACCACGGGAAGCGACCCGCGTAATCACACAGAACGGCCAGGCCCGGCTCACCACTTCCCGCACCAGCGCAGCGTCGGCTGCATTGTCTTCGAGGTGCAGAATTTTCATGACAATAATATCAGCGTCTTAAGCAAGGAGGAGGGAATGGTGATAACATACACAATTTGAGCGCCAAGACGCCACCGAGATAGAACGGTTTCCCGACTACATCTAATAGCAGGCAGAATGCGTCATAGAAAAAAATAGCGCTCCCCACCGGCGATAAATCCCTCCGACACCGGCCGCAGGGCAAACCGCCAGACCGTCGCAAACTGGTCCCAGGGTCCCGGAATGTCGCGATCACAAATGATCTCCGGCCGCAGCGCCGGACCAGCTGCTGCCGCTGTCGCTCGTGCGAGAAACAAGGCGTGCCCTTCGTCGCTCGCGAAAAAGAGGCAGCGGCGCTCAAGCAGATGCGTTGGCGCTACCTTCTCGCCCGCGACGCGCGCCAACCACACCGAGCGGAGCAACCATTCGTGACGAGCCAGCTCGACGATAGCACGTTCGCAAGCCGCTCCAAACGATTCCTCCGCGGCATGACCATAGGCGTAGCCGCCCCACTCCGTGCGTGAAAAGACAATGACCGCCACGCCGCCAAACGGACCATTGATCGCCACCGCGGAGACTCCAGGCCAGTCCGTGTCGAAGAAGCGCCCTTCGGCCCGACCCTCCCACCACGCAAAAATACAGTGGCGCTCGATCGCCTCAAGCACCGCCGCACGCCGGGCCTGCCGCGGCAGCAAGCCCGGAAACGCCGACATGCCGTTCGACGTGGGGTCGAGGTCAAAGCCAAACTCCGCCGCCCGCTCCGAACGCACGGTCGCCTGGAAAGCCCAGCGCTCCATGGCCTCAGAGATCGCCTTGTGCCGGGCGATTGATGCCACCGCATGCGTGCCCGAGCCATCCGCGTTACTGAAAAGCACCTCTTTCTTCTTCCGCGCTAAATCCGGCCGGAGCCAAGCGTTGGCCTGAATCATCGGTTGGCCGCGAACGGTCACCCGACTGGACTCAACCTTCGCAACCGGCCCGCCGTGCTCGGCGGCCACATTGCGGTAGCGGAGAGGGGCGAGGCTGAGCATGGCAGGAGGTTTCAGCTCATTCCCCGTCCGCAAGATCGCATTCGGTCACACAACCAGGACTTGAACCATGGGACTCGCTTTCGATCGCATTTGAAAGGCTGGAGATCGGCTCAACGCCTCCGGCGGCATGAACAAAGCCCGCCGCAAGCAGCAGGCTGGAGATAACACCAAACACGATTCGTTTGATAGATTTCATCGCGCCCAAAATATCTATTCCCAGCTTTTAGGGTGCGAATTTTCAAACTACCGGAATTCCGGTAGAACAAAAAATTGCCATCGCCAATGGATTCGGGATCGCCCCTGATTTTGCCGTGACGCACCCCCTCCCCAGCGTTGGCCGAGTGGCGTTTTTCGCCGCGGCACTGGCATGGCTGCCGCTGCCGGTCCGCGCGGTTGAGGGCTATCCGATCATTTCATCCTATTTGGCGTCCAGCCTGGGCCTCGATGATCGGAGCATGGCAATTGCGCAGGATGCCACCGGCCGGATGCAATTTGGCGCGCGTGGCTTGGTAACCTTCGATGGCGAGCGCTGGGATCAAAGCCCCGCAGGCGACTCCTACGCCTTGAGCGGCTTGGAATATGGTAGGGACGGAATATTGTGGGGCGGTGCCGCCGGCGAACTCGGCTGGTTTGAAACTATGCCATCCGGCATGCGATTTCACTCCCTCCTTGGGTTCCTGCCGAAGGAGCACCGCGAGGTCGGCCAAGTTTTCCA
>JANNEY010000530.1:0-7464 GCA_031379235.1 Opitutaceae bacterium | reverse complement strand
CTCGTCATGTGCCAGGAGCGCGGCAAGCTCTTCGTCAGCCCCGGCGAGCAGGTTTACGAGGGCATGATCGTCGGCGAAAATCCCCGGAACGAAGACATCGCCTGTAACGCCGTCCGAGAAAAGAAGCTCACCAACTTCCGCTCCCAGGGCGAAGGCGTCGCCACCGGCCTGACCCCGGCGACCAAGCTCTCCCTTGAGCGTGCGATCGAATACATCGCCGCCGACGAACTCGTCGAGGTCACGCCCAAGAACCTGCGCCTCAGAAAGCGCATCCTCCACAACGGCGAACGCCAGAAGGCCGCGAAGTCAGGTAAGAACTAAATCAGCGGCAACGACTGATCCGCACCTCGCTTCCGCAGCAGGTTACAAGGCCGCCTCACCGGGCGGCCTTTTTTCATTCCCGCTCGCCCGACACGGTGAACCATCGCGCCAGAAGCAGCACCACGCCCGTCGCCGCATAGCCGATCGCATAGGCCGCGGCGGGAAACAGCGTTCCTCCCGGCGCCGCCGTTTGCGTGAGCCGTTCTAGGATCGGCAGCGCGTTCACCGTGTCCGACGCCGAGAAGCGCCACGAGTGCAGCAGCCCGAGCGCGCTCAGCCCCGCCGCGGCAAACAGCCAAAGCGCCGCGGTCACAAGCCGTTTCTCGATGATAAACACCGTCACCGCCGCGACGACCACCGAGCAGTAGAACGCCCCCTGTTCTACAGCGAAAACGCCCTCGATGGGCGTGCCCGAAGCGTGAAACAACTCCACGAGCTTCGGTGAAAATTCCTGCCCCGGCGTCGCCCCCATGCCCGCGATGCGCAGCGCGTTCTTGGAGAAAAATGCTACCCACATCAGCAACACTGGCCCCATGCCCAGCACGACCGCCGGCCAGTGTTTCGACGGCGTCGCCTCAAACGACTGCACCGCGATGATCACGCCGATCCACACGATGATCGCGATCCCCGCGTCGGCCGGCACCGCCCAGCCAATCAGCGCCATCGATCCGGTCAGGCACACGGCCGTGATAAAAATACCGTTGAGCGTCGAGTAGCCGGCGCGCGCGCCCATGCGCTTCCACGCCGGATGCCCGATGTAGATCGACGTCGGAAACGGCGAGCCGAAGCACGCCGCCGCGAGCGTCGAGGCGCCATTCACGAGCAACGAGGGCCGCGCCGCATAGTTGTCGCCCGCCGCCGCTGCCGACTCGATGCACTGGAGCGAAGCCAGCAAGTTCAGCAGCCCAAGCGGAATCACCACCGGCAGGTAAAGCCAGAACTGCCCACTCACCAATCCGCGCCACAGATCACCCAAGACCGGCAGGGGCGGATAAAACCCGAGCGAGTCCGTCGGCCGCGGGCCGCTCGGGGCGATGCCCGTGAGCCACGAGAGCGCCGTGCCGACGAGCAAGACCACGAGCGCCGCGGGGATGCCCCACTTCGGCTTCACGCCGCCAAAGTAGAACAGGAGCACCAGCCCAAGCGTCACGAAGCCCACGATCGGATGCGCAAAGGTCGTGATCAAAAAATTCAGGGAGAGAAATGCGAGGCCCGCACCCGAGAGCGCCGCCAGCAGCGCCGCGCGCGGGGTCATTCTTCGCACGCGCTCCGCGACAAACGCCCCGAAGAACTCAATCAGCCCCGAGCCGATGCAGGCGACCAGTCCCGCCTGCCACGCAATCGTGTCGGGGTCCGCTGCGCCCGCCGCCTTGGCGATTTGTTTCGCGGGCAGCATCACGAGGAAAACATACGCGATAAACGTCGGCGTGTTCAGACCGAACGGCAGTGCGCATACGTCGCTGCGCCCCTCCGCCCGCGCCAGCCGGTGTGCCTGCCACGCGTAGAAGAGGTTGCCCGCGAGATACGAGACCGCGATGCCGGGCAGGATTTTTCCAAACACCATCGCGGGCGGCAGTCCCACGACGCCGAGGCAGAGCGCCGGCACGAGCAGGAGTTGCACGATGTTGTCGAGTGCGATGGCACAAAACCCATCCACATCGCCGCGCGTGAAGAGTTTCATGGGGAGCGCAGCGCGAGCTGCTTGACCACGGCGACCGTGAACAACGCCGCCTGCCGCGCCGCGAACGGCGAGAGCGTGCGGTAGTCGTTGTCGGGAGAATGCTGCGTCCGGTTGCTCCCGCTGCGGATGCAGAGAAATGGCGTGCGCAGATACCAGCAGACCTGCGCGACCGAGCCGCTTTCCATTTCCATGAGATCAGGCTGCAATTGCCGACGAATGTCCGCAATGCGCGCCGCCGTGATGCCAAACTGATCACCCGACGTGATGCGGCCCACGCGGATCTGCGGCACATAAGCCGGTGTGTGGTGGCTCGCCGGCTCCGCCACATGCGTGCGCATCGCACGCTTCGCCGCCGCGCGCAGCCGCGCATCGCCCGGGTAAATGATCGCCATGTGATCGCCCAGCGGTCCTTCCGCGGCAAAGTATTCCATCACGTCGCTCCGCGCAAACGACCCGAAGTCGTGGTTGCACGTCACCTCGCCCGCAATCACGTCGCCGTTGCGCACGGCCGGATTAATGCGCGACGCCGTGCCCGTCATCAGCACTTCGCGCGGACGAAGTTTTTCCACAAAAAGCGCAGTCAGCATCGTCGCGCAGGTCTTGCCAATGCCCGTGACCGCCACGACCACGCGCCGCCCGTGGAGCCGGCCGCTCACATAGGGAAACTCGCTGAGGCGACCGCGTTTCACTCGCGTCATCGCGAGTTCCACCAACTCCGTCTCCTGTGGAATCGCGCCCAGGATCAGTGTCACGTCGCGACTCGGGCGCGCGGCGCGAAGCTTCGCGATGCTGATGCCGGGAATGATGGTCGGAGGTGGATGTTTCAGGGTGCGGGGTAGCGGCATGAATGTTCGCACCTCTCAGCAGAGGTCGTGCCCGCAGCTTGCGCCGGCCCGCCTCCTGCTCAATGAAACTCTTCCATGTCCTCTCCCGTCGACCTTCGCTCCTGGATCGCGAGCCTCCCGAAGACCGAGACGCATCTGCACCTTGAGGGCTCGCTGCCGCTTGAGCTCGCCCGGCGCATCGATCCCGCGGCGTTTGCGTCGGCTCCGCCCTACTGGCACCCCGACTACCGCTTCGAAGGCTTCGCCCTGTTCCAGGAGCAGTTCGATTCCTGCTTCTTCAAATGGTTCGTCTCCCCGGAAAACTACTACGAGAGCTGCCGCCGCGTTTTTGCCGATGTCGTCGCGCAAAACTGCGTCTACCTCGAATGCAGCTTCCACCTCGGCACGGCCGAGCGCATTGGCCCGACACCGTTCCGCGAAATCGCCCGTGCCATCCACGCCGCCAAGCCCCCGGGCCTCGAGCTGCGCCTCTATCTCGGCATGTTCCGCGATCACTACGCCGGCCCGCTGGCCCGCATCGTGGACGAGGCGATCACGTGGGACGAAGTCGCCGGCGTCGATCTGCACGGCTTTGAGAAACCCGCCTTCCAGCCGTGGAGCGCCGCCATCTGGTCACTCGTGCGTGCGCTCGGCAAAACCACCAAGGCCCACGCCGGCGAGTTCGAGCCCGCGACCGATGTGCGTCACGCCGTCGAGTTTCTCGGCACCCGCCGCGTGCAGCACGGGCTGAGCGCGATCCACGATCCCGGCGTCCTCGCCCTCCTCCGCGAGCACGATGTGACCCTCGACATGACGCCGATCAGCAACGTGAAGCTTCGCGCCGTGCCCTCGATGCGCGAACACCCCATCGCGAAGTTCCTCGCCGCCGGCATCCGTTGCACAGTCAGCACCGACGACCCGATGCTCTTCGGCAACCAGCTCAACGACGACTACCTCGCCCTTGCCACCGAGGCCGCCCTCCCACCCGCGACCCTCGTCCAGATCGCGAAGAACGGCTTCGAGATCGCCGACCTGCCCGCGGCCACCAAGCAGCGCTACTTCGCCGAACTCGCCGCGTGCCTCAGCCGCGCTCCTGCGCTCTAAGCGGTTGGCCGTGAATTGAAGGTGGAGCGCGTGCACCTCAACGCGCTCTTAGGATTTACGAACGCCTCCCCATCCAGCGTCTTGAGGTCAAGCCGCTACACCTCGAACCACGCAACGTATGCCTTACAACAGCTCCTTCGGCAGCTGCGTTACGATCTTCTTGATGTCCTGCACCGCGTCACGGTGACAGACGAGGATCGCGTCGGCGGTTTCGATCACGACGAGGTCTTTCACGCCGCAAAGCGCAATCGTGCGGCCGTTGCTCACCGCGATGTTGTTGGCTGAATCGCTGACCACGACGTGGCCGCGGGACGCGTTGCCCGCCGCGTCGGTTTTCAGGTGTTTCGGCAGGGCCGTCCATAAGCCGACATCGTCCCAGTCGAAATTTGCGAGCAGCGTCTCGACGCTACGGGCCTTCTCCATGATCGCGAAATCGACCGAGATCTTTTTCAACATCGGAAAACGCTGGGCGAGATAAGGACCAAAATCACCGGGCGGAAATTCCCGGATAAACGCCGCCAGGTCCGGTGCGTTGCGATCCGCCTCGGTGAGAAAGGTGCCGACGCGCCAGAAAAACATCCCGGCATTCCACGCAAAGTCGCCGCTCTCGACGTAACGCTGCGCCGTCGCCGCATCGGGTTTCTCGACGAAGCGCTTCACCTCACGCACCACGCCGGTCGCCCCGCGCATGCGCTCCGCGCCCATCTCCAGATAGCCGAAGCCCGTCGCCGCATGATCCGGCTTGATCGCGATCGTGAGGATCGCGCCCGACTCCGCCGCGCGCACCAGCGCCGCCCCGAGTTGCGCCGCGCACGTTGCGGCATCCGCGATGAACGCATCCGCCGGCAGCAGCGCGAGCGTGGCGTTTTCCCCGCCACGCGCCCGCACGAGCGCCGTCGCGAGTGCCGCCGCCGGCGCTGTGTCGCGCTTCGCCGGCTCCGCCACGATTTGGTCCGCCGGCAGCAGCCCCGCCAACGCCGCTCGCGTGGCAGCGAGCTGCACTTCGTTGGTTAGCACAAAAACATTTTCCCGCGGCACCGCCGCCCCCAACCGCCGCACCGTCTCTTCGACGAGCGTGCGCTCCGAAAGCAGTTTCAGCAGGTGCTTCGGCGTCTGCGCCCGGCTCATCGGCCAGAACCGCTCGCCGCTGCCACCGGCCATGATGCAGGCAAAAAAACTGGAGTTATCGCTCATACTGGAAACGACCGTTTTCCCAGCACCATGCTCTCAGGCCAAGGCTAGAATCCAAGAACTCCCCGCAGATGGCCCGGATGGACGCGGATAAATACTTATTTTATCCGCGCTCATCCGCGCCATCCGCGGACAATCATTCCGCAATCCCCACCACGATTTTTCCAAACTGCCCGCCCCGCTCCAGCAGCGCGAACGCCTCGTCCACACCTGCAAGTGAAAACACCGCGCTCACCACCGGTTTGATGCTGTGCAGCGCCACAAAATCCATCATCGCGCTCCAGTCGGCCGGCGAACCCATGGTCGTCCCGAGCACCGAGAGCTGCCGCCAGAAAATCTTTCGCAGGGCCAGTGCCGGCGCGTTGCCGCGGGTCGCGCCGAAGAAAACAATTCGCCCGCCCGGGGCCGCGAGGTCGAGGAGCTCTGCGAAACCATCGCCGCCCGCGCTGTCCACGATCACATCGAAGCCGCCCCCCGGCGCCTGAGCCAACGCCTCCTTCCCCCAGCCCGGTTGCGTGTAGTCGAAACCTCCACGCGCGCCGTGCGCGACCGCGCGCGTGATTTTCTCCGGCGAACTCGATGTCACCCACACTTCCGCCCCAACCGCCACCGCATATTGCAACGCGAACAGGGCCACGCCCCCGCCAATGCCCGTCACGAGCACGCGTTCGCCCGCGCGCAGCTGCGCCCGCGAAAAGAGCGCGCGATAAGCCGTGAGACCGGCGAGCGGCAGCGCCGCCGCTTCCTCCCAAGCCAGATGCGCGGGCTTCACGGCGAGTTGCGCCACCGGCACCGCAATCCTTTCCGCCAGCGTGCCGTCGCGCGGCAATCCGAGGATCGTGAAGCTGGGTCCCTGCGCGTGCTCAGCCGCGCCCCACTCGAAACTCGGATTGATTACGACTTCGCGCCCGAGCCACGCCGGATCGACCGCCACACCCGCGGCGCACACCACGCCCGCACCATCGGAGCCAGGCCGGCAAGGCCACTTCAGCCCCGCGTATTGCCCCTGCTTGATCCACACATCGCGATGGTTGAGCGCGGCAGCACGGAGCGCGACGACGACCTCGCCCGCCGCCGGCGCTGGGTCGCAAACTTCGGCCACACTGATTTGATCGACCCCGGTAAATTGGACGGCACGCATGGGCGAAGCATCGGCGAATTGCGGCAGAACGAAAGCGTGGAACGCAATTTCCGTGCTTCCGCCCTACGGTCATTCCGCGATTGAATGCCCTCCGTGCTCCTCGCGTTTCACAAACCCTATGGCGTGCTCTCTCAATTCACGCCCGAGCCCGGCTCGCGCTGGCGGACGTTGGCGGATTTCGGGCTGCCAAAAAACGTTTACGCGCTCGGTCGGCTCGATGCCGACTCCGAAGGCTTGTTGCTCCTGAGCGGTGAGTCCGGCCTCAACTCGCAGCTCCTCGATCCGAAAAACGCCCACCGGCGCGAGTATTGGGTGCAGGTTGAACGCGTCCCGACGACCGACACGCTTGCGCGCCTCGCCCGCGGCGGCATTCCGATCGACGACTACCACACGCGGCCGTGCCGCGCTCGCCTGCTGGAGCCCGCGCCAGCCCTTGCACCACGCGATCCGCCGATCCGTTTTCGGAAGAACATCCCGGACGCCTGGCTCGCGCTCGAACTCATCGAAGGAAGAAATCGCCAGGTCCGGCGTATGACAGCCGCGGTCGGCCATCCGACGTTACGTCTCGTGCGCGTGCGCATCGGCGATTTCTTGCTAGGTGATTTACCGGTGGGAAAATCGCACGAACTCACCGCCGAAGAACGCATCGCCGTCTTCCGCTAGTCAGTCCGCCCGGTATGACTCCAGCGCCTTGAAGCGGGTGACCTGCGCAGTGACAGGCGGCATGCCCCGATCGCGGGCGTTCCAGCGGCAAGCTTTGCCAGCGCCCATCGCGGGAGTGACCGCCCTTCCAGTCGATCGTCGAGCGACTTCAATGCCGCGGAATGCGCGCTGCTTCCACCCAGCGCCAACACGACCCAGCGCCTGTCTTGCGTGAACCCGAGGCGCACGATGTCACCCTATATGGCACCCGACACGCCTATTGCCCGCATGCGCTGGTGCGCGTGATAGGAGAGCGCGCCAGACTTACCAACGGTGCCGAGCCCGAGCGCCGACGCTCAAATCCGCACGACTACATCTTCAGCCTTGAAGCGCACTTTCTTCGTCGTCGCATATTTGTCGTCCGGCAGGCGATAGCCCGCGGCGCACGCCACGACCGTGCCGAAATTCGACCCGGCAAGTCCCAGAAGCTCATCATACTTCTCGGGCTCGATGCCCTCCATCGGGCACGTGTCGACACCCAGGACAGCGGCGCATGCCAT
>JANNEY010000529.1:0-20214 GCA_031379235.1 Opitutaceae bacterium | reverse complement strand
ACAGGGGTGGGGGCCACCCCGCTCCACCTTGGTGTCTTCATCCGCGAATCCCCCAGCAAAACGGATCGCGCTCGTCGAGGAGCAACGTGGCCTCGGCGCACACGTGTGCGGTCCCGGTAATCGTCGGGGCGATCGTGCCCTTGGCGCGATCGAGCCAGCGGAAGCGGCCGGTGAAGCGACTGCCGATGATGCTCTCCTGCGTCCACTCCGCGCCCTCGACGAGCTTGCCGTCGTCGGCGAGGCACGCGAGCTTTGCACTCGTGCCGGTGCCGCACGGCGAGCGGTCATAGGCGCCGCCGGGGCAGAGGACGAAGTTGCGGCTCACGCCGGCCGGTGTCTTAGCGAACAGCTCCACGTGATCGACCTCGGGAAAACCCTGGGCGTTGACCGCGGCACGCGCCCGCTTCGTGAAGTCGAGCAGCGCGTCGAGTTGCGCGAGCTCGAGGCGCAGGCGGTGATCCTCGACGAGGAAAAACCAGTTGCCGCCCCACGCGACATCACCGCGCACGGTGCCGTGGCCGGGCACGTCGATGGCAACGGCGCGGGTCTTGCGATAGGACGCTACGTTTTCGACCGAGACCGAGCCGTCGGCATTGAGCTCCGCCGCGATCGCGCCGACGGGCGTGTCGATGCCGACGCGGCCGGCCTTGAGCCGCCCGAGGTGCGCGAGCGAGGCGACGAGGCCGATGGTGCCGTGGCCACACATGCCGAGCGGGCCGACGTTGTTGAAAAAAATCACGCCGAGATCGCAGCCCGCGCGGTGTGGTGGCACGAGCAGG
This sequence comes from Opitutaceae bacterium, assembly GCA_031379235.1. Taxonomy (GTDB): domain Bacteria; phylum Verrucomicrobiota; class Verrucomicrobiia; order Opitutales; family Opitutaceae; genus ER46. Next base: position 19,435 of record JANNEY010000529.1, on the reverse strand, counting down.
GCGCCGACCATCACATCCGAACCGCGCGGCTCGTTGACGATGGCGGAACGATACGCATCGAATTTTTCCCGGAAGCGAATGGCACGCTCCTCCAGCGGGCCCGCGCCGAGATCGGGCCCGCCGTCGAGGACCAGCCGTGTGGGCTCGCCGCCGGTGTGGGAATCAAGGACGCGGATGGACTTCATCGGGAGCACAGACGGAACGGCGGTTTTCCAACCGCCGCAAATTTATCGTTTGAGGTGGGCGCTTGGAAAAGCGCCCTTCCGCAGAGGCGTTCATGGCGTGGCGCGCAAAAAGGCGTTCACAAAAAAATCCTCCATGCGGCGGCGACCGTAGGGCGTGCGGAAGACACCGTGGCCGGCGCCGGGCATCACTAGGTAGTCGAAATCCTTGCCGGCTTTGGCGAGGGCGTTGGCGACCTGGTAGGTGCTCGCGGGGTCGACGTTCTTGTCCATCTCGCCGACGACGAGGAAGAGTTTGCCCTGAAGTTTGGCGGCGTGGGTGACATTGGAATTTTGCGCGTAGTGCGGGCCGACGGGCCAGCCCATCCATTGCTCGTTCCACCAAATCTTGTCCATGCGGTTGTCGTGGCAGCCGCAGTCGCTCGCGGCGGCGCGGTAGAAGTCGCCGTGAAATAGCAACGCGCCGAGTGCGGTCTGGCCGCCGGCGCTCGTGCCGTAGATGCCGAGGCGCGTGAGATCGAGTTCGGGGTGTTTCGCGGCGGCGGCCTTGAGCCACGCCATGCGATCGGGAAAGCCGGCGTCGGCGACGTTGTGCCACGCGAGGTCGTGGAATTTTTTCGAGCGCCCGGCGGTGCCCATGCCGTCGGCCTGCACGACGATGAAGCCGCGTTCGATCAATGCGTCGTGCGCGCCAAAGGCCTTCGGCGTGAAGAAACCGTGCGGGCCGGCGTAGACGCGCTCGACCACGGGATATTTTTTAGCGGGATCGAAATTCGCGGGGCGCTGGATAATGCCGTGGATGTCGGTCGTGCCGTCGCGGCCCTTGGCGACGAAACGCTCGGGCCAGCGGCCGCGGCGCGCGAGGATTTCGGAGGCGTCGGCGATTTCGAGGGTGCAGACGAGTGCGCCGTCGTCGGCGCGGCGCAGTTCGGAGACGGGCGGAGCGTCGACGCGCGACCACGTGTCGACGAGAAATTTCCGGTCGGGCGACCACGTGAGGGCGTGCGTGCCGGGACCGGGCGTGAGGACCTTGAATCCCGAACCGTCGAGCTGCACGCGGCAGAGCTGCTCGTAGTAGGGATCATCGAGGCCGCCGGCACCGGCGGCGCGGAACCAGAGCGTGCGACTGTTGCGCTCAAGATGTTCGATGCGGGTCACGATCCACTCGCCGCGGGTGATTTGGTTTTTCACGCCGCCCTTTTTCCGGTCGTAGAGATAGAGATGGAGCCAGCCGTCGCTCTCGCTGGGCGCGATGATTTCGTCCGTCGCCTCGAGGTGCTCGGTGAAACGGCCGGTGCGCGAGTAGTGGACAAAGGTGTCGCTGCGCTCTTCGGCCACCACCCGGAGCGCGCCCGTGGCGGCATCGACGGCACAGAGTTGCAGGAGCTGATGGCCGCGCTGGTTGAAGAGAAACGTGAAGCAACTCGAGTCAGTGGCCCAGCGCACAGGATCGAAGCTCCACGCGTTGGCCATCGCGTTGAGATCGACCGGCACCTCGCGCGCGGCGGCGACATCGAAGAGCCGCGGCCGGCTGATCGGAATCTCGTCGCCGGGCTTGAGGTAGGGATACGAGGAGGATTTCGGCTGGAGCTGGTCGGCCGGGCTCGATTCCACGAGCGTCACGCGGCGCTCGGGCACGAGGCGCGTCTGCAGCGCGACAACGTGCTTCGAGTTGGGCGACCACCGCACGTCGGCCACGGCAGCCGAGTAGTCGGCACGGTCGTATTGCATGCTGACGAGCCGGGCACGCGAGGCGTCACGGCGAAAAGTGTGGCCCGCGCTGCCGTCGGCGGAGAGAGCGAACTCTCGCTTGGTCGCGAGTTCGCGGAGCCAAAAGTTGTCGTCGCGGGCGAAGGCTTCCCATTTGCCGTCGGGGGATTTCGCGGCGGGCGTGCGCTCGATTTCGGGTGGAGCGGGGGTTGTGGGGGGGGCGACTTCTTTGGGCCCGTCCGTCGTCACGGAGGTGGCAACATACGTCTCGCGATCGAGCGTCCACGCGCGGTTGCCGGCCCGCAGCGTGACGACGCGCAGGGAGTCGGAAAATTCGAGCGTGGTGATCGCGGAGAGTTTCGGCGCCGGCTCTTCGGGGTTCGCGGCGGCGAGGGCGGCGGCCGCACGTTCGTGATCGAAGGCGAGGGCGCGGGTGCCGCGCCCGGAATCGACGAACACGAACTCGACCGCGCCGGCCGGAAGGTCGTTGCGATACCAGAAGCGCGCAGAACTCCCGAGCCAGTGCGGCTGCACGGGCCCGCGGTAGAGTTTCGGCGCGGGCTCGGCGGCGAAGAGCGGTGCAACCGCGAGGAACGCAAGGGCGAGGGAGGGGAGAAATGGAAATTTCATGGGCAGAAATCCAAGGCGGTTTTTAACCACGGATGGACACGGATGGACACGGATTTCCAAACCCAGAACCCAGCACGTCTTCTTCCGAAGCCGTGTTCATCCGTTTTAATCCGTGTCCATCCGTGGTTAAAATTGGTTCGGAAAAATCACGGTTGCTCGCCGACGAATTTCCACGAGCTGGCGTAGTCGCGGGGAAGTTTGGTTTCCATCACGTGGGCGCGGACCATCTCGATGGGCATCGGGCCGCCTTCGAGGATGCGATCGTGGAAATCGCGTTCCTTCATTTTGCCGGAGGTAACAAGCTCGGCGTAGAGCGCGCGGAGCTGAATGGCGCCCATCATGTAGCCGACTTGGTAGAGCGGGGAGTAGTCGCCGTTGAAGGAGCGGCGCACCTCGCCCGTCGCGGTGTGGCGGTCGTGGCCGACGCGCTCGACGAGAAAGTCGATGCATTGTTGCGGCGTCCATTTGCCGAGATGGAAATTGAGCGAGAAGACGATGCGCGCCGCGCGGTGCGTGCGCCAGAAAAGCATCCCGGCGCGATTCTCCGGGGTCTGCGGGAAACCCAAATCCCAGAGGTGAAATTCCCACCAGAGCGCCCAGCCCTCGATCCAGAAGGGCGTGTAGAAGAGATTGCGGTGCGGGTTGTGGCGCGCGGCATACCACATCTGGAGATGGTGGCCGGGGATGAGTTCGTGGTGGACGGTGGCGCGGCAAAAGTGGCGGTTGTTGGCGCGGAGACTGTCGAGCTTCGCGTCGTGGCCCATCGTGTCGGTCGGGAATGAAACTTGAATGGTTTCGCCACCGAGGAAGAACGGGTTCACCTTCTGACGCTCAGGCGACATCATCGTCATCCGAAACGTGTCGATGGCGTGCGCGGGCACGGTCACTAGGTCACGCTTCGTCACGAACTCGATTGCCTCGTAGGCCTGCTCGGCGATGAGCGCGGGTTGCGCGCCGGGCTCGACGTAGTCGCGCTTGATCTTCTCCAACGCGGCGCGCCAGTCGTCGCCCAGGCCCAGGTCGCGCGCGGCGCGTTTCCACTCGGCCTCACACCACGCGAATTCCTTTTCGCCAACCGCGATGAGCTGCTCGGCCGTGTAGGGAATCATCTCGCGCGCGAGATCATGCTTCAGTCCCTCGGCACCGATGGGATCGCCGACGATGGGTTCATCCTCGCCCTCCTTGAAGCCGACGATTTTCTCGCGCAGAAATTTGGCGTAGCCGTCGAGCGCCTTGGTGGCGGCAGCGTGCGGTTCGCGCGTCCACCAGCCGAACTGCGGGTCGTAAGTGTTGTAGTGATCGAACCAGTTTTTGAGCGTGCGCGAAAGATCGGCGAGGCGCGTGGCGGCGCGGAGCGCGAGAATCTTGCCGGTTTTTTTTGCGCCGTCGGCTTCGAGGGCTTGGCGCGTGGCGGCGATATCACGCGTGAGCTGGCCGAGCGCGGTGGCGGCCGCCGAGCCCTTGACCGCTTCGAGCAGGCGGCGCGCCTCCTGCAACTGCGCGATGGCATCGGCGAAGGGCAGGAGCGCGGCCATCTCGGTGTTGCGCGCGGCGGTGCGGGCGTTGAGGGCGAGCTCCTGCTGGAGTTGCTGGCGGAGCAGCAGCCAGTCGATGCGGCCTTCGACACCGAGGGATTCGAAGGGCACGGCGTCGAGCCGCGCGAGCCAGGCGGACTGAAATTCGCCGAGGCGCGAGAGTTGCAGCGCCGAGCCGGGCACCGAATAAAAACGCAGCAACGCGTCGCGGTCCTGCACATAGCGCTCGACGAGTTCGCGCAGCTCGCTCGACGCGGGGCGCGCGAGTTTCAGGAGGTCGGGCACGTAGCTGGCGGCGGGGCGCTGCGCGGGCGCGGGCTCGCCGTGGCGGAAGTCTTGCGCGAGGGCGCTGAGCGAAACGCCGAAAGCGGCGAAGGCGGCGACCAGGGCAGGCGGGGTGAACAATTTCATCGGCGACGGGGGGCAGGGGTGGAGGCTACCGGAAAAGCAGAGGCGGCCGGGATGGAAAAAGCAACTGACGGTAGGGCGGGATCGCCGAATCCCGCCTTCGGGAATGGGCGGACGTATGCCCAAACCCGGCGGGGTTCGGCGACCCCGCCCTGCACCTGGTGCGCGGGATTTCTGGGAACGGTGGCGTGGCTTTCTGCGCTGCCAGCGTGAGATGCGCCCGACGCGGACCACCCATCAGATCACATGAGTGTGGCGCATCCGATAGAACCCATAGATCAGCGCGGTCGCGGCGACGATGCCGGCGGGAATGAACAGTGCGGCGTAGCTGAGACGATTGAAAGCCGTCGCGCCCGCGATGCCGCCGCAGAGAAACGCCGAGATGATGAGCAGGCACAAGCGCAGCCGCAGAACATCGACGGGAATGCCGCGTAGACTGTGGCCGAGGAAGATCCCGAGATCGGTAAACATGCCGGAGATGTGCGTGGTGCGGACCACCGCTCCGCTGTAGGTGCTGACCATCGCGTTTTGCAGTCCGCAGGCGGCGGTGGCGCAATAGAGGCCGAGGAGATTGCTGCGCTGGAGGAGCGGCACGGCGGCGCAGAGTAGCGCCGCCTCCAGCAGCAACGCGAAACTGTAGCGACCGCCCAACTGGAGTTTGCTGTCGCGGATAATGATCCCGCTCAAAACGGTCCCTGCGATGAACGAGCCGAGCACCACCGCGAGGTGCAGCGCCGTGCTCCAATCCAGCGTCGCAACGGCCGCCGCGAGTGTCGTCGTCGTGCCCGTGAGGTGGGTGATCGCCTGCCGCTCAAATCCGAGCAGGCCGACGACATTCACCATGCCCGCGACAAACGCCAGGGTCCACACCCCAGCCCAAACCCAGCGCGGTAATTTAGAAAGCATCGGTTACGACGGGCGGGTTGAGTGGTGCGCAAAAGCGGAGGGTGTCCGCCGTTCGCTCAAGTGGTTCACCGTGGCTATCTGAGAATTGAACTCGACCCATGGAGAGACTGGCATGGTGGCAGTTGATTGCCGGCAGTCCGGAGGGTTGTCGACAGATTTGCCGTCGGCGAGACTCCGGATATGTCTACGGCCGCGAATCGTTTTACCGGAGTCAGACTCGTTGCGCGCTCGGTCGGCCACGCTCGAAATCACTCGCATGCCTTTGCTCCGCGGCTTTGCCTTCCGGCGTTTTCTTTCTCCCCATGAAATTCACTCCGTTTCTCGCCGGCTTGCTTCTTACGTCCGCACTCAGCCTCGCCGCCGCGTCCGTGGCGAAGCCCCGCAATGTCCTCATCATGCTGGCCGACGACTACGGCTTTATGGACCTCGGCGCGAACAACCCGAAGACGTTTTACGAGACGCCCAACCTCGACCGTCTCGCGGCGACCGGCGTGCGGTTCACGTCGGGCTACGCGGCCAACCCCGTGTGCTCGCCCACGCGCTTTTCGATCCAGACGGGAAAATATCCGACACGCGCGGGGCTCACCAATTTTCTCGCGGGCACGCGCGCGGAGCGGTTCGAGCCGGCGCCGCTCACGCGGCAGATGGCGCTGGAGGAGACGACACTCGCCGAGGTGCTGCGGCCCGCGGGCTACCGCACCGCATTTGTCGGCAAGTGGCATCTCGGCGAGGAGGAAAAATTCTGGCCCGAGGCGCAGGGCTTCGACGTGAACGTCGGCGGCACGTCGCGCGGCGCGCCGACGAGCTATTTCTCTCCCTACAAAAATCCCCGGCTCGCCGACGGGCCCGTGGGCGAACACCTGACCGCACGGCTGGCGGACGAGACCTGCGCGCTGATCGCGAAGTTCAAAGCGGAGGGAAAACCGTTTCTCATCCACCACTGCTTCTACGATGTGCACACGCCGTTGCAGGCGCCGCAGGAACTCGTGGATAAATACCGCGCCAAGGCCGCGCGCCTCGGAATCAAGGACGCGTTTGACGAGGAGAAACAGCACTTCGTCTCCGTGAAGGCGCCGCGGCAGGTCCGCGCCGTGCAGGGCCACGCCATTTACGCCGCGATGGTGGAGAGCATGGACACCGCGGTCGGGAAAATTCTGCGCCAGCTCGACGCGCTCGGCCTCGCCGACGACACGCTCGTGGTGTTCACCTCGGACAACGGCGGGCTCGCCACTTCCGAGGGCCTGCCCACGAGCAATTATCCGCTGCGCGCCGGCAAGGGCTGGGTTTACGAGGGCGGCATTCGCGAGCCGTTTCTCGTGCGGATGCCAGGGGCGACAATCAAGGGCGGCTCGGCGAACGCCACGCCCGTGATGAGCATCGACCTGTTCCCGACTGCGCTCGAATTCGCGGGTCTAAAGCTCCCCGCCGGCCACGTCATCGACGGGCGCAGCCTCGTGCCGCTGCTGCGCGGCGGGGCAGCGCCCACGCGCGACGCGCTCTTCTGGCACTTCCCGCACTATGGAAACCAAGGCGGCTTCCCCGGCGGCGCGATTCGCATGGGCGACTGGAAGCTCGTCGAAAACTACGAGGACGGCTCCGTCGAGCTCTTCAACCTGGGCGACGACATCGGGGAGAAAAAAGACCTCGTCGCCGCGCAGCCCGCGCGCGTGAAAACCATGCGCGCGAAACTACACGCGTGGTATCGCGAGACCGGCGCGAAATTCCTCAGCGCGAAAGCCGGCGGGCCGGTGCCATGGTCGCCGGGGCAGTGAGGATTATTTTTCGCGCTCGGCCACCGGCACCCCGGCCTTGAGCAGCCCGCGCACCGCCATCCAGTCGGCGGCGCGGGCGGGCCACGTGGTGTGCGGCGTGGTGCCGGGGCGGATGCCGTAGCCGTGGCCGCCTTCGCCCCACACGTGCAACTCGGCGGGGACGCCGGCTTTTTTCAGCGCGAGGTAGAGATAGACGGCCTGCTCGGAGCCGCCGCGGTCGTCGTGTGAAATGGCGAGAAATGTCGGCGGTGTTTCCTTGGTGACGCGGATTTCCGGATTGAGCGCGGGCGCATCGGTGCCGGTGGCGCGCTGGAGGACTCCGCCGGGATAAATGATGATCGAGAAATCGGGGCGTGTGGGCTGCTGGTCGATGGCATCGATGGGTTCATACAGACGCTTTTCGAAACCGGTGATGAGATTCGCGGCGACCTGGCCGCCGGCGGAGAAACCGCAGATGCCGACTCGCTTCGGATCGATGCCCCAGGCGGCGGCGTTGGCGCGGATGAGGCTCATCGCGCGCTGCGCATCCTGAGAGGCGGGCAGCGAGCGCGCCATGCCCTCGCGCGTGGGGATGCGGTATTTCAACACGACGCCGGTGACGCCGATGGAAGTGAGCCACGTCGCGACGTCGGCGCCCTCGTGGCCCATCGAGAGCTGAAAAAATCCGCCGCCCGGCGCGACGAGGACGGCGGCGCCGGTGTCCTTGTCTTTCGCGGGCCGATAAACGGCGAGCGTGGGGGTCGTCACCACGCCACGGATCATGTTTCCGGTCTCATGTTTTTCCTCGCCGAGGTTGGGTTTGTCGCCGGGAGGGAGTGACGGCCAGACGTTGAGCGTGAGGGCGGGCTCGGCCGCGAAGAGCGCGGCGGAGCCGAGGAAGGCGAGGGAGATGAACCTGCGGTGCATGATGGCGGTAGGTTCAGTTGAGCTTCGCCGGGTAGGTGCGCTGGAGGAGTTTTTCTGGCACGGGAACGATGCAGATGTTTAGCGAGCGGCCGTCGGTGGAAAGCATCGAGGATTGGATTTGGATGCGGGTGCTGTCGGCGCTGAACGTCGGGTGGATGTGATCCGCGGCCGTGGTTTCTTCCCCGAGGCTCGCGAGCATGATCATCTCGCCGGAACGGCGATCATAGAGCCAGAGGCGGTAGCGAAAATCGTCGGCCACGGCCCAGCGCCCGTCGGGGGAACCGTGGACGTGCCAGACCGAGCGGCCGGGATCGCCGATGGGCACCTGGCCCACGATTCGCATCTCGCGCGTGCGGAGATTCACGATGCCGAGGCCCGAGGGAAACTCGCCCGTGCTCGAAATGCCCCACGGATCCGTCGCCGCGATCCCGGGGCGCCGGTGCGCGAGGATCGCGATGGCGACCTCGTCCTTCGTGATGACGGCCTCGTGCGTCACCCAATCGTAGGCGGCCTCGGGCCACAGCGGACGCAGACCGGTGCCGTCGGATTTCACCGTCCACGTGCGCTGCGGCGCCTTGCCGCCGGTCTCCCAACAGAAAACGATTTCGCCCGGCATCCACGGATTGGTCTGCACGTGGCCAATCTGAAACGGCACGGCGGTGATCATCTTCACGGCGCCAGTTTTCAGGTTCATGCTCGCGAGGCCGGTCGGGCCGGCGCCCATGTTGCGCGGGCCAAACGTCCCCTCGGGCTTCGTGCCGGGCGGGAGGTGCTGGGCGGCGAGTTCCTTGTTGCCGACGCGGAAGTAAACGAAGTCCTCGTTGGGGTCGAGGGCGACATCGCCGACGGCGCCGAAGTCCGGCGGCACGGTGCCGCAAACGTGTTCGTAGGCGGTGGCGCCCTGAAGTTTCCCTGCCGCGCTGTCCGCGAAAAGTTTCTCGAGATCTACGCGCACAATCTGCGAAGGACCGCGCGGGCTACCGCGACCGCCACCGCCGCGGCCGCCCTTCTTCCCGTCGGGTGCGGGGCCATCGGTGCGTGGCGTGCCGGCGGAGGCGATCGTCGCGACATCCGGCGGCGGTGGCGCGGCCTCGCCGGGCAGCGGGAGGATGCGCAGGAAGTAGAGGCTCATCGAGTGCGTTGCGAGGCAGAGCATGCCGGTGAACCCCTTCTCGGTCACCTGCACGAGATCGCCGGTCGCCTCGTTGACAGCCATCGCCTGGCCGGGGACGCGATTGGAGCGGAAGACGAGCCACTTGCCGTCGCTGGTCCACTGGTGGTGCGTCTGGTAAATCTTGGAGTCGCCCCCCGGCGTCGAAGTGAGAAACGAGAGCGGCACGCCGGTTACCGGATCGATGACGATCTTTTTCTCGGAGGGGAAGCGGCGGCCGATTTGCGCGGTGGCGGGCGTGGCGAGAGTGGGGAGGAGGGCGGCCGCGAGGAGGATTGCGCGAACGTTCCGGCTTCTCACGAAGCGGGCTACGGAAGAGTGTGGGGCGGGGTTCATAGGGATTCGCTTTCGGTGGTGAGGCGGGTGGTGTCGGGGATGCCGGGGATGGAGCGGGCGGTGAAATCGCTGACGTGGCGCAGGACGAACGAAGGTGCGCCGGGGGCGCGCTGTATTTTCACGCGCTCGAACGTCGCGCCGGCGACATCCTCGAGCATGATGCCGGGCCGGGTGTCGGTGGCGGCGAACGAGATGGAGACATCGCGCACGCTGAGATTTTTCGCGTGGCGGACGTAGAGCCCGTGTGCGGGGAGCAGACCGAACATCGACGGCTCCGGATAACCCTTTTCGTTTTCCGGCGGCGCAAACGGATCGCGCGGGCCGGTGAGGCCGGGGCCGCGGAGGAAAAAGGTGTTCACGAGTTCGGCGGGTTGTTGCGCGACTTGCTCGAGCGTCATCCCGCCGCGGTGGGTGATGATGATGTCGCTCAGGCGCACGTCTTCGATGGGATGGCCGGGGAGGCCGGCGATGATCGAGGGGTAACGCGGGTCGGCGTTGGAAACGGTGAGGTTACTGATTAGCACGCGGCGAATCGCGCCGACGGGCGTGCCCTCGGGACCGCGGGCGCGGTTGCCGAGGCGGAGGAAAATCGGCGCGTTGGTGATATCGCGCATGGAGATGTTCGTGATCGTGATGTCCTCGATCACGCCGCCGTCTACGGTTTCGAGGGCGAGGCCGCGGCTGCGCTCGAAGGTGCAGTTGGAGATGGTGATGTTTTTGAAACCGCCGTTGGACTCGGTGCCGAACTTGATGCGGCCGGTCGGGCCGTCGCGATCGGCGGCGCGCTCCATCGTGCGTTTGTAGGTGCCGTCGAGGAAGGAGCCGGCGTCGAAGCCCGTGACCGCGCAATTGGTGATCGTGATATCTTCGCACGGACGCGTCTCGCCGAGGGCGAAGGAGGATTTGAGCACGATGGCGTCGTCACCGGGGGCGTTGACGCTGCAGTTGGAAATGCGGACATGGCGGCAGGCGTCGATGTCGAAGCCGTCGCGGTTGGTATCGACCTTGAGGTTGTCGAGCGTGAGCTGATCGACGCCGGTCGCGAGCAGGGCGAAGTGGCCGCCGAGGAGAATCGAGAAATCGCGGAGCGTGACGTTGCGGCAGTTTTTCAGCGCGATGGCCTTGTTGCCGGCGACGGGTGCAGGCGAGGCGGTGGCGGCGGGAGGAAGATTCGTAGCGGGCGTGGGAGCAGAGCCGGGCGCGACCGTGCCGTTGGGCCCGCCGCCACCGCGAGCTCCGCGCCCGCCACCGCCGTAGCTCGCGTTGCGCACGAGGCCCTTAGTGCCGTCGATGCGGCCGGGGCCGGTGATGGAAACATTTTCGAGGTTCTCGCCCCAGATAAGGCTGTTGTGCCAGTGGCTGTGCCCGAAGTCCTGATATTGGAACTTGTCACCCCACTCGTTGGGCTCCGGAGCATCGTAGCCGCCGGCCTCGGCGCTCGGCGTCGCGGCGAGGATCGTGGCGCCGGCGTCGAGATGGAGCGTGAGATTGCTCTTCAGCCGGATCGAAAAACTCAGGTAGGTGCCGGCGGGGAAACGCACGGTGCCGCCGCCCGCAGCGGCCGCGGCCTCCATGGCGCGGTTGATCGCGGCGGTGTCGAGCGACGTGCCGTCACCCTTGGCGCCGAAGTCGCGCACGTTGTAGTCGCTCGCTGCGCGCGCGAAAGCCGGGCTGAGCAAGGCGACGAGCACGATGAAACCGAGCAGCCGCACGCGGGCGAGGGGGAGGGGCATCCGGCGACAATGTCGGAGCGGTGGAAATGGCGGCAATGTCCCCGATGCTTGGACCGTCAGAAGTGGGGCGTGACTTTCTCGCCAGTGTGACGGCGAGATTCCACGAAACAACCTCCTTGGCCGTCCGTCATACGGTCGGACCCCGGCGTGCGAAATTCCCTTCCCCAGTTATTGATCGGTGTGTTGATGGCGGTGGCGCTCCGAGCCGGGCCGGTCGAATCGGCCATTATCGCGGCGATGCGGTTGCCCGAGGCCGCGAATTACCGATGGCACACCGATGTGACGGACGACGCTCGCACCTACGAAATTGTCGGCGCGACCGATCGCGCGACGGACTATTCACTTGTCACGATGCCGATGCCGGCGACGACGCCGAGCGGGCGACCCGGCGGCCCCCGTGGCGGAAGGGCCAGCGGCGGTAACAGCAACACCGTGACCGCGGTGTTCAGCGGCGATGAGAAATTTGTGGTGCAGGAGGGCGACGGTTGGCGCCGGCCAGGCGAACTCGCGGCCACTGCGGAGCGCGGCCGCGGAGCGCCGGGAGGTTTTGGGGGACCCGGGAGCGGAGTTGGCGGCCCGGGGGCGCCACGGGGGCGGGGTCCGCGTGGTGGTCGCGACGCGGGCGGCGCGGTGGCGACGGCGCGCAGCAATTTGCAAAACACGCTGAACCGGCCGCACGAGGAAATCGCCGTCATCATTGCGGGCTCCGAAGACATGAAAGCCGACGGCGGCGTGATCTCGGGCCGGCTGACGGAGACCTCCGCCCAGCTCTTGCTGGTGCACGCCGGGCAGAAGGATCTCACGCCGCTCCGGGCGAGCGGCACTTTTCGTCTATGGGTGAAAGACGGTGCGCTCGTGAAGTATGAGACCAGACTCGAAGGCGTGCTTCAACTCGAGTCGCCGGCCGGCCGGCGCGAATACACCGTCCACCAAACCGCGACCACGAGCGTCTCCGATGTCGGCACGACGAAGGTCGATGTGCCGGAAGCGGCCCGCAAGAAGCTCGGGGTCTGATCTGAATGTGGTGGGCTGTGCGCTCCGCGCACGGCGGATTGTAAGCGTTCCAGCCGCGCGCGGAGCGCACGGCTCGCCAACGAACGTTGCGCAATTTCAGAACCAGAAACCCACCATCGCAGCCGTCGGGCGGAAAAGTTCTGGTGCGCGCCCGCGGCTTTGCGTTATGGTCGGGCGTCGCACTGCAGGGCGCGACGCCCCCTTTCTCCGTATGAACTTCGTCCGTCCCCTCGTTGCCCTATTCACGATCGTCCTCGCGCTTGCCGCCGTCGGCGTCCGCGCCCAAGCCCTGCCTCGCGCCACGCCGGAGTCGCAGGGCGTGTCGTCGACGGCGCTGCTTGCGCTCCTCGACGAAGCCGAGGCAAAAATCAATTCACTGCACAGCGTGATGATCGTGCGGCGCGGGCGCGTGATCGCAGAGGGCTGGTGGGCGCCGTATGCGGCGGAGGAGCCGCACCAGATGTTTTCGCTGAGCAAGAGCTTTACCTCGACGGCCGTCGGACTCGCGATCGCGGAGGGAAAATTTTCGATTGAGGATCTCGTGCTGAAGTTTTTTCCGGACGAGGCGCCGGCGCAGCCGAGCGCGAACCTCCGCGCGATGCGCGTGCGTGATTTGCTCACGATGTCCACGGGCCACCACCAAGAGGACATCGCGAATTTTCCCATCAATGACGACACGAGCGCGGTGAGAAAATTCTTCGCGCTACCGGTCACACACAAGCCGGGGACCTTCTTCGTCTACAACGGGTCGGCTTCGTTCATGCTCTCGGCCATCGTGCAAAAGACGACCGGCCAGACCCTGCTCGATTACCTGCGCCCGCGATTGTTCGAGCCGCTCGGCATAGAAAACCCGGAGTGGGTGGCCAACAAGCAGGGCATCTCGATGGGCGGCTTCGGTCTCAGCATCCGCACGGAGGACATCGCGAAGTTCGGCCAGCTCTATCTCCAGAAAGGAATGTGGAACGGAAAACAGCTCGTGCCTGCCGCGTGGACCGAGACGGCCACTTCGCGCTGGATGTCCAACGGCAGTAACCCCGCGAGCGACTGGGAGCAGGGCTACGGTTTCCAATTCTGGCGCTGCCGCCACGGCGCGATCCGCGGCGACGGCGCGCACGGGCAATTCTGCGTCGTGCTGGCCGAGCAGGACACGGTCGTCGCCATCACGGCGGGCACGCGCGATCTCCAAGGCGTGCTGAACGTGCTCTGGGCGAAGCTGCTGCCGGCGTTGCAAAATAAATCCGCTTTGCCCGCCGATGCCGCCGCGCACGCGAAACTGAAAGCGAAGCTCGCGAGCCTTTCGCTCAAGCATCCCGTCGCGATCGCGCCGCCGCCGCTCGCGTCGGAGATCGCGGGGCGGCGCTATGTGTTTCCCAAAAATCCGCTCGGCATCGAAGCGGTCGCGCTCGACCCCTCGGCCAGTGGATCAGGTGCGACCCAGCTCACCACCGTCGTAGGCGGCAAGCGTGATCGCGTTGATCTTGCGCCGGGCAACTGGGAGCGCGGCGAGGTCGCGAGCGGCCCGCTGGCCGGCGTGGTGGCGTTGAGTGGCGCGTGGACGGCGGCGGACACGTTCACGGTCGAGGTCGCGCGCTACCGCACGCCGATTGTGCTCACGCATCGACTGAAGTTCGCCGGCGACGAGGTCACGCTCGAGCTCCAAGCCAATGTCGGCACCGCCATTCCCGCGATCAAGGGCCGGCGCGAATAGCGGAGTGCCGGGGATAACGGATCGGCGGTTTTTAACCGCCGTCGGGGCAAGGGCGGATGAGAAAAAACGGGCGGTTGAAAACCGCCCCTCCGTTCTCGGTCCTCCGCAGGATTGCTTCGACTCGCGCAATTCGTAGAACCGCCCGCATGAACCCCGCCCACTTTTTCACGGTCTCGCTCGCGTTACTGTTTGCCGTCACGCCCGCGCACGCCGCGGCGGTGAAGGACCGCGAGGGCGCGGTGCGCGGCGACAAAGCCAAGATGGAGAGCGACGCGCGGTGGCTCTACAACGACGTTGACCGCGGCTTCGCCGAGGCGAAGCGCACGGGCAAACCACTGCTAGTCGTGCTGCGCTGCGTGCCCTGCCTCTCGTGCGTGGGGCTCGATGCGCAGGTGCTCACCGAGCCCGGGCTCGCGCCGTTGCTCGATCAGTTCGTGTGCGTGCGCCTCATCAACGCCAACACGATCGATCTCGCGCGCTTCCAGTTCGACTACGATCTCTCGTTTTCGACGCTGTTCTTCAACGCCGACGGCACGATCTACGGCCGCTACGGCTCGTGGGTCCATCAGGCCGATCCCGACGCAAAGGAAACGATCGGCTATCGGCGCGCGCTCGAGGGCGCGCTGGCGTTGCACCGCGGTTATCCGGCCAACCGCGCGACGCTCGACGGCAAACAGGGCGGCGCGACGCCGTTTCGCACGCCGGTGGAAATTCCCGAGCTGGCGAAGAAATACGGCCGCGAACTCAACTGGGGCGGCAACGTCGTGCAGAGCTGCGTGCATTGTCATCAGGTGGGTGAAGCCTTCCGGGGCTATTACCGCGAAAAGGGCGAGGCGGTTCCCCTAGAGCGCATCTATCCGATGCCGGCCGCGGAGACGATCGGCCTGAGCCTCGCGCCCGACGAGGCCGCGAAGATCACGGCAGTCGCGCCGGACTCGATCGCGGCGCGCGCAGGCTTCAAGGCGGGCGACGAGTTTATTTCGTTTGCCGGCCAGCCGCTGATCTCGATCGCGGATTTTTCGTGGGTGCTGCACCGCGCGCCCGAGTCGGGCGCAGTTCCGGTGACGGTGAAGCAGAACGGTGCCACCACCGCGCTCACGTTGGCGCTGCCCGCCGGCTGGCGCACGAAGTCCGACATCTCGAAACGCGTCGGCACGTGGTCGATGCGCGCGATGGCCTTCGGCGGCATGACGCTCACCGATCTCGACGACGCCGCGCGCAAGGAACGTGGCCTCGCCCCCGACTCCCTCGCGCTGCTGGTGAAAGGTATGGGCCAGTTCAACAACAAGCACGGCACCGCGAAGAAAGCCGGCTTCCTGAAGGACGACGTAATCGTGGCCATCGGCGCGGTGCAGGCGCGCGCCACCGAAGCCGAATTGATCGGCCAGATCCTGCAGACCCGCCTGATCAACGAAGTCCTGGACGTGGTCGCGCTGCGCGGGGGCGAGCGCGTGATGTTGAAACTGCCGATGCAATGAACGGTCCGGCTGTGCAGGATGGCTGGCCGACTTTCCCCTCGACTTTGTTTTTTTTGGAAACTGCCTAGTAGCTCGCTCAACCCTGTCCCCTCGGTTCGGGGGGGTGGTTCAATTTCCCCTTACGATCATCACCATGAACAGACTCCTCCCTTCCACGTTTCTCATTCTGTGTCTCGCGACTGGTTCTGCGGTCCCTGCGGCCGAGACCAAGCCAGCGGCGGCTTCGGCGAAAGAGGCCGTTTCATTTGCCGGTGAATTTTCCGGCCAGTGGATGGGCGACAACGGGACGAGTGGGGTGCTGAAACTCACGTTCAAGCCGGGCAAGGACGCGGCGATGACGATGGAGGCGATGTTCACGTTTGAGGGCGCCGACGTTCCGACCACGACCAAGACGATTCAAATTGAGGGCAGCAAAATCACGACGGTCTTTGCGTGGCTGGTCCAAGGCACGGCGGCGACGAGCAAACTGGTCGGTGAGCTGAAGGGTGACCGTTTGGAGGGGACCTACGAGAGCACCACCGCTGAAGGCGGGGCCAAGGGGACCTGGAAGGTAGCGCGCACGCCGGCCAAGTCCTGACGGCGGTTGGGATGGGATCCCGGTGGGTGAGTGCCGCGACGCGGCCCGGCGCGCGGCGAATGGCCTTTTGCGCTTCCTAGTCCCCATGAAAAAACGAATCAGCATTATCGGCGGCGGCATTTCGGGGCTCTCCGCCGCCGCGCATTTGCTGCTGACGGCGCCGGGCGATTTCGAAATCGAGCTATTCGAGGCGGCACCGTTTCTCGGCGGGCAATGCGCCTCGTGGCTGGACGCCAAGGGGCGCCCAACGGAAACCGGCATCCACCTCGATTTCCCGTGGTATCACAACAAGGACGCCCTCTTCGCGGCGATCGGCCGCCCGCTGCCGCTGCGGGAAACGGACGGCAACTACTACGTGTGCAACGGCGCCACCGGGCAGATCGACACGTTGCTGGCGGGCAAGTCGGTCTTCAAAACCCTGCGCGGGCTCGCCACGTTTCCAGGACTCACCCTCGGCGAGCGGCTCAAGCTCACGCGATTCATCCTGCGCCTCCTGCGCATGGACGATGCGACGGCGGAGAGCTTCGACCAAATGTCGGTGACGGACTTTCTCCGCGTGCAGGTCGGCAATCCGGCCATCTGCCGGCAACTCGCGCTCGAGGCCGTCACGATTCAAGGACTCCGGCCCGAGGACGCCAGCGCGGCATCGTTCATCAAGTTCCTGCGCACGATGTATGGCAGCATGGGGCGTTTCGACACGACGTTCTTTGGCGCGCCGCTCGCCGACTCGCTCATCACGCCGCTCGCGGATTTCGTTCGGTCCCGCGGCGCAAAGATTTTTCTGCAGACCCCAATTGCAACAGTGGCGCCGGCCGGAGGGGCAGGGGCGATCGTGACGACGGCCTCGGGCGAAACGCGGACAAGCGACCATGTGATCTTCGCGGTTCCGGGGTATGCGGTGCCGCCGTTGTTGCCGGTGGAGCTGCGGTCGCAGGCGCCGTTTGCGGGACTGCGCGAGCTGCGCGAGACGCCCATCATCACGCTGACCCTGTGGTATGACGCGCAGGTCTTCGCCGACGGAAACGTCTACATTTCCAATCGCGACCGGACGCACGGCCCGATCTTTGACGCCGTCGCCGACAAGGCCCACCACTGGCGCGGCTGGAAGGGGCTGACTCATACCGGCAGCATCCTCCAAATCCTAATCGATGCGGCGGAGGACGTGCAGCACCTCAGCGACGAGCAATTGATCGCCGCTGCGCGCACCGACCTTGAGCGGTTTTTCCCGAAGTGTCGCGGGCACGTTCCCTCCGATGCTACCGTGCTCCGGCTGCGCGGCACTTATTGCGGAACCCGTCCGGGCTACTGGTCCCACGTTCCACGCCGCCATGCGACCGGCCTGCCCGGCGTGTGGCTCGCCGGCGACTACACCGACGGCCCCTATCACTACGGCATGGAGTCAGCCGTGATTTCGGGCAAAGCCGTCGCGAACCACATCCTCGCCGAGCTGAACCGGCCCGGTCACGAAATCCTGCGCCCCAGGTTTCTGCCGTTTGTGGCGGCGAAGTAGCGACGCGGCTGCGGTGAAGAATTGTCCTGCCCGGACGACGCGGTGCCGGGCGCGGCGCTGAATCGGCCGCCGTCGTTATTTTGCGATCGCGGCCGGATCTGCGACGAATGGACGCTCGCGGTATTCGAACCAGTCGAAGTCCGCCGGTTGCGCGGTGCCGGACATGTCCTGGCAGGCGACGCCGACGAAGGTGCCGGTGAAGTTCGGCGTTCCGGGGGCGGCGGCTTCGTCGGAGAGGATGCTGGCGTCGAAAACCTGTGGCAGCCATTGCCACGCGGTGTCGCGGCCTTCGACGCGGTAGGCAAAGAGCAAACGTTCGTGGTCGACTTCGACGCGCAGCTCCACGCGTCGGCCGGCGGGAATTTCGATCGGTTGCGTGAAGGCGTCGGTCTGCGGCGAGTCGGGCGTGCAGGTCATCACGCGCAGGTGTTTGCCGATCTCCTCGTCGTGCGAGAGGTGGAGGTAGTGAAATTTCGCGGCGTTGTAGTAGCACACGAGGCCCGCGGCCTGCTGGAAGTGTTGTGGCTCAAATTCGATCACGGTGGACGCGCTGTAGCAGTGCGCCTGCTGGCGGCGGGCGACGAGCGATTGCCGGAAGGGGCTACCAATCGTTTCGCGGCCGAACAGGCGCAGGTGACCGGGGCGCGCGGAGAGCGAGAAGAGCTCCGCGGGAAACGGGGAGCGGAGCCACTGGAAGTCGATGGGCAGTTTCGCGCCGTCGAACTCTTCGCGCCTGCCGAATAATTGTAGGGCGGGGTCTCCTGACCCCGCCGTGTCTGGAGTCTTGACCGGCGAATTTGCGGCGGGGTCGGGAGACCCCGCCCTACAACTGAGTCCGGCGGGGGTGGCGACTTCATTTGACGGCAGACCGCGGCCGTCGGCGGTGCGGAGCCAACCGTCGGCGCCCCAAGCCATTTTCTGAATCGCGGTCTCGCGGCCGAGCGTGCAGCGGCCGCGATTGCGCAGCGGGCGGCCGCAGAGGAAAACCATGTAGGTCTCGCCGTTCTGCGTCTCGACGATATCCGCGTGGCCGGTGCGTTGGAGCGCGACATCGGGCCGGTGGCGCGCGGTGAGCACGTAGGTGTCGGGGTGCAGTTCGTAGGGGCCGGTGAGCGAGCGCGAGCGCGCCATCGTGACGGCGTGGCCCCAGCTCGTGCCGCCCTCGGCGGTGATCAGGTGATACCAGCCGTCGCGCTGGTAAACATGCGGGCCCTCGGTGAAACCGATGGCGGTGCCGGCGAAGATGTTCTTCCGCTCGCCGATGAGTTTGCGCTCTTGCGCGGAATATTCCTGGAGCACGATGCCGTTGAAACGGTTCTTCCCCGGGCGGTGATCCCAGAGTTGGTTGAGCAGATATTTTTTCCCGCTGGCGTCGTGAAACAGCGAGGGATCGAAGCCGCTGCTGTTGAGATAAACCGGATCGCTCCACTCGCCGTCGATGGTGGGGCAGGTGACGAGGTAGTTGTGGAAATCGCGGAGCGAGGCGCCGCTCGCGCCACCGACGGTCGTCCGGCCGTAGCGCTTCACATCGGTGTAGATGAGCCAGAAGAGCCCATCGGCGTAGGTGAGGCACGGCGCCCACACGCCGCACGAATCGGGATCGCCGAGCATATTGAGCTGGCTCGGGCGCGTGAGCGGGCGCGTGAGGAGCCGCCAGTGCACGAGGTCGCGCGAGTGGTGGATCTGCACGCCGGGGAACCACTCGAAGGTGGAGGTCGCGATGTAGTAGTCGTCGCCGACACGCACGATCGACGGGTCGGGGTTAAAGCCGGGGAGGATGGGATTGCTGATCATGGGGAAGGTGGAGCGCGTTGCCCTCAACGCGCTGGTTGGTGTCGTTACCGGAAAGCGCGTTGAGG
>JANNEY010000486.1:0-15219 GCA_031379235.1 Opitutaceae bacterium | reverse complement strand
CGACGCAACCTGCGGGGCGTTGCGCAGGCGCCGAGAGCGTTTTTAAGCCCGGCACTTGAGCAGCCATTTGTTTCGGGCCGTCGGCCTGCGCGCGCAGGCCGACGTCCGACACCACGAATAAAAATCCGCCCCAGAGCCATCCGCCGCGCCTGACCGCACGCACGAATCGCCCGAGGGCAAATGCCGAAAATTGTGTGCGGAAATTTTGCAGACAGCGCTCGAATCATGCCTCTGCGTTCAACACAAGGCGGAAGCTCGATCCACGGGCGTCACTGCGCATAAGATCGAGTTTTCCGCCGGCTTGTTGCGCGAGTTGATAACTCAGCGCCAAACCCAGACCGCTGCCGCCGGGTTTTGTGCTGGTGCAGGGTTGAAAGAGGTGCTGCCGCACCGCCGGGGCCAATCCGGGTCCGCTGTCCTCGACAAAAAATTCCACTGCACCTCCTTCACCGGCGCGGCCCGACAGGCGCACGAACCCTGCGGATGGCGTCGCCTCGACGGCGTTTTGGAGAAGATTACGCAGCACGAGGGTCGCGAGGTTGGCGCGCCGGCCGGAAATTGGAATGGCACACGTGGTGTCGATTTCGAGTTTCACGCCTCGCGCCTGCGCTTCGGGGCGCGCCTTCGCCGCAGCAATCTCAACCACATCCGCCACGGTGAGCTCAAACGCCGCCCCGGTTTGCTCGTCGTGCAGGACGCCGGCGATGTCGTTGACCATGGTGCGCAACCGCCGCGTGAGCGCGGACGCCGCCGCGAGTTCGTCGCCGGCATCGGAACGCGCGCCTGCGTCACCCTGCCCCGCGACGATGAGTTCGAGACCGGCCAGCGGGTTTTTGATTTCGTGCATGAGGTGCGCGGCCACCGCCCCGAGCGCCGAAGTCTTGGCGGAGAGCACCAGTTCGCGATTGGCGCGCTGCAAATCTTCGCCACGAACCTGGAGCTCGCGGTTGGTCCGTTCCAAACGCCGAAAAGCCCAGCCGAGCCCGGCGAGGATGACGGCCGAGCCAAGCAGCCAGGCCGTGATCGCTTGCTGCCAGAGGCGGGCATCATGATCGCCCAGTTCCTCGCGCGAATTCTCAGCATCGAGCCAAAATTGAGCGGCGCCAAGCGCTCTTGCACTGCCCGAACGCCGCAGCGGCACCCACGCCT
Source organism: Opitutaceae bacterium (assembly GCA_031379235.1). Classification (GTDB taxonomy): domain Bacteria; phylum Verrucomicrobiota; class Verrucomicrobiia; order Opitutales; family Opitutaceae; genus ER46. The sequence continues at coordinate 14,070 of JANNEY010000486.1, read as the reverse complement.
CGATCGCCTCGTCCGGCTTCCGCGGCGGGAGAAGAAAAAGATCGGTCCCATCCAAGCCCGACCGCAGGCGGGAGAGCGCTGTGCCATTGGAAACCGCGCGCCAATCCTGATCACTGGGCACGGGGAGATCGACGGTGAGACCATCGGAGGAAATGAGAGCGCGCGAAGCGTCAAATACGCGCACGCCGACCACTCCGCGATATTTCGCCGCCTTGAGCACCGCGACGAGGAGCGCACCGGGGACTTGCTCGACGTCCACACCGGGGCCCATTTCTACTGCGGCCGTGTCGAGTTGGAGCGTCGCAACCGCCGCGAGGACATCCGCCTGCGCCCGCAACACCTGCTCACGGAGACCGGTGCGCAATTGCAACGTAACCGTGAGCACGACCGCCGCGAAGACGCTGACCGTGAGCACCAGCACGCCCATGCGCGTCGCGCGACCGGGCGAACTCGTCGGAGAAAAAGCGTCAGGGGCGGACATCGCGTTGGAGCAGGATCATTTTTCCCAGCTCCAACGCAAACCTAGCAAGCCTTCGTTCACACGATACGACGCAAAGGTGTCATTGGAGCGGCTTCGTTCCCACGAATAGCCCGCGAGCAGGGTCCAACGCTTATCGACCACCCGCTCCACATGCAGCTCGGCGGAATACTCGTCCTTGATCCGCGCGGGCGGATCGATGCCGAAACCAACGGTGCGCACCTCGAAGTTAAAGCGCCGGACGAGTCCTTCCAGTCGCACAAGCCAACGCTGGTTTTTCCATCGCAATTCCTGCGCGACTTTGGCCTCACGGTAGTTGAAGTAGCCGCTGCCGTTATCGCGATAATCGACGCGACTCACGCGCGTGTAGGTCTGCCAGTGCGCGGCTTCGTCCCAAATGATTTCGATTCGCGCCTGCCCTTCCCGCTCTGTGACTTTTAAACGAGTGCCGGTCAGTGCCCGTCCCGCAGACGTGTATTGCGCACGGCGATCGAAATTCCACCAACGCTGCGAGGCGACCAAACGAGTTTCAATCCGCTCGATGGGTTTCCAGCCCAGGCGAAGCACACCGTCGCCCACCCGGGCGTCGCTCGTTCCGTCGGCAAAGCGTTTTCGTTCGCCGTTCGCCTGAGCCTCAATCCACCAACGCGCACCAAGATTCCATCGCACCGTCGGACCGACGACGCCTCCCTTGATCTTCTGCTTGGCTACGAGCCGCTCCACTTCCGTGTCAGAAACATCGAAAACCTGATCGCTGTAGTAGCCAGTGATCGGAAGGGAAAATTTCAGCGTGTCGCCAAGACGGTAGGCGAGATCCGTCTGCGTCCAAATTTTCACATCGTGATCGATCGTCTGCCCCGAGAAGTAGCGCGTGCCATCGGCCTGGGCGAAAAACGATGCGTCAAACGAACCCGTCGGCACCCGCAGCACCAGCACGCTGAAGCTCCCGCGCGCAAACGGGCTGCTCTCTTCGCCAAGGTGACTGAGGAGCAAATTATCTTTGTAGCCGTAGCTTAGTTCCGCCGCGGTCGACGCACTCCACGCGCGCTGAGCCGCGAGTAGCGCCGCCAAATCGGGCGGCAATGTGGCGTGGTCTGCCATCGGAACTGTTGCCGCGGCCGCCACCAATCCGGTGGCCCAGAAAACTATGAAAGCAAATCGCAACGGGGTGATCACAAACAAGACGATGATTCGAGGTGAAAACGTGCGCGTCGGGACCGCCGCACTCAAGTCATGTTCGGAAATATTTCCGGCCAAAAATTGAAAAGGGCGGTCGCCGAAAGCGACCGCCCTTTTTTGACTGACATTACGCTGAGATATTACGCCTAAAGTTATCGTTTACCGGGACCCACATTCTGGCGCTCACGCCGCTGCAAATCCCGGATTTGCCTGTGGAGTTCGCTCTTCGCTTCTTCGAAGGATTTTTTTTGAGCCTCCATTTTTTCCAAGACCGCCTTTTTTTGCGCGTCCGTCGCGTCTTTCAACTGCTTGGCCAAGGCCTCATGGTCCGAAATCATGCTTTCACGCTGCGTGCTCAATTGTTGAATGAGCTTTTGCAAATCCGCAGCCGAAGCTGCACCCGTCTTTGCCTTTTCCTTAGCGGAAGCCGCAGCGGTTTCCTTCGCCTGCGCCGCCGAAGACGTCTGCGCTTCGACACCGACCACACCCGTGAAGAGCGCGGTAGCGACGAGAAGCCGGCGAAGTGTTGGCAAAAGATTCATGCAGTGGACGAAGTTACTTTTGCAAGGCTCGTGCCACAGCTCAAAATATTTTCTATCATCTATGCCACAATGACTAAACCATCAAACGCCACCCACTGGCCTCGCCCCAAAGTGGGGAAATAATCCCAAACTCTACCCTCCGCCGCGGATTATTCCCCAAGTCCGTCCTCAACTTTGTCACCTTTGAGCCGGTAGCGGACGACATCACGCGAAACACCCAAAAGGCGTGCCGCCCCGGTGACATTTCCACCCGCCTGCTTCACGGCTTTGGCCACGAGTTCGTCGATCGCGGCCTCCATTGAAAATCCGCTTTCCGGAAAAACAAAATCGCGCTGCAACCAGGCACCGTTCCCACCCGCATTCGCCAGAGGTCCGCCCCCGAGGTGCGAAAACATCATTCCGGCCTCTCCCCCAAAAACCACGGCCCGCTCAACTTCGTGGGACAGTTCGCGGACATTGCCCGGCCAGCGATGGGCCAGAAGTCGCGCCCGACCCTCCTGAGGAATCGCCGGCGTTTTCTGACCATATCGCCGGCACACGCGGGCGAGCAATTCTTCGGCAAGCACAACTATATCCCTCCCCCGCTCGCGCAGTGGAGGCAGGCGCACGCGAAAGAGATCGAGACGGTGGAGCAGGTCGGCGCGAAATTTCCCTTCGGCCACAAGCACGGTGAGATCCGCATTGGTCGCGGCGATAACACGGGCATCGACCGGAATCGGTCGCGACGCGCCGACTCGACGCAGCATATGGTCCTCAAGTGCGGTGAGGAGCTTAGCCTGCAAAGACGAAGCAAGGCTCGGCAGCTCGTCGAGGAAGAGCGTGCCGCCGTCTGCCGCCTCCATGAGACCGATCCGTGCGGCCTTTGCATCCGTAAAGGCGCCGCGTTCATGACCGAACAACTCCGACTCAGCCAACGCATCGGGCAGCGCCGAGCAGTTCAGTTCGACGAGCGGCTCGTCGGCCCTCGGACCATGCCGGTGAATCCAACGCGCGATTGCGGTCTTGCCCGTGCCTGTCTCGCCTTCGATCAGCACGGGCGGGAGATGACCGGTCAGCCGCCGATCCGCGGCCGTAATTTTCGCGAGCTGCTCACGCACGGCGGCGAGGCTCTCGCCAAAAACCAAATCGCTCTCCTGTGCACGGCGGAATTCGTCGGCGCGCCGGACTTGCCGGTTCCGCCGCGCCTGCATCAGGCGCACCGGCAGCTCTTCCGGATCGAACGGTTTCACGAGATAATCGGCCGCTCCCCCTCGCACCGCCTCCACCGCGCCCGCCACGCCGCCCTCGGCGGTCATCACAATTACGCAGGTGGTCGGAGGAAATAATTTATCGCGCAGCAGATCCGTGCCCCGGCCATCGGGCAGATTCACATCAATCACGGCGGCATCAAACGCCGTCGATTCCAACGCCTGCCGGGCGGCGCCAACGGCGTTCACCGCGGTAACTTCCGCACCGGCATTTTCAAGGAATCCCAGCAGCCGCTTACGCAGCAGCACTTCGTCTTCGAGCAACAACACGCTCAGGCCTGAAAGCGGAGATTTCGCCATGTGAAGTAATAACTGTGGCACACGCCGCGCCGCGCTCCATCAAAATTCGCACCGCCCGATTGATCGGCGCCGATCAGCCACGCGGAGAAACAGCCGCTTACCTCGGCGGCATGACCCGCTCCAAGAGTGGAACCAGCCGACTTAAGCGAATGCTGGGATGCGGTGTCGCATCAAAAAGTGCGGTGAACTTATTTCGCCGCAGCGCGAGCAGCGCGCGCACCTCCGCCTGTTGCATCGCGTCCAACCCATATTCTTTGGTCAACATGTCCAAGAACGGGGTCACCGTGACCATCCAATAGATCGAGGTGAGTGGTCGGTCCTGCGCCTTTTGAATATCTTCGTCGGTGAGCGGATCGCGCCCCGCTAGTCGCTTGGCGTCGCGCTCATTTCTTTTCTTTTGGTTGGCGAAAAACTTCTCCTGCTGCTGCGGGTTCAAGATTTTCAGACACCCGCGGTCAAACTCACTGTTGATTTCATCGACCTGGGTCGAATAGGCCGCGATCTGCGGGCGCAATTTTTCGATTTCAGCGACGAGCTTGGCGCGATCGAGCTGGCTCTTGGTTTTATTGCCGTTGGCCGGCACTGGCTGCGCCGCATACTCTTGGGCAAGCGCAGCGGGAGCCGGAGGCACGGGTTGCCGGGGTTCAGTCCAAACCCGCGCCCCGTAGCCCGCGAGAAAGATCACCACGGTCAGGAGTGAAACGATGATCCGCTGCGTCATAGCATGTTCGAATCAGGATCGTCGGCCGCTTGGACGAGTTGCTGCCATTCGGCGAGGTTCCGGGCGTCAGCGGCATCAACGTTGCGCTGGTGGAGGAAAAACACCGCGCTCAAGCACACGACGGCGGTGGCCGCGCTCAGGGCAAAGTGGCTGGCCAAAGAGGGAATGTCCGTGGCGGCGCGAGCCGCCCGCAGCACGCGCTCGGCAAAACCGGGGCGCACGTTACGCGCCCCGAGCGAGAAAAACGCGCGCCATGTTTCGTCGGCGGGGCCGCGCGCCGCCCGGAGGGCACGATCGGCAAATCCCCCGCGGAGCTGGGTGGAGGCATGGTCATGGAGGGCACGCCAGGCGGCTGATTCAGGCTTCATGGTCAGGTTGGTAATGCTCGCGAAGGTGTTCCCGGGCACGGTGGAGGCGAGCTTTCACCGCGGCGACACTAGTGTTGAGCGTTTCGGCGATTTCCGCGTGGCTGCGGCCCTCTTGGACGAGGGCCAGCAGCGCACGGTCTTGCGGCCGTAATTGGGCGAGCGCGTGCCGCAGCGCATCGAGTTCTTCGGAGTCCACCGCGCCCGGAGGCTCGGGAATGTTTTCATGTTCTTCTCCGAACGGCAGAAAAATCCGCCGTAATTTCTGGCGCCGCAGCTGGTCGATGCAGGTGTTGCGCGCGAGCCGAAACAGCCACGACTCAAACTGCGCCGGCGCCTGCAAACGGTCGATCGCCCGCACCATCTTGATGAAGACTTGCTGCGCCAAATCCTCCACATAATCGCTGCGGCCAGTCATGGCGTAAACGAACCCCGCGACGCGGTGTTGATAGCTGATGATGAGCTCACGTTGGGCGGATTCTTCGCCCTTCTGAGCTCGCCGAACGAGATCGGCCAGCGCTGTCGTTGAAGTTGATTCCATGCGTCGCGCATTTGGTGTGAGCAGTAAGACGCGCCAAACGCCAGAAAGATTCGTCGCGCCGCGGCGCGCCCTTGCGTTCGTTGCAACCTTCGCCTCGGCTTGGCGTCGAACGAATTTCCATGAAAAATCCCGCGCTTTTTCCCTCTCTCGCTCTCTCCGTTTTCGCGGTGCTGACGTTGTCGAGCACCGCCGGGTGCAACTCCCACAACGGTCCGCGCGATCTCATGATGGAGGAGGCGACCAAGCAGTCCGTCGAGCGTCCGGTCGCGATGCGCGGTGAGGGCACCCTGCTCGATGGCAAGGTCAGCGCCCTCGCCACCGTCAGCCGAGGCTTCGATCGCGGAGCAAAAGGCGGCCCGGGCGGCAAGCGTGAGGCGGGCGTCTATGAAGACGGCCGCCGGAACAAGCGAGACGAGGCCGGGGCGTTTTCGGAAGTCTACAACATCGGCGGCTACGGCGATTCCGAAGAGGATCAAAAGGAGGCGATGGCGGAATACATGCGTCAGGCGCGTGCGCGCCGCGCTGCCGGCAGCCCAATGCCGCCCGTCACGTTGCGCGTGCTGTTCGAGAACAAAGGCCCCGAGCCGCTCGAACTTGAGGTCACCGAGGTAAATTCCGATCTGGGCAATTTCGCGGTGCGTCCGTCGAAGCTCACGATTCCTGCCGGGGAAAAAGGGGTGCTTGAGCCGATGATTTCCCAGCTCGGTGTCACCAGCGACGAGATTCCGCTGAAGCTCACGGTGCGCGCCGGCGGCAAAAAAGATCAGCAGATCGTGATCGTGAAGAATGTGATCGCGGAATCGCTGCGCAAAGAGTTCGAGCGAATTCAAAAGTAGCGCCGGTGCCGAGGCGAGGCGGCGAGATAGCACTCGATTGGGTGTCCGGTTTGTGCCACGGTGACTGCCAGTTGAAGCGTCCCCCCTCAACCCGCCCTATCATGAAGCGCCTCACTTTGCTTTCGACCACGGCCCTGCTGCTCGCATTTTCCGGAACCGCCGGGTGCTACAGCACCTCAAGCCGATCCAGCGCCCGCACCTACGCCGCGCCGCGCGCGATCACCTACGCACTCGCGGTGAGCGTCCGCGGTGGATTGCAACCGACGCCCGGACAGTGGGCGGCACTGCAGGCCAAATTCGCCAAGGATCTCGCGGCGGTCGGTGCCGTGCTGGTCACAGACATCACGCTGGCGGATCGCATTATTCGCGTGGATTTCTTCCCGAACGAAGACGATCCCGAGCAATCAGGTCGCGCCGCGATTGTCAGCGTCCGCACGAACAGTTTGCGCGGTTCGTCGTCCGCCTCGTCCCTGGCGTTCACGGGAGCGAGTCGCTACCCGACGGCATTTGGTTTCGGTTCATCCTTTCTCAATGACTTCTACTCGCTGAACGCAAATTCCTACTATGGCTACGGCAACTCCTACTACGACGGCTACTCGTATGCCACGCCCACGTTAAATCCGCGGCGCCCCGTTCCGCCCCCGTATACGACAACTCCTCCAGCTACGCCCCCTCCTCCCGGCCATCGCCACAAGCCCGATGAACCCGGCAGATGTCCGCCCCTGCTCGCGGTCGCTCCAACCTATCAGTCCCAGCCCATCGCTCGTGTGGCCTACCCAGCGAGTGAAACGCGGGTCACATCCTTGGCGGGTGGGCTCGCACAATTGGGCAGTAGCCGCAACTACGCCCAAGCGGATCGCGCCAGCCGTTCGGAACACGGCTACGCGCGAAACGACTCCGCCTCAGCCCGCACCGACAATTCGTCCTGGTTCAGCCGACTGTTTTCCAACTCTGACTCGGGCAGCTCCGGTTCGGGCTACAGCCGCCGGACGACCGAGCAGACAGCTTCCAGCGCCGAGCGCACCTACAGCCGTCCCGAGCGCTACTCCCGCAACGACTCGGATTACTATAATAAATCCGACTCCAGTTATTCGCGTTCGGAATCGAGCTATTCATCGTCGTCCTACTCCCCGCCTCCGTCGTATTCGCCGCCGCCATCTTATTCCCCACCCCCGTCGTATTCGCCGCCGCCCGCTTCCTATTCGGCCCCCTCTTACTCTCCGCCTCCGGCTCCCGCGCCCGCCCCGTCCGAAAGCAACAGCAAGTAGCTCGCGCACGGCGCTTGGGACCGAGTCCCTGCGGCCGGCGAAACGTCAGCCGCCCAGCATTCGCACTCTGCGATCTTTACGGGGAAACTGGAGGGTCACGATCGTGCCCACGCCTTCTTTGCTTTCGAGCCCGATCTGGCCGCCATGATCGCGCATGATGCGCTGTGCGATCATCAGGCCAAGGCCATGTCCGCCGGACTTCGTCGTGTGATAAGGTTGGAAGAGCCGCACCAAGTCCTCGGATCTAATCCCGCTGCCGGAATCCGCGAGCAACAGGAAGACCGAGTCGTCGTCCGCACGTGACTTAATCTTCAGTTTTCCTCCCGGACGCATCGCCTCCATTGCATTTTTCGTGACGTTGAAAAACACCTGCTTGAGCTGATTCCGATCGGCGAGCACACGCGGGAGTTCGGTCGCCTCCGCCTCGACGGCGATCCCGCGGTCGGCCAATTCACGATGCTGAAAGCGCAGCACTTCCGCGAGCACTTCGTTCAAATCGGTTTCCGCCAAATCCGGTGGGCGCGGCCGGATGGCCTCGAGGAAATTACTGATGATGCCGTCGAGCCGCGTGACCTCGTCGCGACACACGCGGACCGATTCCGCCAATGACTCCACGTCTTTCGTCGCCTTCAGTTTTTTCAGTTTCCGCTCCATCAATTGGAGGTGAATCGTCAGCGAGTTCAGCGGATTGCCGAGTTCGTGCGCCACGCCGGCGGCAAGCAAGTGAATCGACGATGTCCGCTCGTCTTCGATCCGCGCCGCAGTGGTCTGCTTCTCTTTCGTGACATCGGTGAGTATCACCGCGAACCGCCGCGCGGGCGTCGCTCCAGTCGCGCGAAACGGCACCATGTAGAGCCGCACCATCCGTGGCTCCGGGTAGGTCAGTTCAAACTCCCGCGCCACAACGGGAGCCGCGGCGCCAGCGTCGTCGTCCAGCGCCGCACCAAGCGAAGTGTGCAGCCCCGGCACGAGCCGCCACAGTGTCTGCCCCGCGAGCTCATCGCCGCCGAGACCGATCAGCCGTTGCGCCGCCGAGTTCGCATACTCAATTGCCCCATCATCGCGCACGACGAGGATGCCCTCCTGCAGAGTGTTGAAAATCTCCTCGAAAACACCGCGCTCACGCGCGAGCCGCTGCACGAGGTTGGCGAGGTTCACCGAGTCGAGCGTGTCGAGCCGGCCGAGCACGCGGTCGAGCGAGGAATTTTTTTTGCCGGTGACTTTGCTCATCCCAGAAACTCCATTTGCGCGGGATCGATGCGCTCGGCGAGCAGCTTTCGCAGGAAAGCCTCCCGATGCTCGCCGCAGCGCCCCAACCTCAGCACGGCCTCGCGATGCTCCTCGGTCCCGTAACCTTTGTGCTGCGCAAAACCGTAGCCGGGAAATTTCGCCTCCATCGCCACCATCATCCGGTCGCGCGCGACCTTCGCGACAATCGAGGCCATCGCGATGCAGAGCGAGCGCGCGTCGCCCTTCACGAACGCCCGGTGCGGATAGGGAAAGCCGCGCAACGGCAGACCATCGACAATCACGCGCGCCGACACTGCGGGGTGAAAACTCGACCGCTCCTCCATGCTAGCAAACAGATCCGGCTCCTCGCGTTTCACTTCAAACGCTTCCGGCGGGTAAATCCCGCCGAGCGCGCGGCGCATCGCGAGCTTGGTGGCGCCGAGGATGTTGAACTCGGCGATCTCGGCGACATTGGCGAGGCCGTGGTGGGCGTGGATTTTTCCCGCCGCCACCAGCTCCTCGAACTCGGCCCAAAGCTCCTCCCGCTGCACCGCCGTAAGCAGTTTCGAATCGTTGACGCGCGCGCCTTTCACCACCACCCAGCGGCTCTCCAGGAATTCGCGCGAAACCACCACCGCCGCCGCTACCACCGGACCGGCAAACGCCCCGCGGCCCACCTCATCGACGCCGATGAGTTGGTCCACTCCCTCAAGCTGCTTGAGGTCGAAACCGCGAAGTTGACGGCGCTTGGCCATGGCCGGAAAACGTAGCGGCCGGCCCGCGCGCAGCGCAAGCGCGCGGACTCGGCGAGAACCCCCATGTTCGCCGCAGAATTCGTAGCGGGCCCCTTCCGGCTCCGCGCGGAATCCCGCGGGTGCGGGACCGTTCCGCTTCCGTTTCTCCCCGCTTGCCCTACTTGCGCGCCGCGTGCTGAATCTCACTACCATGCCCCGGCTCACCCTCGCCGCCCTCGCGTTGCTCGCCCTCTGCCCTGTCCGCGCCGCCGATTCGCGCGCGGCTTTTCTCAAGCTGATCGAGCGGCCACGAGTCGCGCTGGCCGCGGAAGCGAGCGCGCCGACCGCCAAGGACGGCCTGGTCGAGATCGCGTTCAGCTTCGCCACCGAGGCCGGGCAACGCGTGCCCGGCATTCTCATCAAGTCAGCCGCGTCGTCCGGCCCACGTCCGGTCGTCGTCGCCCTGCACGGCACCGGCGGCAACAAGGAAGGCCAGCGCGCCTATCTCTCCGTGCTGGCCCGCGCCGGTTTCGTGGGTGTCGCCATCGACGGGCGCTACCACGGCGCCCGGACCAAGGGCGGCAAGGACGTCAAGTCCGCCGAATACGTCGACGCCATTCTCCGCACGTTTCGCACCGGCAAAGAGCTCCCGTTTTTTTTCGACACCGCGTGGGACGTAATGCGGCTGCTCGACTACCTCGAAACGCGCGCCGACGTCGATGCGCAGCGCATCGGTCTCATCGGCTTTTCCAAGGGCGGTATCGAGACCTACCTCGTTGCCGCCGCGGATCCCCGGGTGGCGGCCGCGGTGCCGTGCATTGGGGTGCAGAGTTTCCGTTGGGCGACAGAAAACAACTCCTGGCAATCGCGCATTGGCACGGTGCAGGCCGCGTTCAACGCTGCCGCCAAGGACTCCGGTGTCGCCCACCCTGACGGCGCCTTCGTGCATGCGTTCTATGCGCGCGTCGCGCCCGGCCTCGACCGCGAGTTCGACGGTCCCGCGATGCTTCCGCTCATCGCCCCGCGCCCGCTCCTCTCCATCAACGGCGAAATTGATCCGCGGACGCCCGGCCCAGGCTTGAAAGAGTGCGCCGACGCCGCCCGCGCCGCCTACCGCGTCGCCGGCTCCGAGGAAAAATTCATCCTCCACGTGCAGCCCAACACCGGTCACAAAGTCCTGCCCGAATCAATGACGCTCGCGAAGGAGTGGTTCGTGCGGTGGCTGAAGCCGTAGACCCGTCCTACGCTACCACCCCGCGCCCTTCGTCAGCGTCTTCACGCGCACGAGGAAATAGTTCGCGGTGATGTAGAGCGTCGAACCGTCGTCGCCCCAGCAGCAGTTGCCCGTCGGCTCATTGGTGTTGATCACACCGAGGAGTTTTCCTTTCGGGGAAATTACCATCACGCCACCGGGACCGGTCGCCCAGACGTTGCCGGCGCGGTCTACTTTCAAACCATCGCAGAGTCCCTTGCCCCCTTTGTCCTTCCGCGATTGCGCGTCGAAAAACACCCGCTCCTTGGCCAGCGTGCCGTCGCTCTTCACATCAAACGCGACCACGCGCGTCGCCTTGGAGTCGCTCACCGCGACGTAGAGCGTCTTCTCGTCGGGCGAGAAGCCGATGCCGTTGGGAAACGTGAGGTCCTTCGTGAGCAGCGTGACCTTGCCGTCGGGCGCGACGCGATAGACGCCGGCGTAGGGCAGCTCGCGCAGCGGCGAGTCGACAATTTTCTCCAGCCCATACGGCGGGTCAGTGAAGTAGATGTCGCCACTCTTGCGCACGGCGAGATCGTTGGGGCTGTTGAAACGCTTGCCGTCGAAACGGTCGGCGATGGTAGTGACCACGCCGTTGTCGAAACGCGCGATCTGCCGTTCACCGTGCTGCGCGAGCAGCAGCCGGCCCTGCGCGTCACTCGACAGCCCGTTGCTGCCCGGCTCGCGAAATCCCGGTGTCGCCTTCCACAGCCCGCTCGGTCGCAGAAAAATTTCCGCCCCGCTCACCTTGCCGACCGTCGCGCCGGGCTTCCACCGATACGCGGTGTTGGCCAGCACGTCCGAAAACACCACGCCACCGTCATACCACGTCGGCCCCTCCGACCAGCGAAATCCCTCGGCGAGTTTTTCGATGGTTGCGCCCGGCGCCACAAGTTTGTCGAACGCCCGATCGAGCCGCTCGATCGCACCGACAAACGGATGCGGCGGATCGTCGGCGGCGAAAAGCGCAAACGGAACGGCGACGAATGCGAGGAGGACGGATTTTTTCATGGGGGTGATCGCACAGTGCAGGCCGAAGCGCGTGCGGCAATCTCGGGTTTTTGAGCGCCGTAGTATTATGCAAAGCTCAGAGCCACACGACGTCCGGCCTTGCGCCCTCACATTTTGAGCCTTTTATTCCGCATATGCAGCACGTCGGGTAAGGTAATCGAGCAAGGCAAATAAACCTGTTCGACCAACGATGAGCATCGCGACCCTGTTTCATAATCCTTCCGTCGAGGAGTTGAACGCCCGCGCAGCAATTATTGCCGCGGGAGCCAGCCTGATAGTGACAGTCGTTTGGTTGGTCGTCGCTCGTCTCATGAAAAAGAAAGGAGCGCGCATGAAGTTGTCTTCGCTATTTTGGATCATTGCTGGATCTAGCGTCGCTTTGCTCGCACTAGGAATCGTCGGCTTCATGACCCTTCAAACCGGCTACGAGGAAGAAAACCAGATGTGGGAACGTAAATTCCGCCAGCGAGACGTTCAGCCTGAGAAAACGCCATAGCCGATGTGGCTCGGTCGAACACGCAGAGCTTCACCGCGTGCGATCCAAGAAAGAGGCGAGACGCTCGACTCGCTCAAGGAGCGGCTGCGCGCGCATGGCGAGGAACGGGACGCCGCGCTATGGCGACCGAATATTCCGCCCCGAAAGTCGCGCTTGCCGAATCACCCGCGTTGGCTCCCACTTCGCCCATGAACGAATTGGTTTTCGATGTGACGCAGGAAGCCGACGGCGGCTTCGTCGCCGAGGCGCTCGGCGAGAGCATCTTTACCGAAGGCAACACGTGGGAAGAGTTACGCGTCAACGTGCGCGAGGCGGTGGCGGGTTTCTATTTCGACCGGCCCGCGCCACGCAGCATTCGCCTTCACTTGGTGCGGGACGAGGTGCTCGCGGCGTCCTGATGAAGCTGCCGCGCGACGCCAGCGGGCGGGACGTGGTCAAGGCGTTGTGCCGCGACTGGGGTTACCGCGAGGTTCACCAAGTCGGTAGCCACATCATCCTCCAAACCGATTTGCCTTCGCCGCACCGCTTGTCCGTTCCCGACCACCATCCCCTGCGTCTCGGCACACTCAACGCGATCGTGCGAGCCGTCGCGGCGCACAAGCGCGTCGAACGGCAGCAGGTGTTGCAGACGCTCTGAAGAATCCCCGCGGCATCCGCATGAAATTCACGCCCGCCAAGCCGCCGCTCACCGGCGAGACGCTCGACACGCTCACGGAGCGGCTGCGCGCGCAGGGCGAGCCGGCGTTTCGGGCGAAGCAGATTCTCGACTGGCTCTACAAGAAGCGTGTTCGCACATGGGACGAGATGAGCAACCTCTCGAAACCGCTGCGCACCTGGCTCGCGGAGACGTTTGAGCTGATGCCCGCGTCACTCGTGCTCAACAAACAATCCGAGGATGTAACCGACAAACTCCTCCTCGGACTCGGCGACCGCTCGCTGATCGAAACGGTCATCATCCGCGTCCCGCAGGAGGGCGTGGGCGTCGAGCACTCGCGCAAGACGATCTGCATCTCCACGCAGGTCGGCTGTGCGATGGGCTGCGTGTTTTGCGCGAGCGGGCTCGACGGGCTCAAGCGCGACCTCAACGCCGGCGAAATCGTCGCGCAGCTCCTTCAGGTGTGCTACCGCGAGGATGCGCGCACGCCGCGCGCGCGGATGGAGCTGGCGTCGTTCGACAACATCGTGGTCATGGGCATGGGCGAGCCCCTCGCGAACTACGACGCGCTCCTCCGCGCCCTCACCATCGTGAATGCCGACTGGGGCCTCGGCTTCGGCGCGCGCCGCATCACCATCTCAACGAGCGGGCTCGTCCCGAAAATCCTGAAGCTCGCCGACGAAGAACTCGGCTTCCGCCTCGCCATCTCGCTGCATGGCGCGACCGACGAAGTGCGCGAGAAGATCATGCCGGTGAACAAGGCTTATCCACTCGCAAAACTGATCCCGGCCGTCCGCACGTTCTCCGAAAAGCACGGCCGCATGGTCACGCTCGAATTTATTTTGATCGAAGAGGTGAACGACTCGCTGCCACAGGCGGAAAAGCTCCGCGACATCGCCCGCGATCTGCACGCGCACGTGAACCTGATCCCCTACAACACTGTCGCCGGGCTCCCATGGAAACGCCCGAGCCTCACGCGGCAGGAGCGCTTCGCCGACATCCTCCGCGACGCGCGCATCTCCGTCACGCTGCGCCGCGAGAAAGGCCACGACATCGACGCCGCGTGCGGTCAGCTCCGGCTCAAAACGGAGAATGAGCGCGACGGCGCGGAGGCGAGTGTGGTGTCGGTGGCGTGAGCGACGATGGAGCTCCGCATTTCCGAGCGACCGGCCTTGGGGTGGAGCGGGGGGGGCGGCCCCCCCGCGGGGGTGGGGG
>JANNEY010000467.1:0-9760 GCA_031379235.1 Opitutaceae bacterium | reverse complement strand
CACTTGCCGCTTGACCGACCAGATGGCTCTCGCAAGCCTGCTTGAAACCCCAAAGCCCCAAAACCCCAGGAACGAAAGGACACCTATGCCCACCGTCATCTCGATCAAAACCAGCGCGGACAAAGTCTCCAAATGCATCTCGAAGGACGCAGCGTTGAAAACCTTGAAATCGTCCATCGAAAGCGCGCTCAGAGCCGCCAAAGTCGATGTGGACACCAGCGCAAAGCAGGGCTTTGCCCTCATGGCCCGAATCGTCTCCATCACTGCCGACGACGACGAAAAGCCGACCAAAATCGAAGCCAAGCTCGAAGTGACCCTCACCTACATGGGCGGACCGACCAAGGTGATCAAGGCATCCAACGGCGGCTCCGTGGATGGGATCAGCGCAAACAAAGTGGATTCCGCCGTGGCCGATCTGATCGACGGCGTGATCGCCGACCAGCTCGAAAAAGGCGGCAAGCTGGTGAAGGAAATGGCCAAGACGCCCTGAGCCGGGAACAGTGGACGCGTCCTGACGGTTGCCATGACGAGGCACCGACCTTTGGTGCACGGCCTGAACGCGATCCGCGAAAGCGGAATTCCTTCATACAGGCTGCGGAGGAGCAGCCGGCACCCCGCATGTCCCAAGCGGAGCGGGGACAATCCAAGAAGCTTGCTTGCGGTTTCATTTTTTTTATAGCTGGCACGGCCTCGCTATTGGCTGCCTCTATTGCGCCACAACGGTGTGTCAAAGAGGATAGCTGCGCCAACTAAGGCAATAATGTAAAGCATCAAGACGCCGCAAAACATGAACAATTTATCAATCACAGAAAGATTGTCCCGGCGAAGCATGCGGTACCAAATCCAAATCCCTAACACCAATACCATTGGAAGTACTCTTGGCATTATATCGCCAACAAGGTATGCATGAGCTGTACAAGCAATCATGCAAATAAGCATTGAAACGAGTGAAGGTGCGAAGTGCTTGTTTTTCATGAGTTCTGTTCCAAGAAAAACAAGAAAACTCACTTCTGAATTTTCTCACGCTTACCTTTCCATGTATCGAACTTCAAAACCGGATCTTTTGGATTGCTGGATTCCAATTCGGTCCAGCTATGCGTGTTTAACTTGTTTGTTTTCGGAGAGACTTTCCATTTGTCGTCAAGTTTCAACGTCGGTAAAACCTTTCTTAGAAAGCTTTCCATTGCTGTCGCTTGCCCTCCACAGGACATATCTGGTGATTTTTTGTCACCAATGAGGTCACTCATGGCTTGTTCTATGTTGCTATCCGTTCCGTCCGAGAGTCGTTCTCTCTTTCTAGTCATGTCACCTAGTTTGTTATCGAACTGCTGTTCGAGTTTTGTCACGTCCTTTGGACTCATGCCAAATATATCCGTTTGATTCACAACATCGTTCCCCACATACGCGTACAAGTTGATTCCCCCTTCCTCCCCGATCGGATCCCTGCTCAGCCACCGCCCCGTATCCGGCGAATAGTATCTGTGGCGGTTGTCTTGCAGGCGGAGGTCGGGGAACCATTCTCGGCCTGTGAAGAGGAAACGGTTGTCTTGGGCGCTGGCGGCGATGGGGGTGCCGGTTGCGTCGGTGAAGGAGGGCAGGCCGTACACGTCGTAGGTCACGCGCTCGACGACGGTGCCGGCGCTGTCGGTGAGGGCGGTGGTGCTGCCGAGGGCGTCGTGCTGGTAATAGACCGTGCTGGCGGGCGTGGTGCGGGCGAGCAGCTCATCCATTCCGCCGCCGTGGATGTTGCGGGCGAGCACCGTGTCGGCGGGGGTGCGTTCTTCGATGAGGCTCCAGTTGTCGTAGAACAGCAAGGTGGTGGTTGGGAGTTGAGCGTTGAGAGTAATGGTGCGGGAGACGCAGCGGTTGCGCGGGTCGTAGGCGAAGGTGAACGCGTCGCCGCCGGTGCTGGTCCCGCCGGTTAGCCGGTTTTGCGCGTCGTAGGTGTATGTCCATACGGCGTCACTTAGGCGTGGCTGGTGCTGCGACAGGTTGCCATTGGTGTCGTGAACCGGCGTGGCGAGGCTGTCGATGGCGGTGTATTGGTTTAGGTCGTTCGCGGTGTAGGGCGTCGTCACGGGTTCGCTTGGGCCGGTGCCGTCGGTGTCCTCGATCATGCTCGGGCGGTTGCCTGCGGGGTCGTAGGCATAGATCACCTTGCGCGCTTCGTCGGCTCCGGCATTGGTCACGGCATAGCGGGCTTGCGTCAATTGATCCACGGCGTCGTGGGCGTAGGTGTCCAACACAGGCGGGGCGCCTGTGCTACTTTCGGTGCGGCTGGTGCGGTTGCCGACGTTGTTCAGGGTGTAGTCGAAACGCTGGAAGCTCACCACGCCAAGCTTGTGATCCGTGTTTAGCAGGCGGCTTGCGTTGTCGTAGCCGTAGGAGGTGCCGGTGCCGTTCTCCAGGGTCTTCGCGGTGCGGTTGCCCGCGAGGTCGTAGGTGTAGGTCGCCAGCGGCGGCGGGCCTCCGGCGCTGATGCACGCGAGCTGGTTGCGCTCGGTGTAGGTGTAGCCCACGGCGGTGCTGTCGGGATAAGACAGCCCTGCCCGGTTGCCGTCCGCGTCGTATGTGTAGCTGACAGTCTTGGCGGGCAGGTCCGCCGGACTGTTCAAGTCCTGCGTCTCGCCGGTGACCCGGTCATCGGCATCGTAGGTGTAACTGAGCGCGCTCACGCTGCTGCCCAGCGACACCACGCGCCCGGCGGCGTCGTAGGTCGCGGTCACATCCGGCGTCGCGTCGCTCCAGTCCTTGAGCACCGGCCGCTGCCGCGCGTCGTAGGTGTGGGTGGCGGTCTTGCCAATGGCGGTGGTGAACGCCGCCACGCGGCCCACGGGGTTGTAAGTCCAGTCGTCATGTGTCCCGTCCGCATAAGTTTTCCGCAGCCGCCGCCCGAGCAGGTCGAAGGTGAACCCCGTGACCTTCCCGCGCGCGTCCGTGAGCCGCACGAGGTTGTCCCCGAACGTCCCGTCCCCATACGCCAACCCGCCATAGGTAAAGCCCGTCGTCCGCCCGGCGGGATCGGTCGTCGTCAGCACGCGGTTGATGTTGTCATAAGTGCTCACCGTCGTCCCGGCATCCGGACGCACGGTGCTCGTCACGTTCCCCGCCGCGTCATAGTTCCACGTCGTCACATTGCCCAGCGGATCGGTCTCCGTCTTTTTCCGCCCGCGCACATCATAAGTCATCGCCCAAACCTTCCCGCGCGGATCGGTCACGGATGTCACCAGCCCGGCGTTGTTATAAACATACGTTGTCGTCGCCTCCTCCGCGCTTTCGTACCCGACGCTCTCGGAAATCCTTTGCCCAGCCGCGTCGTATTCAAAATGCACCTTCTTCCCGCTCGGCAGCGTCACCGTCGAGACCCGCTGGTCCGCGCCCGACGATCCGCCCCCGCAGCAGGCACCCAGTTCGTCGTAGTCGAAGGTCGTCGTCCGCCCCAGCGCCGTCGTCTGCGTCAGCCGCCGCCGGAAATCATCATAGGTCGCCCCCGTCGTGTTCCCGTTCTCATCCGTCGCCGCGAGCTGGTTGCCATACGCATCGTAAGTGGATCCCGCCGAGGTGCCCGCCTCCACATGCTGCACCGCCGTCACCTGCCCGCGATCATTATAGGAAAATCCAGTCGTCAGCGTCGCAAAGCTGGAACTCGACACAGGCTGCGTGACACTCGCCACGCGGTCATCCGCCCCATAAGTCAACGTCGTCACCACGCCCAGCGCATCCGTCTTCGTCAGCAGCCGCCCGCTTGCGTCATAGGTGCAGGACTCCGTCCCGCCGTTCCGCATCCGGTGCGCGAGCACCTGGCCGAATAGATTGTAGGTGAATGTCTCATACGACCCGTCCGGGTAATTCGTCCGCGTCACACGGTTCTGCGTGTCGCGCAGGAAAGTTGTCACCTTTCCCCGCTCATCCGTCTGCGTGAGCACATGCCCTGCCGCATTGCGCGTCCACGCGAGCGTGCTCCCGTCCGGCTGCACCGCGCCGAGCACACGCCCCTTCGCGTCCCGCGTATAAGTCGTCACCCGCCCCGCCGCATCCGTGCTTTTATTGATGAATCCCTGCGCGTTGTAAGTAAACGACACCTGCCGCCCCAGCGCATCCTTCATCCAAGTCGGCCGGCTATAGCTGGTCGCCAGTATCTCCCGCGAAGTCCCGTTCGCATAAGTCACCTTGCGCCCCAAGTTCGTATAGTTATCCGTCCCCACCCCCGTGAACTTTGCCAGGATCGCCCCCGTGGTGAATTCCCGCTCCGCATAGATGTTCCCATGCACATACCCATTCTTCCAAAACTCATACCGGATCTTCGTCGCCGCACCCTCCACACGCGGATCGTCCATCGATTCCAGCAGAGGGCGCTGGCCGGGGTAGATCAGTTGGTAGGTATATTTCGCCTGCGTCCCGTCCCCATAGGTCGCCCGTTTGAGCATTAGCCATTCCGTATTCAGCACCGTGTCCAGCGCGGCCTGGTAGGTGTATTCCACGGAGTTGGTCACCACACCCGGACTGCTGCCATAGCCAATCTCCACCGAGGCGATGACCGTCTTCACCGCCGGTGCCGTGTTGCTGCCCTGGAAGCGGCATCCCACCATCGCCGCAGGGTGCCCCGTCGGCCAATACTTCACCGTGCCCACCGCCGCCGCGTTGCCCGCGCCGAGGTCAATCCCCGTGAACCCATAATGCTGATAGGCATACGTGAACCCCGTCCCCGGGTTCCCGTCGAACGCCTTGCTGTAGTCATTGCTCGTGCTGTTGGTCGAGGACGGGCTCGACCCGAACGGCGTGCCGTTCAGCTTCACCCCGGAGGTGTTCCAGAACTGGATCTCCGCCACCCGGCAATACGACTGCACCTGCCCCGGCTCCGTGGAATAATAGCGCAGATAACGGTAAGGCGTCGTGTCCGTGACGGTCTGTGTCGTCCACATCGAACCCGGCGGCGTCGCAGTCACCGTCGCCAGCGTCTTGAACTCTGACTGGTTCACCGTGATGTCCTGATAGTTGATCCGCAGCCAGCGTCCGCCCGGCTCCGTCACCAGCGCCAGCTTCTTCGCCGCATTATAGGCGCAAAAATACAACTGCCCGAAGCCATCGCCGAAATCCTGCAACTGATAATACACCGGGTCCGCCACCGTGCCCGCGCCCAGCTTTTGAAAATGATACTGCGAGCCGTCCTCGCGGATGAGGTAAAAATGATCGCCGACCTGGGTCAGCGTGTTCGGGTTGGTCGCGATGGCATTCACCCATGCGCTCCCGCTCTTTGTGTAGCGGAACGACGTGCCCTCCGGCTCCGCGATGTCCACCTGCGTGGAACTCACATCCGACATCTCCCACTGGTAGGAATGCCGCCAGCCATGCCCGTCGCCAAAGTGCTTCAACCCCGTGATCAGCCGGCTCTGGGCGTAGCGCGTCCAGTTCAGCCGATGCCCGCCCACGCCCCCCGGTGCCACCAGATCGCCCACCGTGCGCTGCACCGAGCCCGTCGCCATGTTCACCGGGTTCGTCCCGCCATTGGGACATGGAAGCCCGGCGAACCACAAAAACACGGTCGTACCGTCGCAGCCAGACATCACGCACCATTTGAGATCATACCCATTGTAGCAGCCCGATTGCTGGCCCGTCTGCGCCTCTTCGCCGGGGGAGGTGTAGGTTGGATCATCGGCGGAAGCTTCTGTGGGAAAATGCAGAGCCATGCCGCCGAGAATCGCCGCGGTGACAAGGGAACGGAAGGAGAGGGTGGGATTGGGTTTCATGGAATCAAAGAGTGCTGTGTGGAGTGCCGGGATGGGTGAAAGGTGAAAGGAGAAAGTAACTGGCTGGCGGTGGGGTGGACTTATCACGGTTCACCTATCACCGTTCACCCACCGCCTTCGTCATTCGTCAACTCGCCTCCGCCCAGAGCACGAGAATCCTCGTGTCCGCCCCCTGGCGCACCACCACCCGGTATCGCCCCTCCGCCGCCCCCGTCGTGAAATCGAACTCCCCCTCCCGCTTCCCGTCCAGCACCAGCGGGACTGCCGCCTTGTGGTCCCCCACAAACCCTCCGTCCTCCACGGACACCCCCGCCCGCGCCCCTGGCTCCGCCTCCGGGAACCGCAGCCGGATGGACACCTTCTGCCCCCGCTTCACATACACCGCCGGAAACTCCCCCACTTGGTTCGGTGCCAGCTCCGGCGTCCACCGCGCATCCACCCGCACCGTGGCCACCAGCGGCTTCCCCTCATACGCCGCCACCTTCCCCTGCAGCTCATCCGTCAGCTCCCCCGCCTTCCGCGTACTTGGCGGAGGCTGCGAGGGATTTTCCCCCGCCTCCGAATCCGCAGGCCGCGTGACCCCGCCGACATTATGCCGCGCCGCCGCATCCCCCGCCGCCAGAGCGGAGGAGGATCCTTTATTTTCACCCGCGCCACCCACCGGCCCAGACCCGCGCGGAATGGTGTAATATACGAGCGCCGTCACGGCGATGCCGAGCGCGGCGAAAAGGAGGGTCTTGCGGGAGTTCATAGGCTTGGGGAGGGTTGGTTCATAGCGGGAGAATAAGCGATATGAAGCAGCAGACATTGCGAATCCTTTTCCCTGGCATGGCAAGAAAAATCCCATGGTAGTTTTACCCTTTATTCCCGATCTTCGGCGGAAGCCGCGATCACCCGCAAAGCTAGCATCCATCGGGCTGGGAAGCTTTTCCGGTATCATGAAGAACCTGACCGGAACTGGGTAGAACTCCCGAAAACTGACATCGATCCTCTCTGTATGCCGCGAGGTCGGAAATTAGCCCCGCCTCCATAATCCCGCCAAGGAACAAGGCGCGCCGACCTGGGCCGGCGCGCCTTTGTTGTTTGCTGACCAATCTGAGATTTCTGCAAAGCGCCGGCTTTCCCGGATCGGGAAAGCATTGCCGCGGATGCTTTCACGTTCGCGGTGCGGCCTGTCCATGTCCGTGCCCACGCATGGGCCGCCATGCGGAGGTCGCAAGGCCAGCGTGTCGTGACTTTGCCAAGCGACCGTATTGACGCTGCGCGGGAACCTCCGCATGGTGAGGCGATGCTTCCAGCCGTTACCCAGCTACTCGTCCTCCAGGATCGCGACAAAAAAATCCGCCAACTTAAACTTGAACTGAAGCGCGCGCCGCTGGAGCGCAAGGACATGGAGTCGCGCGCGGCGGGGACCGGAAGCGCGCTCGATGCGGCGAAGCTGAAGGCGAAGGAAATCGAGGTGAAGCGGAAGGAATTTGAGAACGAGGTGGGCACGCGCAGGACGCGCATTCAGAAATACAACCAGCAGAAGCTGGAGACAAAAAAGAACGATGAGTATCAGGCCATCACGCACGCGATTCAGACGATCGAGAATGAGATCACAGCAATCGAGGATCAGGAACTGGAACTGATGGAGGCGGGGGAGAAGCAGAAGCCGGTGATCGCCGCGGCGGAGAAAGAAGCGGCGGAGACGAAGGCGCAGGTGGCGCGGCAGTTTGCAGATCTCGATGCGAAGGTGAAGTCGCTTGATGCACAGTTGCAGGAGGTGCAGGCGGAACGGGCGAAACTGGCTGCGGATGTGGAGGAGGATTTGCTGGATACGTATCAGCGGCTTTTCGATACGAAGGATGCGCAGGCCGTCGTGGCGCTCGTGAACGAAATCTGCCAGGGCTGCCATGTGAAATCGCAGACGCATGTCGTCCACGCTGTGAAGGCGGGCAAAGCGGTGACGACGTGTCTTTACTGCGGGCGGATCCTTTATCCGGAGACCTGAACTGAACGGAGGGAACCGCAGATGTCGCAGATTTTTGCAGAGGGGAAACCGGGAAGCGGAAACCTCGGGGCGGGGCGGTGTGCGCTCGGAGTTCCGGCTTTAGCCGGCCCGGGCCGCGTAATCGCGGAAATCCGAACTTTCGCATGAACCGGATTGCCGGCATCGAGACGGAATACGGTTGCCTCGTCACCGGCGGCGATGAGCGGGGCGAATCGTGGCCGGCGAGGGTGAAAAATCATCTTTTCAAGAAGCTGCGGGTCGGTGTGCTCGACCAGCACTACCGCGATTACGAGGAGCCGCCGGGGAATGGCGGATTCCTGCTGAACGGCGGGAGGTTTTACCTCGATATGGGGCATATCGAATATGCGACGCCCGAGTGCCGTTCGGTGCGCGATCTCGTGGCTTGCGACCTTGCGGGCGATGCGATGCTGCAAGGCGCGGTCGAGGCGATGGGCATGGCGGACCGCGTGGCGTTTCTGAAGAACAACATCGATCATCAAACTGGGGCGACGTTCGGCTGCCACGAGAACTACATGATGCGGCGCGAGACGGATTTCACCCCGGAGAATACGGCGGCGTTGTTGAGCTTTCTGGCGACACGGCAGATTTTCACGGGCGCGGGCAGGGTGGGGCAGGCGAGTCCGCTTGCGTTCGAAATCGAGGCGCTGCCACCGTATGAACGGGTGGAGTTTCAGATCAGCCAGCGGGCGGATCACATCGTGAACGACATCTACCAGTGGGTGCAGTTCAACCGCGCGATCATCAACGCGCGGGATGAGCCGCTCGCCGATTACCGGCGATTCCGGCGGCTGCACCTGCTCATCGGGGATTCCAATATGAGCCCGCTCGCGACGGCGCTGAAGGTCGGCACCACGCATCTCGTGCTCACGCTGCTGGAGGAAAATCGCCTGCCGCGCGATATCGCGCTGCAGGATGCGGTGCTCGCGACGCGGATGATTTCGCGCGCTGCCCGTGCCGATGCGGCGGTCCTCTGTGAGGCGGGCCATTCGGAGACTGCGATGGGGATCCAGGAAAGATTTCTCGACGCCGCGCAATCGCTCGCGGGACGCGATGCGGAGACGGACTGGCTGCTCGGCCGCTGGGCCTGGGTCCTCGATGCGCTGCGCCGCGGGGCGACGGAGGAATTGCTCGGCGCGGTGGACTGGGTGTCGAAGAAATGGCTGCTGGAGACATTTCGCGCCGAGCAGGGAATCGCATGGGACGATCCGTGGCTCGAGAGCCTCGATCTCGAATACCACAACCTCAACGTGACGCGCGGGCTCTTCCACGCGCTCCCGGCGCAGGGTGAGGTGGAATTGTTTAATCGCGAGGCGTTCGATCCGGCATTTCTGCGAACATCACCGGCTGACACGCGCGCTCACGCCAGGGGAATCGCCGTGGCGCACTGCCTCGAAACGCGGGAGCCGTGTGTGATCAACTGGGATTCGATGTCATTTGACGCCGGGCGGGAAGTTGCGATGCCCAATCCGCTTGCCACTTACGAAAGCGAAGTTCGGAAGGCACTGCACATTGCTTTGTAGAAACGATGAATTTGGAAGGCAGGAAGGCAGGACAAAGCATGGCGATCCCCATTCTTTTCCTGCCTTCCTGCCTTCCAAATTCCCATCCTCCGGGTGGTTTCTACACGGCAATTGCACATCGTGCCGCATCGATAAAACGAAAACCCGGCGAGCGCGTGAACGCCCGCCGGGTTGATTCCTTGCAATTGGTTCCTTACGAGACCTTGACCTCGACGGTCTTGGGTTTGGCGTCCTCGGCCTTCGGGATTTCGACGGTGAGGACGCCATCTTTGTAAACGGCACCCACTTTATCGGACCGGACCGCGGAGGGGAGGCTGACGCTGCGGCTGAATTTGCCATAGAAGCGTTCGCGACGATGGACGGTGCCTTCTGTCACGTCTTTCTCGCTCTTGCGCTCGCCGGAGACCGTGAGCACGCCGTCATGGACGGAGACGTTGATGTCCTCCTTCTTGAGGCCGGGGATTTCCACGGTGACGACA
>JANNEY010000090.1:0-12306 GCA_031379235.1 Opitutaceae bacterium | reverse complement strand
GTCGCGCACGATACCGTGTGAGCGCAGCGTGCGGGCGCGCCGCGCCCAGTCGGCCCGATTCGTCACGAGCATGCCACCCTCCCCGGTCGTCATCGTCTTGACGGGATGAAAACTGAATACCGCAAGATCTGCCCAAGGATTGCCCCCAAGATGCCAACGTTTGCCCGTCGCAGGACTGGAGTGAAACGCTCCACCGGCCCCGTGGCACGCATCCTCAATGACAATGGCTCCACGCGCATGAGCGATTCGAGCAATCTCTGGTAGATCGCAGGCCTGACCGGCGTAATCAACTGCGACGACCGCTCGCGTGTCGTCGGTCCAGTTTTGCTCCAGCACCTTCGGATCGAGCGTAATGGTCAAGGGATCGACGTC
This sequence comes from Opitutaceae bacterium, assembly GCA_031379235.1. Taxonomy (GTDB): domain Bacteria; phylum Verrucomicrobiota; class Verrucomicrobiia; order Opitutales; family Opitutaceae; genus ER46. The sequence continues at coordinate 11,934 of JANNEY010000090.1, read as the reverse complement.
GCAAAAATCCGGCGTGGCGTCGACATAGGCCGCGGCATTCGCCGAGGCGACAAAGGTGATCGGCGAAGTGACGACGCGGTCGCCCGCACCGATGCCAGCGACGCGCATCGCGAGATGTAATGCAGCCGTCGCGCTATTGACGGCGACGGCGTAGTTCGCGCCGACGCGCTGCGCAAACTGACGCTCGAACTCTTCGATCAACGGTCCCTGCGTGAGGAAATCCGAGCGCAAGACCGCCACCATCGCGGCAATGTCCGATTCAGAAATGCTTTGGCGTCCGTAGGGCAGCATCGCAGTGAAGTCGCATCCGTGCTTCCGACTCTACGCCACGGGCCTTAATTCCCGGAAAATTGGAATCGGTGAACGGCTGCTGCGCCCAAGGTCGATTGGGATCGCGCCGGCCGGGGTATTCAAAAGTTGCTCGGCAATCATCTGCCGTAATTCCTCGACGGTGAGGAAATGTTTGTTCGTCCCACTTTCGTAGCAAAAGCCGGTCGCGACCGGTTGCCCGCCGGATTGGCGGCAGTATTCTTCGCGCGTAAACGCTGCGCCGCTCGGCAGGATCGCGAAGTAGTCTCCGAGATCGACCGTGTTGTAGCTGTCACTCGACGTAATCATTTCCTCGTGAATTTTCTCGCCGGGCCGGACCCCAATCACCGGATGCTCACAATCGGGCCCGATCGCTTCGGCCACATCGGTGATCCGATAAGAGGGAATTTTCGGCACGAGAATTTCTCCACCCCAGGCGTGCGCAATGCTCCACAGCACCATCTCGACTCCCTCCTGCAGGGTGATGTTGAAACGGGTCATACTCGGATCTGTGATCGGCAGCACGCCGGTCTTTTTTCGCTCGAGGAAAAACGGGATGACCGAACCACGGCTGCCCATGACATTGCCATAGCGCACGACGCTAAAGCGGAGATCGCGGCGGCCCTTGATATTGTTGGCGGCGACGAAGAGTTTGTCGGAGCAGAGTTTCGTCGCCCCGTAGAGGTTCGTGGGCGCGGCCGCCTTATCCGACGAAAGCGCCACCACTCGGCGGACACCACTGTCGAGGCAGGCATCGATGACATTTTGCGCCCCGAGGACGTTCGTTTTGATACATTCGAAGGGATTGTATTCCGCCGTCGGCACCTGCTTGAGCGCGGCGGCGTGCACAACGATGTCGATTCCCTCCATCGCACGCCGGAGCCGGTCCGCATCGCGGATGTCGCCGATAAAGAAACGGACCGCCGGGTGCGCGGCAGCGGGAAACAATTGCGCCATTTCGAACTGCTTGAGTTCGTCGCGCGAAAAGATGACGAGCCGCTTGATGGCCGGAAACCGCGCGAGGATCGTTTTGACGAAGGCCTTGCCAAAAGAGCCGGTGCCGCCCGTGAGCAGGATGCTCGCGTGCGCGAGAGAGAACGGCTGGGAATTCGAATGATTCATGGCACGACAGTGGGACGGGATGAAATCGGAGAGAGAGCGGAATGCAGCGCGACCGGCTCCAGTTCGCGCGCGTGGGCCTGCTCAGCAGTCAAGGCGTCGGGATGACGGCGTTTGGCGGCCAATTCGGCGGCATGGGCACGCAAGATTGCCGAGACAAACGATTCCCAAGAAGGGGAAGCGTCGGCTGGTTCACGATCGGAGGTGCGCATAGACGCGCCACCTTTAGCAAAACCCGAGCCCATGGGTTTCACCGGAAACGCAAAAAGCTGCGGGATAGTTACTAGAAATATTTCTACCCGAGGCAAATTTGGCAACGCTAGGCTCGACGGCTAGTCTGCGGCAGGATTTGCCGCTGCCCATTCACAAAAAAGCCCACCGGCAAGCCAGTGGGCCAAAACTGAATCGCGCTCAGCGCGAAGAAGAAACCCTGTTCAAGCCTGAGCGAAGAAATCTTTGATGGCCGCAGCCACCGCATCGACCTGCTCGTTGGTCAACTCGGGGAAGATCGGCAGACTCAGGCATTCGCGCGCCGAACGCTCCGCCACCGGAAAGTCACCCACCTTGTAACCGAGGTGGGCAAAGCATTTCTGCAGATGGCACGGCAGCGGATAGTGCAGCGCGCAGCCGATCCCACGCTTCGTCAGATATTCTTTCAACGCATCACGCTGCGCATGCCGCACGACATAGAGGTGAAAAACACTGTGCGCGTAGCTTGCTTCCTTCGGCAGGGTCAGCGGCGTGCCCGCGAGCAGCTGATGGTAACGATGGGCAATCTCACGCCGGCGCTCCGTCCAGGCTGGCAGCCGCTTGAGCTTCACCCCGAGCGCGGCGCCCTGGATGCCCTCCATCCGATAGTTGTAGCCGATCTCCTCGTGATAGTAGCGCTCGTAGGAGCCGTGTTCGCGCAACGCGCGCGCGCGCTTGGCCGTGGCATCTTCGTTGGTCACCAGCGCCCCGCCCTCGCCGCAGGCTCCGAGATTCTTTCCCGGATAGAAACTGTAGCCCGCCATCCGGCCAAACGTGCCGACCGGCTTGCCCTTGTATTTCGCCCCATGCGCCTGCGCCACATCCTCGATCAACGTGAGTTTGTGCTTCGCACAAATCGCCACAATCGGATCGAGATCGCAGGGGTGGCCGTAGAGATGCACGGGCATGATGGCCTTGGTGCGCGGCGTGATCGCCGCTTCAACCTTGGCTGGATCCAGATTCATCGTAGCCGGATCGATATCGACGTAGACCGGCTTCACATTGCAGTAGGCGATGGCCCAGCTCGTCGCGACAAACGTGAACGGCGTGCTGATAATCTCGTCGCCCGGCTGGAGATCGAGCATGCGGACTGCGACATGCAACGCAGAGGTGCCGCTGTTGAAACCGAGTGCATGCTTTGAGCCGCAGTAGGTCGCGAATTCGCGCTCGAATGCCTCGACCGCCGGGCCGAGACAAAATGAGCCGCGGTCAAGCTGCTCGGCAATCGCGCGATCGAGTTCCGCGCGAATGGACTTGGTCTGGCCGTTAAGGTCGAAGTATGGGACGGTCATGGAAGAGTGCGGAGGACGCGGGCCGGATTGCCGGCGACGACAGTGCGCGGTGCAACATTTTTGGTGACGACGGAACCGGCGCCAACGACGGCTTCCTCGCCAATCGTCACGCCACAGAGAATCGTAACATTGCTGCCGATCGAGGCTCGGCGGCCAATCACGGTGGGCTCGCATTTCCAGTCCTTCGAGCCTTGCACCGTGCCGTCGGCATTGGTGGAGCGAGGAAACCGATCGTTGGTGAACATCACGCCATGGCCGATGAAGGCCTCGTCGTGAATCGTCACGCCGGAGCAGACAAAAGTGTGGCTCTGAATCTTTACGCGACGGCCCACGCGAACATCGGACTGAATCTCGACGAAGGGTCCGATGAAAGTATCGTCACCGATTTCGCAGCCGTAGAGGTTCGCGAAGCCGATCAGGCGGACGTTTTTGCCGAGCTTGACGGAAGGCGCGACGCGCAGCGTGGGATCGAGCATGTTTGAGCGCGATCAGAGCGGAATCGGCTGGCCCTTCAAGAACAGCGATTGCGTGGCGGCCTCGAGCGTGCGGATGAGTTGCAACCCTTGCAGACCGCCGGACAGCGGCGCGCGGGTGTTGCGCACACAATCGATGAAATGCTCAACCTCGAGGCGCAGCGCTTCCTTGCCCTCAAGATGGGGAATCCAAATGTCGCCTTTGCGATAGTCGATCCGGAGACGGTAGTCAGGATGGCCTTCTTCCGCGCTGCCAGTCTGGCCAAGTTTCACCCCGGAATCGTAGATGCGGATTTTCTCGGTGGGCTCGACGTCATCATAGACGACCATTTTCTTGGAGCCGCCAATCAACGTGCGGCGAACCTTGACCGGCGAGAGCCAGTTGACGTGGCAATGCGCGATCAGCCCGGAGGCGTAGTGCAGAGTCAGATAGGCGATGGTTTCGGGGCGACCGGCGATGTGCCGCATGCCCGTCGCCGACACCGCCTGCGGCAGTTCCGCGAAGAGATATTGAATGATTGAAAGATCGTGCACGGCGAGATCCCAGAGCACATTCACGTCAGCCTGCACGAGACCGAGGTTGATGCGGGCCGAGTCGTAATAGTGGATCTGGCCGAGTTCGCCCGCTTCGATGAGCTGGCGGATGCGGCGGACCGCCGGCGTATAAATGAACGTGTGGTCAACCATCAACGTGAGACCGCGTTTCTCGGCTTCGTCGATGAGCTCGCGAGCGAGGTCGGAGCGATGACAGAGCGGTTTTTCAACCAAGACGTGCTTGCCCGCGCGGAGACAACGCATCGCGAGTTCGAAGTGGGTGTTCACCGGCGTGGCAATCGCCACGGCATCGATCTCGGGATTGTCGATCAGCTCGCTGATCGACGTCGTCGTCTTGATGTGAGGATATTGGGTGCGCGCCCACGTCAGGCGGTCGGCACTGAGGTCCGCGACACCGACCAAGCGGCAATCGCGGTTCTCATGGAAATTCCGCAGGAGGTTCGGCCCCCAGTAGCCGCAGCCGATGACGCCGACGCCGAGCTGACTGGCCCGACGCGCGCCATTCGCACCGTTGGTGCCATGGGTCCCATGAGTGCCGTTCGTGTGGGGTTTACTCCCATTGCCATTCTGACCGTTACCGCTGGATGGCGGCGGTTGGGCGGTCGCACCACGCAAGTTCGTTGAAACAGCGGGGACATTTGAAGCAGAGGTAATCATGATTTTGAAAGAGGCCGCCGCGGCAGGTATTTTTTATCTCGGCTACAATTCCTAGGAGCCATAGAAACATGCAGATACCCTGGAGCCAGATGAAAGAAGGTCGTAGTTGATGCTAAGTAAAAACCGCGCAGATGAGCTGACATTTTTATTGGGAAAGTGTGCCACCGAGACTGCGAGGCCTGCGGATCGCAGCAAAAGAATTCGTGCGAGTTTTGGTAAAACGGGCGTTAAGCTACCAGCGCTTCCGGAACACGCGTCGCACACCATTCGGACCAGCACTCGCGCAATGCCTGGCCGAAACGACAGGCCTGCGCCTGATGGGCGAGAAGATCGCTCTGGCGCATCTGTTCCCTCAATCCAGAACGGGTAGCCGCTAACGCCGCGCGATTTTTCGCCAGTGAAATCGCGATCTGGACATATTCCGCTTCGGTCTTTGCGCCCCATGTGGAATGCCCGACCGAGCTGAGCAGGCTCGCTCCGACTCGCGACATGTGGGCTTCACCGACAAGTGTGACAACTGGCACGCCCATCCACAGTGCCTCGCACGTTGTGGTCGTGCCATGATAGGGAAACGTATCGAGCGCGACATCGACCTCGTTGTAGAGCGCGAGATGGTCTTTGGCCTCAGCCGTGCGTTCCAGCAAATCGACCTGATCCACCGGCAACCCCAGCCGGGACATCCTTTCCACATACTGCTTCCTCACGGCGACATCACCGAAACCTTTGCCCTTTATCCGCAGGCGACTGTCAGGAACCTCACGCAAAATCTTGCCCCAAAGTGCCAGCGTCGGATCGGTCACCTTCGCGAGATTATTGAAGCAGCCGAACGTCACATGCTCATTTTTCAAACAAGGCGCAGGTGCCACTTCAGGCGCGTCAGCCGGTGGTGCGTAGGTCCACGCCGAACCTGTCAGCCGCACCAATTGCTCGGTCGCAAATTTATCCGCCTCGCCAACCGGGTCGGCAACAGCATCGGTGAATCGGCAGTCCATCGCCGGCACCCCTGTGGTGTCCGGATAACCCAAATAGGTCGCCTGCACCGGGGCCAGTCGCCGGGCAAAGAGCGGCAGCCGGTTCAATCCCGTGTGTCCCGCAAGATCGATCAGGATGTCCGGGTTGTCGGCGCGAATGGTTTTCTCAACCACGGCCGCGGGCTGTCCGACGAAATTTCGCCACACCGCGGCGTGCGCCTTGAGTCGCGCTGAGACCGCATCCTCCCGAAAATGATCGTGGTAAAGGTAGATTTCAAACTGCTCCCGATCCAAATGACGCAGCAGAGGCTCGATGAAATACGCACACGCGTGTTCGCGCAGGTCGGGCGACAACATCGCGATCCGCAGGCGTCGGGTCGGGCTCGGCGCGTTTTCGAATATCACCTTGGGCGCGGGGTCCAGTGAACGCCCGAATGCGACGTGCTCGGCAAATAATTTTTCCTGCGAAACGCCCGGCTGATAATGCAGTGCAAAGAGACGGTAGCTCCTCGCCTCGTGATGCCGTGGCTCCAGCGCGAGAAATCTTTCGTATTCCGAAACCGCCTCCTCGATCCGACCGATCTGCTGCAATGCCTGGGCGCGACCAAATCGCGCCAATGCATATTTGGCGTCCACCGCGATCGCCCGTTCATGGCGGTCGAGCGCGTCGAATGGTCGTCCCGCGAGGCTCAGCGTCAGGCCGAAATTATACCAGCCCACGGCGTAGGCCGGCGCGATCGCGACGACTTTTTCGTGGCACACGATCGCTTCGAGAAGTCGGTTTTGAGTTTTCAGACAATACGCCAGATTGTCCCAGCCCTCGTGAAAATCGGGTTTCACCGTCACCGCATGCCGGAAATGCGCCTCGGCCTCCGGCAGCTGATGCGCCGCGATCAGCGCGAGCGCGTAGCGCATTTCACACACCACGTGCCTCGAATCGAGCTTGTGGGCCCTAGCCAGGAGTTGGACCGCGTCAGCGACACGCCCTTGCTGATACGCGACGAGCCCAGCTAAGTGGACGACGTCGAAGTGGCGGGGCGCAGCAGTGAGAAGCCGCCGATACAATAGCTCCGCCTCGGCCAGACGGCCGGCACGATGGTGCCCGATGGCACTCTGCAGCAAAGATTGAAGTTGGGCGGGGGACACGCTGAGGGCTAATCCCCACTTTCGACTCAAAACGGAAAAATCTTTAGCAAATTACACTCAAGGCTATCGGCGCGGAACCGATGAGCTGACCACAGCCTACGTGTCGCCAGCCGATTTTTCTGAACATCCCTTCTCATTCCGCCACCCTTGAATTCCGCGCCCGAAATCTCCCGCCCTCCTCTGTCGGACGATGACATCAAGCGGCGCATTGACGCCTGCCCCAAACTGGCTTCGCTCCAGAGCGTAAATCACGCGTTGCGCGATCTGGTGCGCGCCGAGGGGAGCCTCAATTCACAAATCGCCGAAGTGATTCGCCTCGATCCGTCGCTTTCGGCCCGTCTGCTGCGGATGGTCAATTCAGTGTATTTCGGCCTTTCAACGCGCGTGAACAACATCGAGGAGGCCGTTTTTTTTCTCGGCCTGCGACAGATTCGCGAGCTGTCGATGGCGACGCCCATCATCGAGGAACTGGACCAGATAAAGCAGGCGACCTCGGCCTCCCTCCCGTGGAAGGAACTGTGGACCCACAGCATCGGCACGGCGATTCTGACCCGCGAGATCCTCGCCTCAACGGCACTGCACATCGATGACGATACCGACTACCTCGTCGGCCTTCTGCATAATGTGGGCAAAGTCGTCATGGCGTATTCTTTCCCGGAAGAATTGCGCGCTCTGGTCGAAACGACCGCGGCAGATCCCACCGAGTTCTGTCAACGTGAGCGCGATCTCATTGGCTGGGATCATGGCGCCGTCGGCGCGCACTACCTCGCGCGACACCAACTCTCGGAGGAAATCGTTTTCGCCGTGCGTTACCACAACACACCCGAACTCGCACCCAAACATCAGCTGTTCGCCGCGGCCGTGCAGATCGCCGATCACCTGGTGCGGCACGCCGGAATCACCGGTGGATTTGAACGCATCGAGCCGGTCGAATCCGATTCGTGGCTGCTGCTACCCGGTTGGAGCATTCTCTTTGGTGCGGATGGCGCAGAGTCGGCGCTCGCGCGGGCTTCGATCGCCAACTCGCTGCAGAAACTTCCCGCGATGCTCCAGGGGCTCATTTGAAACTGCGCATCGAGGTCGGCGGCAAAGTTTGAATCATGCTCAAGCTCTCCGGTCACCCGGTCGATACCGTCATCATGTCCGCTGTGATCACTGAGCCAGCCGCCGAATCCGCGAACATCGGCTCAGCCATCGACTGGCTGGGCGCGTGGGAGACCAGCGCTGATTCCGCCTATTGCCGAGATCTCGATGGCCGCATCCTCGCGGTAAACACCTCGTTCGCCCGGAAGTTCGGGCTCGCCGCGGAGAAGGAAGTGACAATTTCAGATCTAGTCCACGTCGACGATCTCGCAAACTTCCAAATTTCGCTCACTGAGCTGAAAAGTGCGCCCCATCGCGCCGCCGCCATCCATCGCTGGATAACCCCACAGGGCGTCCGCTGGTTCTCATGGGAGGAAACCGCGCTCCGCGATAAGTCAGAAACGATTGTCGCCGTGCGCGCGGTGGGCCGGGACATCACCCTGCAACGGCTCGCGGAAGAACAATTTCACCGTCTCTCCAGCGCGGTTGAGCAGTGCCCGGTCTCGATTGTAATCACTGACCCGGAGGGTCGGCCGCAATACGTGAACTCGAAGTTCATCGCGGGATGCGGCCACACACTGGAGGATTTGCTCGACCGCAATATCGAGGTGCTGCGGGACGGACATCCGGATAATATTTCTTACGAAAGCTTCTGGGCGACGGTGCGGACCGGGGGCGAATGGCGCGGTGAGCTCGCCACCACGCGGGGCGACGGCAGCACCGTCTGGGAATCCGTCAAGGTCTCGTGCATCCGCACGCCCGCCGGTGAGATCACAAATCTGCTCTGCCTGCGCGAAGACATTACCGAGCGCAAGCGACTCGAACACGAGCTTCGCCAAGCCCAGAAAATGGAGAGCCTCGGCACGCTTGCCGGTGGCATCGCGCATGATTTCAACAACCTGCTAGCGATCATCAATGGCTATGCCGAATTCTGCGAACAGAGCCTAAACGATCCTGTGGTGCTCACGAAAAGTCTGCGCGAAATCCATCGCGCGGCGCAGCGGGCGGGCGGCCTCGTCCGCCAGATTTTGACTTTCAGTCGCAAAGCGGAGGTGCGTTTCTCCCCCGTGGATCTGAACCAACTCGCCCGCGATCTCGTCGCGTTGTTGGCAGAGACGTTTCCCCGCACCGTGGTTTTCCAGCAAGCGCTTCAGGAGAAACTTCCCGCCTTGCTCGCCGATCAGAATCAGCTGCAGCAGATCGTTCTGAATCTTTGCGTCAACGCGCGCGATGCCATGCCGTCGGGCGGCACGATTGCGCTCAAAACTTCCACGGTCCAAGGCAGCACATTGCGTCATCTTGGTGCCGACGCGGCCCGCACCTATGCATGTCTGGCCGTCAATGACACGGGCACGGGCATGAGCGCCGAAGTCCGGCAGCACATCTTCGAACCGTTTTTCACCACGAAGCAGGGCCACCAGGGCACCGGGCTCGGGCTCGCCGTGGTTTACGGGATCGTCGTCGCCCACCACGGTTACATCGAGGTCGATTCCGCGCTTGGGGCCGGGAGCACGTTTCGCGTTTACCTGCCTTTGGCTGAGATGGCCGTTGCCGCTCCCACGCCGATCGGCAGCAGCGAGTTTCCCGGCGGCACCGAGTCGTTGCTCATCGTCGACGACGAGGCTCCTCTGCGGGAATTACTCTCGACCGCCCTCGCCGGTAAAGGCTATCGCACCACGACCGCGGCCACGGGGATCGAGGCAATCGACCTCATCAGCGACCCGGCGCGCGTTTTCGACGCCGTGCTGCTCGATCTCAACATGCCGGGCGCTAACGGGGTCGATGTGATGCGGGTAATTCGTATCTGTCGGCCCGCGCTGCGGGTTATCGTGCTCAGCGGTCATTTGACGGCAGAAGCGAGGATCGAACTCGAAAAATCCGGCCAGCGTTGCTTCATTCAGAAGCCCTACAAACTCGACGATCTGGGCCGTCAACTGCGCCATACCCTTGAGTTCAAGGTCGGCTGATTTTCCGGTGTGATCTCCTCATTTTGAGGAACGATTGCATTTCAGCCCTCGGCCGCGGTGCCGATACGTAAGCGGGCACAATCAGGACCATCCACACCTATGGAATGTCTTCATCGAAATGAATCACCGCGAATCACCGCACCACCCGGCGCGACGACGCGAGGCATTGAGTTGCCTCGCCGTCCTATTTTTGGCGCCCGCCGGCGCCGCGGCCCTGCCCCGCCCGAGTTCGCCCAAGGCGCACTCGATCACCCCGGCGAATACAACCACCTACTTACCGGTGGTAGGGGCGCCCCAGTTGCGCTTCCAACCCAAGCCTTACGTGGCCGAGCCTGTTCAGAAACTGCCCGACTCGTCCGCTCCCGTTGCATCCCCAGGGGGTTCGACGTCCGGGGGCGACTTCATCATCCCGAAGCTTCACGGTGCGGCGGAGCACGCAGCCGAGGCGTCGCCAGTAGTCGCCGCGGACAAATCCCCCGCGCCGGCTCCCAGCAAAACTCCAGCAGCAATCATCCAGGATGATCTGCGCCCGGCTGTTCGTGCGGAGGATTTCCTCCCTTACTTCCAGATGCCCGGCTCCGCGCGCAATCCCAGCGATGTGACCCTGCTCATGCCGGTGCCCAAAGCCGCGCCCGCACCGGCAGCGATCCCGCCGAGTTCGGCAACTTACACCCAAACTCCAAAATGATCGTTCGCCGTCGCCTCTTGCCATCGCTCATCGTCGTGCGCGCGGCTGCCGCGCTCACGGCGTTCGCGACCGGGCGTGCGCAGGCGGCGAATCCGCCTGCTCATCCGGAACATCCGGCCGCTGAAGCAGTGCACGCCGCTCCAGTCACGCCGAAAGCAGAGTCAGCCCACGGCCAATCGTCGAGTTCGGCTCCGGAGCAGACAGCTCACACCGGGCCCAGTCATGAGGGTCCGGCGCAAGCGCCCAAAACACCGTCCAGCAAAACTTCCGCCGATACCCATGCCGGGCGTGGACCCGAGCCCGCCAGCTCCCCAACGACGGCGAAGGCCGGCGATCCGCACCACGCAACGGCGGCCGCCAAGCCCACGGGGGCGGCAACCGAACCATCGGATGAAATCAAAAGCATGCTCAAGATCGGCCACACCGCGGTGGAGCGCCGCGACTACGATGCGGCCGAGATGGCGTTTCGTCAGGTAATCGCCGCCCCGAAGGTGCCCGTGAATGACGTGAAGACGGCGCTCTACGCTTTGGCGCAACTGCACCGGCGCAAAGGCGAATTCACCAAAGCCGCGGCAATCTACGAGAGTTACCTGAAGGACTACGCTGGCGACGAGCGGACCCCCGATGTCCTCCTCGAGCTCGGCCGCACACTGCGCAGCCTGGGTGCCTACAAACTCGCGATCACGCGCTTCTACAATGTGCTCAACTCGACCCTGAAGCTGCCCGGCGAAAAATTTGATCGCTACCAGCTGCTGGCAAAGACCGCGCAGTTTGAAATCGCCGAAACCCATTTTCAATCGGGTGAGTTTGCCGAGGCGAACAAGTTCTATACTCGCCTCCGGCTGCTCGATCTCGCTCCCGTCGACCGCGCGCGTGCCCATTTCAAGGCGGGCTACGCCCTCCGCCTGCAAGGCCGCCTGGAGCCGGCGGTCACCACCCTGCGCGCTTACATTGAGCAGTGGCCCGAGGATGAAAACGTGCCCGAGGCTCGCTACTTGCTCGTTGTGACGTTGCGTGAGCTCAAGCGCTCGCAGGACGCCTTCAGCGCGACGCTCGAGCTGCTGCGCACCGAGAAATCACGCATCGAAGTCGATCCGAAACGCTGGTCGCATTGGCAGCGCAAAACAGGCAACCAACTCGCGAACGATTTCTACGAGAGCGGCGATATCGCCAATGCCCGCGCCATCTACACCGGCATGCTTGAGCTCGCTCCTGAGCCGGCTTGGCGGCTGCCGATCACCTACCAACTTGGCCTGTGCGACGAGCGCCTCGGTGCGTCCGATCGCGCCCGCGCCGCCTATCAGACCATCGTCGATGCCGTGGGTGCGACGCCCTCACCGGAGTTCGCTGAGCTTGCAACCATGGCGAAATGGCGCATCCAACACATGGAGTGGCGCGACGGCGTGACCCGAAAGATCTCGTCGT
>JANNEY010000359.1:0-1518 GCA_031379235.1 Opitutaceae bacterium | reverse complement strand
GGACCTCCGGGCCCGACGGTTTTGGTCTGCGGTTCACCCGTGGCCGGGCCCGGAGGTCCCGACCCCACCTCGATCCCACTAAAGTCCAGAAATCATGCGACGTTGGTATGAGCCACCACCTCGGAGGCTGGCGCCTCGCCTTTCCAGGGGCGAGGGACACGGTCAGTCCAGCTATGAACTGGGAAGAAAAATACCAACGGGGCGAAGTGTTTTGGAATCGCGGGGCGGCTTCGCCGCCGATGCGGCAATACCTGGAGCGCCACCCGGTGCGCGGGCGGGCGTTGGTGCCGGGCTGCGGCCACGGCCACGAGGTCGCGCTCGCGGCGGCGCACGGGTTGGACGCCACGGGCCTGGACATCGCGCCGACGGGGGTGACGGAGGCGCGCGCGCTTTATCCGGGGCTGGCGGAGCGGTTCGTGGTCGGGGATTTGTTCAATCCCCCGACGGAGCTGCGCGGCGCCTTCGATGTGGTGCTGGAGCACACCTGCATGAGCGGTCTGCATCCGACGCTCCGCGCCGACTACCGGCGGGGCATCGACCTCACGCTGCGCCGCGGTGGACTGCTGATTGGCGTCTGGTTCATCAACCCCGATCTCGATCCAGGGGAGGAGGGGCCGCCGTTCCCGTTCAGCGTGCCGGCGTTGACGGCGCTCTTTGCGCAAGGCTACGAAATCGTCGACGACTATGTGCCGGAGTGTTCCTTCAGTGGTCGCGAAGGCCGGGAGCGCGTGCGCGTGCTGCGGCGCGTGGGGTAAGGGGGGATGGCCTGCGCCGCGGCCAGTTGGGACGGCCATCGTCTTCAAATGACTTTCAATCGAAAGCGCGGCTGAGCTAGTTTAGCGGCCTCCCGTTCTCCATGCTTCCCGTCGTCCCAAAAATTCGCCCGTCACTCGATCCTGAATTTTTGCCCGCTGCGCTCTGGCACCGGGCTTACGCGGCGCTCGTCGCCGCTGATCGCGCGGCGCGGCCGTTCGCGATGGTGTTGGTGCGGCGGGACGGCTCGGTGTTCCGCCACGATTTCCGCGTGCTCTCCGCGTCGCATCCGGCGGCCGCCCTCACGCTCACCTACGCGGAGCGGATGCTGAAATTTCTCCTCTGGACGAAAGGCGGTCCGCAAGTGCTCGTGGCCGGGGCCGACGAGGTCGCCCGCGCACTGGCTGAAATCTACGCGCCCACGGGGCCGCGCGCCTTCGATTGCGATTTCATGGGCGAGAAGATTTTCGGGCGCGCCTTTGCCGTGGAAGCAGTGGCTTTCGACGCGTTGCCCGCGCCCAAAGAAACGAGCTCTGCGATGGGCCGGCACCTCGACGGCTGCCGGATCGGTTTCGATTTGGGCGGAAGCGATCGGAAGTCCGCGGCGGTGATCGATGGCAAGGTCGTGTTTTCCGAAGAGATAGCTTGGGACCCGTATTTCCAGGCCGACCCCGCTTATCACATCGAAGGGGTGCATGACTCGCTCAAGCGGGCGGCCGCCCATCTGCCGCGCGTCGACGCCATCGGCGGCAGCGCGGCGGGCGT
>JANNEY010000358.1:0-1996 GCA_031379235.1 Opitutaceae bacterium | reverse complement strand
ACGCTCAACGCCGCGAAGCTCGCCGCGATCAAGCAGGTGGGCGTCAAGCGCCTCAGCCTCGGCATCGAGCATTTCGACGACCATGTCCTCGAAATTAACGGCCGCGCCCACCGCTCCGGCGAAGTTTACACCGCCTACGAGCGCGCCCGCGCGGAGAACTTTGCCCAGATCAACATCGACCTCATCGCCGGCATGGTCGAGGAGACCGAGGCTCTGTGGCAGCGCAACATCGAGGAGACGATCAAGCTCCGCCCCGACAGCGTGACGATCTACCAGATGGAGATCCCCTACAACACGACCATCTACAAGGAAATGAAGGCCGAGGGTAAACTCGTCGCGCCCGTCGCCGACTGGATGACGAAGCGCCGCTGGGTGAAGGAGGCGTTCGCCGCGCTCGAGGCCGTCGGCTACACGGTCGGCAGCGGCTACACCGCCGTGCTCAATCCGAAAAAAACCAAATTTCTCTACCGCGACGAGCTCTGGAGCGGCGCCGACCTCATCGGACTCGGCGTGGCTTCGTTCTCGCACGCCGCTGGCGTCCACTACCAAAACGTCACCGAGATCGAGCCCTACCTCGCCGCCATCAACGCCGGCCAGCGCCCCACCAAGCGCGCCTTCCGCACGAATCAGGAGGAGCGGATGATCCGCGAGTTCATCCTCCAGATGAAGCTCGGCCGCGTCGTGCTCGGCTACTTCACGGAAAAATTCGGCGTCGATCTCGCGCAGCGTTTCGCCGCGCAGCTCGGCCACCTCGCCGCCGAGGGTTTTCTCACGGTCGACGCCACGCACGTTCGCCTGTCGCGCGACGGCCTGCTCTGCGTGGACACGCTACTGCACGAGTTTTTCCTGTCGCAACACCGGACGACGAAGATCGTTTGAGGGGCAGCGTCGTCTGGAATGAAAATTCGGTCGCTGACGTTACTGCTGCTAGCCGCGGTTTCCTACTGCGTTTTGTTGGGTTCATCTATCCGGCTGCCAGCTCGCATCCATCAGGATTTTCGCGATTTGGATTCTGTCCTGAAGGAATTCGTGAGCGAGAAAGCTCACCAAGGTATGAACCACTTTTTCGTCAGTCCGGTGAATCTGCTGGGGACTCGCGATGCCTTTGTCTGGGTTTACTGGAGGCAAGGACGTCAACTCATCAAGTGGGAGCCTTTTTACCGGGGTCAATTGCGCCTGAGTCTGTGTCGTTCGGTTGAACTCGATCGGGATGTTGTTCCCACGCCGGAGGAGATTGGAGGGAGTAGCTACCTCGTAAGCGAAGCATGGGCGCGACGAGTCATCGGAGATTGCGTGAAAAACGGAGAACCTTACGTCCTGAAAAAAGAGGCCGACGCGTGGCGAGGACCACGTCACTGAGGCCATGCTGCCGTCATGCCCACCGCCGAGACCTCACTCATTGCAACCCTGCCGTCATCTCTGCGGAATTTTCTGCGCGATGCGTGCGGCCTCGACGTGACGAAATTTCACCCCCGCCGGGGCACCGACCTCCCTCAACCCGAACGCGGTCTACTCGACCATGATCGCGACATGACCTCCACGCTCGCGACGCACCACGGCAGCGCGCTGCGCGTCGAGGTGCTGCGCTGCCACACCGAGGATGGGCTCTACTTGCGCGAAGTGTTTCTGCGCACCGTCAACTCGGACAAGATCGTCGAGTATGGCGTGCTGGCCGTGGCGCTCGCGCAATTTCCCGCGGAGGCTCGGGTGGCGATCGAGGCGGGGCGCACACCGCTCGGCGCGGTCTTGCATCAGTTCAAGATTCCCTTCGTCAGTGCGCCGATCGGGTTTTTCACGGTGGAGGCGGCCACTTTGACGTCGACGTCGTTCGCGCTGCCACCCGGGACAAGGGCCTGCGGTCGCTTCAACCGGCTTGCCACACCGGCGGGGGAAACGCTGGCTTGGATCATGGAAATCCTCCCGCCGGCATGAAAGGATCAAGAACCAGAGGCCAAGCGATTGGGACCGACGCGGGCGTTGGCGTAGCGGCGGGCGT
>JANNEY010000089.1:0-5852 GCA_031379235.1 Opitutaceae bacterium | reverse complement strand
CAATCCGAATCGGGACAAACGCGAGGGAGAGCGAGCGGCGATTGCTTCCAAACATCCGGCCCGAGAAAACGTAATCGGATTCTGTCTCGCGCAGGATGAGTTGCGGTCCTTCATTCATCACCCGCCGAACCGAGGGCGTAGGTTCCCGCAGCGCACCGACGTTCGGCGAGACCTCCCGGATTTCGCCGTCGATCGTGTCAAAGTCCGCAACGTCCTCGAACTTTTGCTCCGTCTCGCTCCACAGATGCAGCCAGCTGCCGTCCCAGCCCAGAATTTTTTGCGCCGCCGCCAAGATCTGGACCGCGGCCTTTTTGGGCGAATCCGCTTCGGCCAGTTCTCGGCCCAGTTGCGCGAAAATAGCCGTGCGTCCTTGCTCAGCCGCCAACGCCTGCTCGGCCAATTTCCGCTCAGTGACATCCCGCAAGGTGTTGCGGAATTCAATGACGCTACCATCCGCGGCGCGTAAAATGGTCGTGGACTGCTCTACCCAAGTCACTCGGCCCGAAGGGCGCGAAGTCCGAAACTCAATCGCCACTTCCTTTGCCCCCTGCTTCGCCCACTCCACGTAGGCTGAAATCACCCGCGCGCGATCCTCATCCGCCACCAAGCGATAGGCCGAAGTGCCGAGCAATTCACGCTCCGTGCGACCACCCACTACGGCCACGGCCGGATTGCAGTAGGTAAACAAACTGCGCCGATTCGCCACGTAGTAACCTTGATTGATATTTTCGACCAGGTTGCGAAAGAGCCGTTCCGACGCCGCGAGTTTTCCGGCCGTAGCAACGAGATCCGCGGTGCGTGCACTCACCAGCGTTTCGAGGTTGGCGTTAAGATCACGCACCCGTTCCTCAGCGAGCTTGCGCGCCGTAATGTCGGTGTTCGTGCCAAACATCCGGACGGCGCGACCGCGCTCGTCACGAGCCGTCACCCGCCCCGTGCTCATTATCCACACCCAGCCCCCGCCGGCCTTCGCGACCCGCTGCTCGACCTGATAGTCATCGGAGTCCCCGCGTATCGCCTGGATTGAAGCCAGAAAAACAGAATTTCGATCATCCGCGTGCACCGCCGCGAATAAGTCCCGAGCCGTCGTAACGGTCGGCCCTGATGGGCGGCCGAGCATTTCGGCCCACGCCTCGTCGAGCATCACGCGGTTGGCCGCCACGTAGTTCTCCCAGATGCACGTGCGCGACGATCGCAGCGCCAACTGCAAACGCTCGCGCACCGCGCGGAGTTCCGTCTCCGCCGCTTTGATGGCCGTGATATCCACGACGACACCATCGCGCACCTGCGCGCCATCACAGGCGCGGGCTATGAGATGGGAACGAAATTGCAGCCAAAGTTCGCCACCGCTCGGATGTCGAATGCGAACGGCAATCGCTGCTGGCTTGCCCGTGGCCATGCCCTGCGCAATCGCCTGACGGAACTTCGGCAGGTCTTCGGGATGAATCAGCGCAAACGTCTTTACGACATCGGCGACGAACTGCGCGGCCGGCACCCCAACCAGTTGCTCCACGTTTGGGCTCACATAGGTGCATTCCATCCTTCCATCCCGGTGATGAATGATCCGGTAGACACAGGTGCCCTGCAGGTTTTCGTTGATCGAGGAGAGCATCTGCTCCCGTTCAATCAGGGCCTGCGCCGCGTTCTTGCCGCCCTTCGCTTCCCCACGCCAGAGCACGATTGCCGCGACGCCAAGGGCGAGGAGGGCAAACGCGGCGCCCAAAAGGAGCCAATGGTCGAGCATCCGGATCGCCCGCACAGCATCGGGCGACGACAGAACACCCGTATCGTGACTGAAGCCGATACGCACGACGCAGGTGACGACGACCACGGCGACAGCAAGCAGGCCGAGGCACCAAATAACTCTAGCTCGGCTCGTCACGCAAACATGAGGGGAATTCGCAACAAAGGCCTCAACTACAGCGGGTCGTTTCGGTCGACGACAACTCTTTTTTCAGCCCTTCATCGTCGATTCGCCAACGGCTCACGCAGCGCACTATTTTTTATCGGTCGAGTGCGACGCGACGACCGGGCCAAAGCTCCCGCCCTCCGCCGCTTTCACGAAACCTTCGGTCACACTCTTCAGCTCTTCCCAGCGGCGGCGAATCGTCTTCGCCTCATCCTTGGAAATCGTGTTGTCCGCCGAAGCCCGCGCAATCGTCGCAAGCATGTCCGCAAATTCCTGCACGATGTCGTTGGTGGCGGGAATGACGCCGGCCGGCGTCAGGTTGTGCGGATTACGAATGTAGAACCCGTCGGCTTGCTCGCACACCCATTGCGCGACATGCGCATCACCCGTAATCCGGATCAGATGGCCAACGCGGTCGAGCGGGCTGCTCGCGCCGCTGCCGGTCTCATCCTCCGGCGGCTCCGCCCATTTATAGATGAGCGAGAGCGAGAGATTCATCTCCGCCGCGATTTGCTTGGCGCTGGTTTTCTTGAGGACCTCCCTCATCACCTCGTGCGAGTGCATGTTGGCGTGAGCGTGCCGCCACCGCAACGCGGCGCAACAATGTAAGTGATCTCGCGCGCCAAAACTGGTTTCCTGGGGACATCCTGTCGCCCACGTTTCCCGCCGTTTAGATCAGGAAATCCCAAAAAAAACTTTCCCCGCCCTGTGCGATTGTAGGCTGCGGCGGTTGTAACTCCCCGATGATCGACGACACCGAACTCCTCCGCCGCTACGTTCGCGAGCGCGCGGAAAGCGCGTTCGCCGAACTCGTGCAGCGCAAGACCGGCCTCGTTTACTCCGCCGCGCTGCGTCAGGTCAGCGGCGACACCCTGCTCGCGCAGGACGTGGCCCAGAGTGTGTTCATCGATCTGGCGCGCAAGGCGGAGGAACTCAGCGCCCGCGCCGAAATCGCCAGCTGGCTCTGCACCAGCACGCGCTACGCCGCGCTCAACGCCCTGCGGGAGAAACACCGGCGGCAACGCCGCGAACAGGAAGCCCATCTCATGCAAGAAATCGACCGCGCGTCCGTCTGCGACGCCGACTGGGAACGCATCCGGCCTGTGCTGGACTCCGCACTGTGCGATCTGAACGAGCCCGATCGCGCCGCCCTGCTCATGCGCTACTTCGAGGGTCGCGCCTTCGCCGAGATGGGCGCACGGCTTGGCGTCGGCGAAAATTCCGCCCGCATGCGCGCCGAGCGGGCGCTCGAGAAACTCCGCGGCGTGCTTGGGCAAAAGGGCATAACCTCCACGGCCGCGGCGCTCGGCCTTGTCCTGACCTGTCACGCCGTCGCCGCGCCGCCCGCCGGGCTCGCGGGCGCGCTCGCCACAGGCGCACTCGCCAAGTCTGCTGTCGTCGGCGGCGGTGCCGGCGCGTTATTCAAGGTCTTCAAATTCTCCTCCATGAACAAATTCACCTCCGGCCTGGCCGCGACCTTCAGTGTCGGCGCCGCCGGCCTCGTCTCCTTCGAGGCCGGGGAAAAAGTGCGCGCGACCGCGTTCTTTGTCTACGCGGTCTGTTTCGGCGTGGGCCTGCTCTTCACGCTCATCAGTGCGATCGCGGCCCATGCTTTCGGCGGCCACGGCGACGCCGGTCACGACTTCGGCAGCGGCCACGGTGGCCACGCCGGTCACGGCCACGCGCAAGGCCACGCCGAGGGCGGCGGCGGGGCGAACGACATGCCGGGCTTCGCCCCGCTGAGCCCCACCACGATCGCGGCGTTCGTCACGGCGTTCGGCGGCTTCGGCATGATCTTTAACGAACTCGCGCCGACGCACAGCCCGTGGGTGAGCGCGCCGCTCGCGGTGGTCGGCGGGCTCGGCATCGCAGCGCTGTTGTTCTGGATGTTGCGCGCCATTTTTCGCCGCACGCAGGGCTCGAGCGAAGGGCGCGTCGGGCTGCTCACGGGCCACCTCGCCGCCGTCATCTCGCCAATCCCCGCCGGCGGCGTCGGTGAAATCGCCTACGTGCAGGGCGGCTCCCGTTACTCGGCGCCCGCCCGGGCCGAGGATGGCGCGGCCATTCCCACCGGCACCAACGTGCAAATCACACGGGTGGTCGGCACCCAGTTTTTTGTTGCCGTCGCCTGAAGATCCACCCCGCTCAGTCCGCCCCCAATTTCCCCACTATGAATGCTCCTCTGTTCCTCGCCCAAGCTTCCAGCTACGGGCTCATCGCCGTCGTCGCCGGCGGTATCGCGCTCCTCTTCCTGGTCGCCCTCCTCGTGTGGGCGAGCCGCTACACCAAGGTCGGCCCCAACGAAGTCCTCATCGTCTCCGGCCGCCAGCATCGCATCACCGGGCTCGACGGCCGGACCACGGTGCGCGGCTTCCGCGTGGTAAAGGGCGGCGGCACCTTCATCATTCCCGTCGTCGAAAAAGCCGATGTGCTTTCGCTCGAGTTGCTCACGATCGATGTGCAAACGCCCGAGGTTTACACCAGCAAGGGCGTGCCCGTGAAGGTCGACGGCGTCGCGCAAATCAAGGTGAAGGGCGACGATGTTTCCATCGCCACCGCGTCCGAGCAGTTCCTCAGCAAGGGGGTCGACGAAATCAAAAATATCGCGATGCAGACACTCGAGGGCCATCTGCGCGCCATCCTCGGCACGATGACCGTCGAGGAGATCTACCAGAACCGCGACGCCTTCGCCTCGAAGGTCCAGGAAGTCGCCGCGGGCGATATGGCCAACATGGGCCTCAGTATCGTCAGCTTCACGATTCGCGACATTCGCGACACGCAAGGTTATCTCGACGCCCTCGGCAAGCCGCGCATCGCGCAGGTGAAGCGCGACGCGCAAATCGCGCAGGCCGAAGCCGACCGCGATGCGATGATCAAATCCTCCCAGGCCACGCAAGCCGGGCAGGAGGCAAAATTCGCGGCCGACTCCAAAATCGCCGAGGCCAAGCGCGATTTCGAGATGAACCTCGCCGGCTACAACGCCTCGGTGAACCAAAAGAAGGCCGAGTCCGAACTCGCCTACGACCTCCAGAAATTCAAAACCAATCAACTCGTCAAAGCCGAGGAGGTGCAGGTCAGCATCATCGAAAAGCAAAAGCAGATCGAACTGCAGGAGCAGGAAATCCGCCGCAAGCAGCGCGAACTCGAGGCGCAGGTGCAAAAGCCCGCCGACGCCGAGCGCTACAAGGTCGAAACGCTCGCCAGCGCCCGGAAATTTCAGCTCGAAACCGAAGCCGCCGGTAACGCCGCCGCCGCGAAGGCCACCGGTTTCGCCGCCGCCGATGTCGTGAAGGCCACCGGCGTCGCCGAGGCCGACGCCAACAAGGCGCGCGGTCTCGCCGAGGCGTCCGTCATCGAAGCGCAAGGCCTCGCGACCGCTGAGGCCATGCGGAAGAAGGCCGAGTCGTTCAAGGAATACAACCAAGCCGCCATCATCGAACTCATCGTGCGCGCCCTGCCCGAGATCGCCGGCCAGATTTCCGCGCCGCTCGCGAAGACCGAGAAGATGATCATCATCAGCGGCGGCGGCCCCGGCGGTGGCGCGAGCAAGCTCACCGGCGATGTCACCACCATCCTGAGCCAGCTTCCGCCCGTGCTCGAATCGCTCACGGGCATCAAGTTCGAAAAGCTCCTCGAGCAAGTCCCGATGCTGAAGAGCGCGGTGGAGCGGAAGCCCGAATAAACGCCGTCTGTCGGCGTATTGAACCGCCTTCCAAAAGATCCCCCCGGCCGGAACTTTGCGTTCCGGCCTTTTTTTTCGTGCGTTGCCCACTCCCTTTGTGGCTCACTGTTCTCTCCTCCCTCTTTCATGAACATCCACGAATATCAGGCCAAGGCCCTCTTTGAAAAATTCGGCATCGCCGTGCCCAAGGGCACGACCGCCACGACGCCCGAAGCGTTCATCACCGCCCTCGCCGATCTTCCCGAAGGCCCGACCATGGTA
>JANNEY010000338.1:0-4564 GCA_031379235.1 Opitutaceae bacterium | reverse complement strand
GCCTCCCTCGGCGTGCAAGCACTGGATCTCTCGACGCTCGCAATCCGGCTGCAGCCCGGTTGGCTGCGCGACTACTTGATCAATCCAGCGGTGCACCGGCCCGGGACGCTGATGCCGTCGTTCTGGCCCGAGGGGAAAGCGGCTAACCGCGATATTCTCGGCGGCGACACCGACCGGCAGATCGCCTCCCTCATCGCTTTCGCGCGGGAGGGCAAGGGACTGCCCGAGGGGTTTCCGACGACGACGGCGCGGGAGTTTGAACTGATCCCCGGTTTGCGCCCGGTCGTGCTGCGCACCTTCATGGCCGACGTCGGCACGCACGCGATTCTCGTCGGGTTTCCGGCGGGCGTGCATCTCGCTTACGATGGTCGCGACTGCCGCCCCGCGCTCACGTGGAAGGGCCGCTTCTTCGACGCTTACGGCACGTGGTTCAGCCGCTTTGCCCCCTTCGAAAAACCACTCGGTGAAGCCATCGTGGCGTGGCCTGGGCCGGGCGATGCGAGCGGCGCGCGGAAGTTCGAAGGCTACCGGCTCAACGCAGCGGGCGTGCCGACCTTTCTTTTTTCCGTCGGCGGCGTGCCCGTGGCAGAGCGCTTCGAGCCCGGAGAAAACGGCAGCCTCCGACGAACGCTCACGTGGAATCTTGAGTCCATGCGATCGCTCCCGCTCGCGCACCCACCGGGACTCACCGTGCAAGAGAGTCCCGCGAGCACTCCCGGCAAACTCGAGTTCATCTACACGTGGCCATGAAACGCATTCTCCCACTCGCGGCCGCCCTACTCGCCACTGGACTTCGTCTCGTCGCCACCGAAGGTTACGAAATTCAGACCATTCTCACCGGGAGTTCCCCCACCTCGTCGCGCAACGCGAAGTGGAAACCCGGCGATGGTCTTACGCTCGAGGTCAGCGGCATGGATTTCTTGGCGGACGGAAAACTCGCCGTCGCGATTCGTAAAGGTGAAGTCTGGCTGCTCGACGGCGTGCTCGGTGCGCCCGACAAGGTCCGCTACACGCTGTTCGCGTCGGGATTGCACGAGCCGCTCGGCGTGCTGCGCGACGGCGACAGCCTGCTCGTGACCCAACGGACGGAAGTCACGCGTCTGCGCGATACGAATGGCGACGGCGTGGCCGACGAATACCTCACCGCCGCGCGCGGCTGGAATGTCTCCGGCGCCTATCACGGCTACGCGTATGGCCCGAAGCGTGACGGCCGAGGCAATCTTTGGGTGGCTCTCAATCTCGACATGGGCGACCGCACCGACAACAAGGCCGCATGGCGCGGCTGGAGCGGCCTCATGGGTCCGGACAATACCTTTGTGCCGATGGTCGCCGGCCTGCGTTCGCCCTGCGGCCTCGGCGCCAACGCCGCCGGAGACATGTTTTGCGTCGATCAGCAGGGTACATGGATTCCGTCCACACCCCTCTACCATCTGCGCAAGGGCGTGTTTTTTCTCAACCCCGAGGGCATCGCCTCGCAAGAGCGGCCGGACTCACCGCTGAAACTCTCCGCGCCCATGCCGAATAAAGTGCCCTATCCCGCCGCGCTCCGGGCCTTGCCGGAAATGGTGCCGCCTGCCGTCTGGCTGCCCTACAACAAAATGGGTCGCAGCGGGACCGACCTCGCTGTCTGCGCCGCGGACGGAAAGTTCGGGCCCTTCGACGGACAGTTTTTCGTCGGCGAGTTCACCGACTCCAAAGTCAGTCGCGTTTTTCTCGAAAAAATCGGGGGAGAATATCAGGGCGCGGCGTTTCCGTTTCTCTCCGGTTTCGCGTCGGGCGTCGTGCGCGTGCTCTTCGCGCCCGATGGCAGTCTGCTCGTGGGCATGAGCAGTCGCGGCTGGTCCTCGCTCGGCACGCAAGCCTACGGATTGCAGCGGGTGCGCTGGAGCGGCGTAACGCCCTTCGCGATCCAGGAAATGCGCGCGCAGCCCGACGGCTTCGAACTGGTGTTCACGACGGAGATCGATGCGGAGAGCGCCGCGCTCCCCGCGTCCTACAACCTAAAAAGCTACACCTACCTCTATTCCAGCGCTTATGGCAGTGCCGAGATCGACGCACTGCCGCTCACGGTCACGAGCGCAACCGTCAGTGCCGACCGGCGGCGAGTGCGCTTAAAGGTCGACGGGCTGCGGACTTTCTATGTGCACGAGTTGCGCGCCGCCGGAGTCCGCTCCAGCACGGGGGCGCCGCTCGCTCATCCCGACGCCTACTACACGCTCAACCGCATTCCCGCCCGGCCCTGAAGTGCCGGATGGCGTCACGCTCAAGAATTTGTTTCAACCGATGCCATGTCTACCCCCTCTGCGCTCACCGGAATCCGCATCGTCGACTTTAGCCACGTTTATCAAGGTCCGGTTGGCACCCAGATTCTCGCCGACTACGGCGCCGATGTGATCAAGGTCGAGCGCCCCGACGCCGGCGATTGGAGCCGCCGCTGGGGTCCCTTTGTCCACGGCGTGAGCCTGCCCTACGCCGGACTCAACCGCAACAAGCGCAGCTTCGCCCTCAACGTGAAAACTCCGCAGGGTATTGCCGCGATTCGGGCATTGATCGCCACCGCCGATGTCGTCGTGCACAATTTTCGCGCCGGAGTAATGGAGAAGCTCGGCCTCGGCTACGAACAGCTGGCCGCCACTCACCCGCGCCTCGTCTACGCTTCGTCCGGGGGCTGGGGCGATCACGGTCCCTCCGCGGACCGAGCGCGCGGCGGCCACGATCTCATGGCGCGCGCGGAGGCGGGATGGTTCACCCAACCCGACCCGACAAAGCCGCCGTTCCCTGCCGGGATGTCGGCCGACTACCCGGCCGGCCTCATGTTGATGCAGGGTATCTTGATCGCACTCCTCGCCCGCGCCCGCACCGGCCTTGGCCAGCGCGTCACAACCGACCTCCTGAGCGTGGCGTTTCACGCGCACTCCTGGGAAGGCCCGGCAGCGATGAACGCCTCACGGGTCACTGAGGTCAGCGGCGTGAGCGCCAACGAATCGATCATCGACAAGGCCTTCGCCACCGCCGACGGCTACCTCGAGATTTCTCCCGTGTTTTCCGACAACGCCGTCCGCGACATCTCCGTCGCCCTCGGCCTCGGCGATCTTTCGCAACAACCCAAATTCTCGAACCACGCGCAGCAACAGGCGCATCGCGCCGAACTGAACTCGCTCCTCGCGGCGCGGTTTCGCGAGCGAACCACGGCGGCTTGGTTGGCCGAGCTCGAACCCAAGGGCGTGTTCTGCGCGAAAGTGAACACCCTCGAAGAGGCGATCGAAGATCCGCAGCTCGCCGCGAACGGCATGGTGGTCGAAATCGAACACGCGAAGGCCGGCACGTTTCGTCTCCCTGGCACGCCCGTGCGGCTCCACGGCACGCCACCGGTGGCACGACGCTTCGCCCCGGAACTCGGCGAACACACCGTCGAAATCCTCCGCGAACTCGGTTACGACGACGCTCGCCTCGCCGAACTCCGCCAAGCTGGCGCACTCGCGACTCCATGAGCACCCGGCTCACGACCGCCTACGCCGCCGCCGTCTGCACCGTCACGCTGCATCCGCCGGAGGGAAAACCACCGACGCTCGATCCCGCGGTGATGGCCGCATTCGAGCGCGTGCTCACTGAAATCGAATCACGCGCCGCGGATATCTCGGCAGTCGTCCTGCAAAGTGCGTCGCCCAAATGTTTCTGCGCCGGCGCCAACATCAACGTGCTCGAAACGATCAACCGCGACGCGATCGGCCCGTGGGTTGAGCGTGGCCACGGGTTGATGAATCGCATTGGAGCCCTCCCTATGCCGACCCTCGCGCGTGTCGAAGGCTACGCGCTCGGCGGCGGCCTCGAACTCGCGATGGCCTGCGATCTCATTTTTGCGTCCAGCCACGCGAAGTTCGGCCAAACGGAGACTAAGCTCGGCTTCGTCACCGGCTGGGGCGGCAGCTACCGACTCGTGCGACGCGTGGGCCTGGCCCGCGCCAAGGAACTCGTCTTCACTGGCCGCATTTTCGATGCCGAGGAAGCCGTGCGCATCGGTGTCGCGGAATGGCACGGAGCCCCGGAAGCGCTCGCCCTTCACCTCCAGGAATTTCTCACCGCTGTCGCTGCCAACTCGCGCGCCGCGAACCGCGAAATGAAACGCCTGCTGGAGTCGTGCACACACACCACACTCACGGAAAACGCCGTGCTCGAGACCGGGGCCTCACAGCGCTGTCTCAGCGCAGGTGGTGATGCGGCAGAACGGCTGCGGCAGTTTCTAAGCAAAAAGGCCTCGGCCGGTGGAGCGGCTAGCAAGTGATGGTTGGCGGTGCAAGGGTGACGATTGCGCCGGCCCGGCGGGCGATCTTATCTTGGTTTGGCATTTGACGGGTAGGGGGTGAGACCTAGGTTGGCCCCCGACACCCTGCAGTGTTCGAGGTGCTTTCAATAACTGCTCTTTGCCTTAGAATTATTACGGGAGCTGAAACCGTCGCGGAAGATGCTAGGCCGTAAATCGGAAAGCAGACGCTGCGGAGGAGGCGCCCACCTTAACCTAAAAAGGTCCTGAGCCTTTGGGCATACGGCACAGGCGGGGTGTCAC
>JANNEY010000252.1:0-2779 GCA_031379235.1 Opitutaceae bacterium | reverse complement strand
TCGGCGACAGGGCCGGTGTGATTTGGGCCTGCGCCGGACTGCCGAGCAGCGCGGCGCAGAGGAAGGAAACCGGAAGATGACGAAAAATGAACATGGTGAGTTTGGGATCAAGGGACGGAACGCGACACGCGCCCACGCTCTCAGCGTGCGGCGCACAACCACGCGGTGCGCGAGGGCGCGCCGCGACGACTTAAGCGATCCGACTCACCGGCGGCCCGCGCTCCGGCTGGCGGAGGTAGCGGGGCGAAACGAGCAAAACCTCGGCCGCCGTGACGGGCGACACACCCGCGATGACGGCGGAGGGCGGTGTGATCGCGAGCGGACCGACGGGCAGCGCGACGCCGCTCGCAAACATCACGACGGCGCACGTGTCCTCGGAGTTGGCGTGCTCGGCATCGGCACTGTGCAGCAAGTCGTGCGCAACCGGGCTCGCCGCCAAAATCGTCAGCGCGAACACCAGCCCGGCGCAAACGCCCGCCAAGACACGACGAAGTCGGTCGGCGATCGGAGCGGTTTGGGTGGTGGCGGACATGCGCAGGGCGGAATCTCGCGATTATGGCAGACGCGTCAAGGGGCGCGCGGGGTTCTCGTGGGCGGTAGTGGGTCTGTTTGATTTGTCATTGCGAGCCCGGCTCGGCGGGCGCGGCAATACAGCTGAAATGTCAGATGGATTGCTTCGTCGCTCCGCTCCTCGCAATGACAACCAAAACCTAACTGACTCACTACCCGCAGGCCAGTGCGCCCGCGAGCGGTCTGCCTACTGAGGCCGGGAAACTCGCCCGCCGGGTTTTGAAAACATGCGCGAGGAATCCGTCACGTGCGCCGCCGTTGGAGCAAGGTCACGGCCAGCAGCAGCACGAACGACAACACCAGCAGGGTGGCGGCGAAGGCGTGCGCCTGAGGGTAGGCGAGTTTTTGCACATCGTCGTAGAGTGCGATACTCGCGACCTTGGTCACACCGGGAATCGATCCGCCGATCATGAGAACGACGCCGAATTCGCCGAGCGTGTGCGCGAAGCCGAGCGTGAGGCCGGCGGTGATCCCGCGCCACGCGAGCGGCGCGTGCAGGCGGAGAAAGACCCGAGTGGGCGAGGCGCCGAGCGTCCGGCCCGCATCGATGAGTTCACGGGGCACGGCGCGGAGTGCGGCTTGGAACGGCTGCACCGCGAACGGCAGCGAGTAGAACACGGACGCGATTACGAGGCCGACAAAGGTAAACGCCAGGGGCGCACCGGTGGCCGCGCGCCACCAACTGCCGGGCGGATGATTCGGCGAGAAGGCGACGAGCAGGTAGAAACCGATGACCGTTGGCGGCAGGACGATGGGGAGCGCGACGAGTGTCTCGATGAATGGGGCCACACGCGTGCGGGTGGTGTTGAGCCAGTGGGCGAGCGGTAAGCCGAGCAGACCGAGGACGAGCGTCGTGATCGCGGCGAGGCGCAGGGTGAGCCAGAGCGCTTGCCACAGCGACGGAGGGAGACCGAGAAAGTTGACAGCTGGATCGGACAAAGCGGAGGGACGGAACGTTCAGCTCGGATCCGGGCGTGCTCAACGTCCAAGTGTGAGCGGGCGGTTGATCGTGACGCGTCCCTTTTTGGCGGCGGGTGCGTCTGGCGGGCATCTTCCCCTCCCCATGAGATCACCGCTTCGCTGGCTGTCCGCCTTTGTATTTGTCACCGTGCTCGGAGCGGCGCTCCGCGCCGCCGAGACGGCGCCCGCGCGCAAGGCGGGCGAATACCCGCACGGTCCCGACTCGAAGCCGCAGGAAGGCGTGCCGCGCGGGCGGCTCGAGGGCCCGCTGGAATTTCGTAGCGCGATCCTCACGGGGACAGTGCGACAGTATTGGGTGTGGGTGCCGGCGCAATATGCCGCCGACAAGCCGGCTTGCCTGCTGGTGTTTCAGGACGGGCAGCGTGCGACGAACCCCGCGCCGAACGCTTCGCTGCGCGTGCCGCAGGTGATGGAAAACCTGATCCACAAAAAGGAGATGCCCGTGACGCTCGGGTTGTTCATCACGCCGGGCCACCGGGCCGAAACCTACCCGACGACGCTCGGGCAGGGGAACCCGAACAACCGCGCGCAGGAATACGATGCGCTGAGCGACGCCTACGCGCGCTTCCTCGTGGAGGAGATGATCCCGGAGCTGAAGAAAAAATACGCGATCACGGACAATCCCGAGGGCCGCGTGATCGGCGGCACGAGCAGCGGGGCGATCTGTGCCTTCACGGTCGCGTGGCACCGGCCGGATCAATTCCGGAAAGTGATTAGCATGATCGGCAGCTACACCTCGATCGGCTACCGGCCGGCGCGCGACGGGCAGCCCGCCGTGTCGGGCGGGGAAATCTATCCCACGTTGATCCGGAAAAATCCGCTCAAGCCGATCCGTATTTTTTATCAGGATGGATCAAGCGACCTGAGCAACGAGCACGGCAACTGGTTTCTGGCCAACCAGCAGATGCTCTCGGCGATGGAGTATGCGAACGCGACCGCCGCGCGGCGCGGCCCGGATGGCCCACGCTACGATGTGAACCATGCGTGGGGCGATGGCGCGCACTCCGACTTGCACGGCGGCACGTTGCTGCCGGACATCCTGCGCTGGATGTGGCGCGATTGGGCGAAGTGAACGGAACGACCGCGTGCGGATGACGAGTTATACCAACGTCCCTTAAAGTTTGGACTTCTCGCGGGTGGGGCCGCTTCTCCGCAAGCGGCCTGAGTTCCAGCCGGCGAGTCGCCCTGCAACCCAGGCCGGCTCGGAGAGCCAGCCCCACCTCGGAAT
>JANNEY010000160.1:0-6043 GCA_031379235.1 Opitutaceae bacterium | reverse complement strand
TGTCGAGCAGGCCGGGCACGATGCCGTTTTCTTGCGCCACGAGCGCGGAGAGCAGGTGCCACGTGTCCACCTCGTTGTGATTGAGGCGACGGGCAATGTTCTGCGCGTCGGTCACGGCCTGACGCGACATCTGGGTGAGCTTGGCGAAATCCATGTCTTCTTCTTCGCATAGTTCGCGCCATTTGGCTATGGGGTGCTTTCCCCCGCAAGGCGTCACGCCGCGGCAGGTCACCGCGCCAGGAGTGCTGCAAACCGGCGCACCCGCGTGCCAGTTTGCGCCAGCGCGCCAGCGCGTGAGCATCACGTTCTGAGTGTCCGGTGACTTTCGGCCTCAACGGATCGGCGGTTTCCAACCGCCGCCGCGTCGCGCTGGCATCACCTTTGACCTGGGCGCTTGAAAAGCGCCCTTCGCTCCGAACCAACACGCCTCGCCGCCTCTTAGCGCGCAAACATCGCGTGCTTCGGATCACCACCACTCAACACGTAGGCGGCGAGGTCGAGCACTTCGTCCTTCGTCAGCATGTTGAGCAGCATCGGCGGCATCGGGGAAACCTTCGAGGGCTCGATGCTCTTCACTTCCTTGCGGTCCACGCGCGTCTGCGTGTGCGGCTCGGAGGGGTCGGTGTTGATCGAGACGGTGTCGCCTTGGAGATTCACGACCACCCCCACGACCGTCTCGCCGTTGAGCTTGGTGAGCACGCTCGGCACGAACTGCTCGTTGATCTCCTTGCTTGGGTTGATCACTTGGTCGAGGAAGTCGTGCGCGCTGTAGCGACCGCCGGCGCCCGTGAGATCGGGGCCGGTCATGCCGCCCTCGTTGCCAAAGCGGTGGCACGCGAAGCACGCGGCGGCTCCGAACATTTTCCGGCCGCGCTCGAAATTGCGATGATGCATCCCGCCCTGCGCGGCGGCGCTCAACTCGTCGAGCGTCCAGTTCATCGGCGTGCGGCCGGCGAAAGCCTCGCCGAGGTTTTCGACGACGCTTTTGCGCTCGGGCTTCCGCGCGATGAGGTCGGCGAGCGCGGTCTTCTCCGTTTCGCTGAAGGTGGCGAGCGCGTCGTTGCGGACAAACTCGATGAACTTGTCGAAGCTCGCACCGCCGCGGTAATTCACGGCTTTGAGCAGCCACTCAAGGTAGGCGGTGCGCGTCGCGGTCGTCCATCCCGCCGTCAACATCCGCAGCGAGCGCGCATACTCGATCTGCTCCTCCTGCGTGGGCGCGGCCTTGATGAGCGCGACGGCCTTCGCAGCGACGGTCGGCGACTGAAGATAAACGAGCGTCTCGCAGAGTAGCCAGTTGGCTTCGCGCGTGGCCGCGGGAAAGAGCGGATCGAGTTTCGCGATGAGGGACTTCACCGTCGCGGCGTCGGGCCGGTCGAAACGGTTGAGCGCGATCTGGATTGTGCGCAGGCGCGTGAGCTGGCGGGCGGCGTCGAGCTTGCCGTGATCGAGCTTGGTCAGCGCGCCGAGGATCGCGCCACCGCGCGCAGTGTCGACGGGCGGAGCGTCGGCCTTGCGGTGCGGTGGACACACGCCACTCGCCTGCGCGAGGGCGAGGAGCGCCTCGACCTGAATCGCGGGATCGCGTTCAGCGAGAGCCTTTGCGGCCCACGACTCAACGGGCTGGTGCTCGACTGCGATGCGCGCCGCCCAGCGGATCGCGCGATCAGCGTGGCCGAGGTGCGGCCACGCTTTCGCAACGGCCGATGGATCCTGTTTGCCGTGGAAGGCCTCGAGCTGGTGGCGCAGGTCGCGCGCAGGACTCGGCGCGGATTTCTCGGTGTCGGCGGCGGTGGACTCGGTGCCGCGATAGGTGACGCGATAAATACCCGACTGCACGCGGCGGCCGCCGATGGCGAAATACATCGCGCCGTCCTTCGGGTGGATGATCGCGTCGGTGAGCGGGAGCGGCGTGCCGGAGATAAATTCCTCCTTGGTTGCCTTGTAACTCGCGCCGTCGGGCGTGAGATGGACGGCGTAGAGTTTGCCCCAACTCCAATCGAGGGCGAAGAGCGCGCGCTGATACTTCACCGGGAATTTGGCGCCATAACCGAAGGTGACGCCGGTGGGCGAGCCGGGGCCGACATTGACGATCGCGCCGAGGTTGTCGGGGTAAAACTCTGGGCGTTTACCCGCGCCGTTGCGCCAGCCGAACTCGCCGCCGCTGATCACGTGATTGATGCGCGTGGGCCGATACCACGAGGTGTTGAAGTCATACTCCATGTCGGCGTCGTAGGTGAACAGCTCGCCGTCGCGATTCACGGCGCCGTCGAAAATATTGCGGAAGCCCGACGCATAGGCCTCGAAGGTTTTTCCATCCGGCGTGAAGCGGTAGATGATGCCGCCGGGCGCAAGCACCTCACGCATAAAGCCGCGGCCGTCGGGCATGCGCGGCAGCAGGTGATCCTCGCCGAAGGTGCGCGGAATCTGCGAGGTCGTGGCGAACTGCGTGGGTTTCGTGCCGTTGCCGGTGATCAGGTAGAGCGCTTTGCCGTCAGGCGTCGGCACGATCGCGTGCACGCCGTGGTCGCCGCGAGCGTCGAACGCGCGCAGCAACTCAACCTTGTCGAGCTTATCGTCGCCGTCGCTGTCGGTGATGCGATAAACGCCGCTCTTGATCTTGTTTTCGTAGTCGTTGACGCCGACGTAGAGCGCGCCGAAGGCGAACACCATGCCGTTGATCGCGCGGATTTCAGCGGGCATCTGCTCGACGGCGGCACGCTCCAAGGTCTTGCCCGGTGCCGGCGGCGTAAAGCGGTAGAGCCCGCCATATTGATCGCTCGCGTAGATACGGCCGCGATCGTCGGCGCAGAGGTTGACCCACGAGCCCTGCTCCACGCCGGGCACGGAGTAGATCAACTCAACGGCGAAACCCGGCGCGACCTTGAGGCGGGAGACGGGCGTGGCCTTGTTTTCATTGATCGCGGGGCCGACGACCGTCGGGCGATCGGGCGCGGCAGCCTTCTTCTTCGCGGCGTCGGCGGCGAACGAAGCTACAACAGGAGCGATGAGGGCAACGGCGAAGAACAGGCGGAGGATTTTCATGCGGGAAGGAATAAGACGAACGAAATGCGAGAAGGACACGACCAACCGGAAGCTCAAGGCTTCCGATTGAAATACACCACGGCGTTTTTCGACTCGCGGCCGGCGAGAATGAGATCCGTGCGCCCGTCGCCATCGAGGTCGGTGGCCTTGAGATCATAGGCCTGCTGCTTGTTGCCGGTGTCGATGTCGTGCGGCGTGAAGTTTCCGCGGCCGTCATTCTCATACCAGCGCGTGATGAAGGCCGTGTAGGAGGCCACCGCGACATCCGTGTCGCCATCGCCGTCGAAGTCGCCGATCGCGAGCGCGTGCGGCGTGGCGAGTTCGGCGTCGATGATGTGCTTCGTCCAACTCGGGCCGGAAAACCAGAAGACGCCTTTGCCGTGCCCGCAGGCGCCGACGACATCGATGCGGCCATCGCGGTCGATGTCGGCGGCCTTGATGTTCGTCGCGCCTTTTTCCTGCGCAATCGGGTGCCTTGTCCACGGCGCGGCGTCGGTCGCGCCGCGTTGCCACCATGTGAATGTTCCCGCGCCGGAGTCGCCGAGCAAGATGTCCCCTCGCCCGTCACGGTCGATGTCGGCGAAGTCGAGGTAGTGCGGGCGGCCGTCGGCGCCAGCGCGCGTGACGACGTGACGCCGCGGCCCGCCGGGCGCCGCGAGATCGAACCACGCGAGGCTGTTGGGAAATGCGGGGCCGTTGATGCTGTCGGCGATGAGGTCGGCGCGGCCGTCGCCGTTCACGTCGGCGGCCCAGATGCCGTGGATGCCGTTGAGTTCGCGATCGACGACGTGGAGCTTCCAATTACCGCCGCCGCTGCGTCGCGGATTCTCGAGCCACGCCACGCTGAAGTCGGGGCCGATCGGCTCGGGCGGAGCGGCCTTGCCGGCAACGCGCGGCGCGCGAAAATCGATCGCCGGAATCTGGTAGCGGCCGAGCGCGAGATCGGCGGCGCCGTCCGCGTTCGCGTCGATCGCGACGCAGTAAAGCAGCTTGCCGTCCTTCGCGTCGAAGAGCGTGTCCGTTTTCCAGTTCGCATGGTCGATCGCGAAAACCTTGGTGACGCCCATCGCGACGAGGCGACGCTGACCGTCGCTGTTGGTGTCGATGGCCTCGACGCTCCAGATCGACTCGGGCAACGGAAACGCGCGGCGCTCCCACGTGAGCGATTCCTTTTTCGCGGCGGCCGTCGTCGTCGCGCGCTCAAATTCCGCGCCCGACAAATCCAGCTCGTAAATCATGCCTTCGTAGCTGGCGACGTAGAACCGGCCGCGCTCATCCTGCGCAAACGACGCCACGCTCTCCGGCGCCGTCGCGATCTGGCGCAGGGACTCGAGTTTCCCGTCGCGCTGCGTCAGCCCGAAGATCATCCGCGAGGTGTAGTCGCCAAAAATGTAAACCCCCTCGAACGACGAAGCCTTGTCGCCGTGGAAAACAAAACCACCCGTGACCGAGTTGCCGTAGCGACGACGGTAGGCCGCGACGGGCGGCGTGTAAGTCTCGCCCGCGCGCCGCCGCAGATTCGAAAACGGCTCGAAGCCCTCGATGACGTTCCAGCCGTGGTTCTCCCCGCGGCGCACCATGGAAACTTCCTCCACGCGGTCCTGGCCGACGTCGCCGACCCAGAGATCGCCCGTCGCGGAATCGAAACTGAAACGCCACGGCTCGCGGAAGCCGAGCGCCCAGATTTCCGGCCGGGCGCCCGCGCGGCCGACGAACGGATTGTCGCGCGGGATCGCGTAGGCGAGGCCGGGGTCGCGGCGGTCCACGTCGATGCGCAGCATTTTTCCGAGGAGCAGGCCGAGGTCTTGGCCGTGGCCGTTGGGATCCTGCTGAGGGCCGGTGTCGCCCATTGCGCAATAGAGCATCCCGTCCGGACCAAAGGCCACCGTGCCGCCGGTGTGGTTCTGGGTGACGGCGGGAATTTTCAGGATAACGCGCGGCGGCTCCCCGGAGTCAGCGCGCAGATCCGCCGACGCACGGCGCTCGACAATCAGCGTGGCGATCGCGTCGCCCTCGACGATCTGGTGTTTCTCGAAATAGCGGCGGTTCTCGCGGAAGCGCGGATGAAAGGCGAAACCGAGCAGGCCGTTGGGCCCGCGCCGGTTGAAGACATCCGCGGAGAAATCCGCGAAGAGCGTCTTCGCGAAACCGTCCGAGCCGCGGTCGAGCCGCCAGATTTTCCCGGACTGATGCGCGGCGAGAAACGCGTTTGCGTCGCCCGGCATCTGCCCAAACCACGTCAGGCCGAGCCGCACATCGCCCGGCTGTTTCACGACGGAGGAAGGGAAGCGCAGCGTCTCCGGCAGCAACGGGCGCAGCACCGCGGGTTTTGCGAGCGGAAGAATTTCGTCGGGCATGCCACGATTGGCGGTGAGCGAATTTGCCGGCTGCTTCAGGCTCGCGAGGTAGTCGATGAGGTCGGCGAATTCCTGCACCGAGAGCGCCGTATGCAGCCCCTCGGGCATGAGCGAAAGCGGGCTGGGCTGCTGCGCTTTGAGATCCGCAGCGGCGACCGAAACCAATTTTCCGTCTGCGCCCATGAGCGCGATACCGGCGGCATCGGCGCGCTTGATCACGCCGAGAAACGAATCGCCCGCCTTGGTCTCGACGATGGTCGCGCCGTAGCCGACCGCGATCGTCGCATTCGGCTCGAGGATCGCGGTGATGAGATCGCGGCGCGGGAGCGCTTCGCCGACGGCCAGAAGATCGGGGCCGGCCTTGGCGTGCGAACCGTCGATGGAGTGGCACGCCACGCAGGCGACGCGATCGGGCGCGTGAAAGATCGCGCGCCCGCGCTCAACACTGCCGCTGCGGACGAGAGCCCAGTCGCGGTAGGCTCGCGGCGGGCGGGCGGGTTCGGCGGCGGAGGAAGCTACCGCCGCGAGCAAACCGCCTAGCGCGATGGCGAAAGTCTTGAGTAGGGCGGGTCGGTGACCCGCCTTTCGAACCCGCAAAGCGCGAAAGGTCGGGTCACAGACCCGCCCCACGGGTCGCGATC
>JANNEY010000158.1:0-2104 GCA_031379235.1 Opitutaceae bacterium | reverse complement strand
GTCGCGGTGGATGGCGGGGTCCTCGGCTTTTTTCGGGAGCGTGGTTTGCGCGGCGGCGGCGGTCGCGACGGCGAAGGCGGCGGCGGCGGGGACGACTTTCTTGAGCGAGGAATATTCGCCGTGGGCGATGGCGGCGTGTTGGGCGGCAGCGATGCTGGCGAGGTGATCGGCGCGCGCGGCCTCTTCCATGATGGATTTTGGCACGGGCTTCAGTCCCCAGATGAGGCGCGTCCACGACAGCGCCTTGAGGCCGTAGTAGGTGAGGTCGATTTCCCACCAATAAAAACCGTTGCGGGTGGCTGACTGGTAGCGGTGGTGGTTGTTGTGCCAGCCTTCGCCGAGGCAAATGATCGCGAGGATGAAACTGTTCCGCGAGTCGTCGCTGGTGTTGAAGCGGCGTCTACCCATCAGATGCGCCATCGAGTTGATGCACGAAGTGCCGTGAAACAGGAACGTGGTGCTGATGAAGAAGCCCCAGACGAGCATTTGCCAGCCGTTGGTGCCGAGGCCGGGCGCGTAAGTCTCGAGCAGGGCGCCGAAACCAAACACGGCAAAGGCAAACACGAGCGGCACCGCGGTGTCGAAACGGTTCAGCCACACGAGCTCGGGGAACTTGGCGAGGTCCTTGATCGTGGAGTAGTCCGTCGGGAAGTTCCGCCGGCTCGTGATCCAGCCGATGTGGGACCACCAGAAACCGTGGACGTGCGGTGAGTGGGCGTCCTCAGGTTCGTCGGAATGCTGGTGGTGGTGGCGGTGATGGTAGGCCCACCAGAGCGCGCCGCGCTGGACGGTCGTGCCACCCCACAAAGCGAGGAGGAACTGTCCAATCCGTGATGTGCTGTAGGTTTTGTGCGAAAAATAGCGGTGGTAGATCCCCGTGACGGCAAACATCC
The DNA here is from genome assembly GCA_031379235.1 of Opitutaceae bacterium. GTDB lineage: Bacteria > Verrucomicrobiota > Verrucomicrobiia > Opitutales > Opitutaceae > ER46. The sequence goes on along the minus strand of JANNEY010000158.1, from coordinate 1,211 downwards.
GCATGACGTAGAGGGTGACGGCCGTCCAGACCGCGATCGGGCTTACGCCGACCCAAAATGCTCCGAAGCAACCGAGATGCAGAATGAGGAACGGAATGCACCGCATCCAATCGACTCGATCAGGCTCGGCCCGAATTTTCTCCGGACTTTCCGCCGAATAGTCCGAATCGATCCATTGGAGGACGGCGGCGCGGGCGCGTTGAAGTGGTGACAGTGGGTGGGAACTGGCGGAGTCAGGCATGTGGGCGTGCGAAGCCATGAGGGAAACCGCTGCGGCGGGCACTGCAAGCTGCGTTTCGGTCAAGGCGTCGTGAGAGTTACGGGTGATGGTGAGTTACGTTTCAGCTTCCGGATCGGTTGCGGCTCGCGGTGGCGGCACGAGGGCTGCTGAGTCTGACTCGCTTTCGAAGTTCTCCCCAACTGGGTGTTCTTTGAATTTTCCGCGCTGCGGCCGAGATTCCCGCAGCGTGGTCTTGGTAGGCCGGGTGGCCGACGAGTTCCGCCATCCGCTTGGTTTCCCCGAAACGGACCCTTTGGCCGTGCCGCGCTCACGCGGGGCAAGGTCAATACCGCCCAAGCCATGATCGCGTTTACGCGCGGCCACGGCGAGGGCGTTTCAACCTGATAGAGATAGAAATCAAACTCTCCGCCTTATCCGCGGAGTTTAATACCATGAAAGCAGTCAGTAAACTCGTCGTCCTCCTCAACCTGGGTGTGCTTGCCGGTGCCGTCGCTTATGCGTCGGATACCAACGAGCAGATCTATCTCAAATCCTGTAACAAGGATCCCGGAGTTCCGGTGCCCGTCGTCGTGGTTTCGCCCACGGTCGGAGCGGAATTCAACGGGGGCTTGGTGCAGCTTGAGTTCACGGTGGACGAATATGGCATCCCGGCCGCCTTCAGCGTGAAGTCCGCAACGGACGACGTGCTGGCGACGGCGGTGGTCAAGGCGGTGAAGCAATGGCGCTTCCTCCCCGCGGAGCTCGATGGCAAACGGATCGCGAAAAAAGTTTCGCTCCCCGTGAAGATCATCGACAGCGCGGTGTCCGGCGAGCGCTATGCCGCGGTCAAGTAAACTAAGACAACAACCAGGGGCGTTCCCGCGTGCGGGGGCGCCCCTGCTAATTTTCCAGTGAAGAGCGCGGGTTGATCTTGCCGCGCGGGCGATGGGCTTAAGCCCGGACTCATACCAACGTCGCATGATTTCTGGAC
>JANNEY010000226.1:0-5640 GCA_031379235.1 Opitutaceae bacterium | reverse complement strand
TTTTCTAGGATCTTGTGCTCAATGCCGAGGTCGAGGAGCGAGCCCATCTTGGAGATGCCCTCATCATACATGATGTCGAACTCCACCTCGGTGAAAGGCGGCGCGACTTTGTTCTTCACGATTTTGATCTTCGTGCGGTTGCCGATGACTTTGCCTTCGGGCGTCTTGATCTGGTCTTTGCGGCGGATGTCGATGCGGACGGAGGAGAAAAACTTCAGGGCGCGTCCGCCCGAAGTGGTCTCTGGGCTGCCAAACATCACGCCGATTTTTTCGCGGATCTGGTTGGTGAAGATACAGACGCAGTTCGTCTTGCTCACGACGGCGGTGAGGCGGCGCATCGCCTGCGACATGAGGCGGGCCTGCGCGCCCATCGTCATGTCACCCATCTGGCCGTCGAGTTCAGCGCGGGTTGTGAGTGCGGCGACGGAATCGAGCACGATGACATCGATCGAATTGGAGCGGATGAGCGTCTCCATGATGTTGAGTGCGTCTTCGCCCGAGTCGGGCTGGGAAACGAGGAGGTCGTCGAGTTTCACGCCGACGACGCGGGCGTATTTCGGGTCGAGGGCGTGCTCGACGTCGATGAACGCGGCGAGTCCGCCCAACTTTTGGGCCTCGGCGATGACGCTTAAACAGAACGTCGTCTTACCCGACGATTCCGGCCCGTAGATTTCGACGATGCGGCCCTTGGGCAGGCCGCCGACGCCGAGCGCGAGGTCCACGGCGAGCGAGCCCGTCGTGAGCGTCTCGACCTTCATCTTGGCGTTGGAGCCGAGCCGCATGATTGAGCCTTCGCCGAACTGCTTAGTGATGGAGGAGAGCGCGAGCTCGATGTTCTTGTCGCGGGCGTGCGCGGCGACATCGACCTTTCCTTTGGCGGCGGGGGCGGCGGACTTCGTTTCGGCGGGAGCGGCTTTGGACATGGCGGGGAGGGGACGAGGGAGGAGGATTTAGGTGGTTTGGAAAAATCGGATGGCTTGCCAGCGTGTGAGCCCCGCAAAGGCCGAAGCAAGTGCGGAGCGGCGCCGGAAAAGGGGTGGAGTGTTCAAGTGAACACGTCAAGACTTGGCTGTGCCCAGCCGCCATTTCTCCTCGGATGGTCTTGGGCGTCGCACCCCAAAGCTACCGGAGCCGCGGCGTCTGGCTCAGTGCCCCGTCGATCCCGGCTTCACGCCCACCGCGAAATACACCGCGCCCAGGATCAGCGCAAAGCTCACGGCGTAGTTCCACGTGAGTTTTTCCCCGAGAACGATCCAAGCAAAGCAAACGAACACACCCAGCGTGATCACCTCTTGGATGATTTTGAGCTGATAGCCGGTGAGCCCGCTCGCGTAACCGCCGCGGTTGGCCGGCACCATCAGGCAATACTCGAAAAACGCGATGCCCCAGGACATCAGGATCACGATCCACAGCGCCTTGCCCTCGAAAATCTTCAGCTTCAGCTGCCCATACCATGCGAGCGTCATGAAAATATTGGAGGCGACGAGGAGCAGGATGGTTTTCATGGAAGCGGTTTGGGTTCGGCACTGCGCTGCGCGATCAGGACGCGGAGAAAATACCAAATGATGCCCGCTGCGGTCCATTGGGACAGCATGCCGATAACAATACCCCACGGGCTTGCCTGATGAACATTCCCGCTGATGGCTATGCCCAGCCCCAATGGAAATATTTCAACGGGCATGGTCACCCATCGTAGCTTGAAGGCGATTCCGTGACGGAGAAACGGTTCAAGTTGAAGGCAGGCCAGCAGGCCATGAATCACGAAACCGATCAGCAGGGCACTGCCCACGGTGCGCCAGAATTTGGGTTTAGTTTTCAGGGGCCGCAAAGCCGCCGCAGTTTGAAATTCACAGCCGGTAGTAACCCCGGAACCACTCGACGAACTTCGCGAGGCCGACTTCCAGCGGCACCTTGGGCGCGAAACCGATCGCGGCCTGGATGCGCGTGAGGTCGGCGCAGGTCTCGAACATATCGCCGGTCTGAGGCGGGAGGAGTTCGACGGCCGCTTTTTTTCCGAGCAGCTCCTCCAGCATGCGCACGAAGAGGATCGTCTCGACCGGGCGGTGGTGGCCGACGTTGAAGAGGCGCAGCGCGCTCGCCTTGCCGTCGGCGTGTGGCGCCGGCGTGCCTGCGGGCAACCCGGCGGCGCGCGTCGCGGCCGTTGGCACCGTTGGCTGCGAGCGACCTGCGGGCGGGTAGAGCAGCACTTTCACCACGCCGTCCACGATGTCGTCGACATAAGTGAAGTCGCGGAGGTTTTTCCCGGCATTGAAGAGTTTGAGCGGTTTCCCCTCGCAGATCGCGCGGGCGAAGAGCGTCGGCGCCATGTCGGGTCGGCCCCACGGGCCGTAGACGGTGAAGAAACGCAGGCCGGTGAGGTTGAGGCCGTGGACGTGCGCGTAGCTGTGCGCCATGACTTCGTTGGCCTTCTTCGTCGCACCGTAGTAGGAGATGGGTTGGTCGGTGTTGTCGTCTTCCCGGAACGGCGCCTTGGCCCCCGCACCGTAGACGCTGCTGCTCGACGCAAACACGACGTGTTTCGGCGGCGTGCGCCGGCAGGCTTCCAGCACGCTCGCGAAGCCGTCGAGATTACTCCGCGTGTAGGCGGCGGGCTGCTCCATGCTGAGGCGCACGCCCGGCTGCGCGCCGAGATGCACGACATACTCCGGCTGAAAATGCGCGACGAGCCCGCCGAATTTCTCCGCGTCGGCGAAATCCGCCTGCAAGAAACGAAACGTCTCAAAGGCCTTGCCCGCCGCGCCGCTGTCCTTCGCGTCCACGCGGGTGGCGATCTTCGCGAGCTCCGCGAGCCGCGCTCGCTTCAGGGCCACATCATAATAGTCGCTGACGTTGTCTACGCCGAGCACCTCGCACCTTTTGGTCTCCGCGAGACGACGTGCGACATGGTAACCGATGAAACCGGCGGCGCCGGTCACGAGAACTTTCATCGTGCGCGTGATACGCGAGCGCACGTGACGCGGCTAGCGGAAAGTTTTTCGCGGCGAGCTGCCAGCGCTCCCACCCAGGCCGGCGAACCATCCGCCGTGCCGCGATGCGAATCGCTCGCGAGTCCCTGCGGCGACTGGCTAGTCCGTCTTCGCGGTCGCCGCCTTGGGCGCGGTCGCGGATTCCGGATCCCACGTCACGCTGTAGAAGCCGAGGAACATCTCGTCGAAGGTTTGATCGCCCCAGCGGATGGTGCGGTTCGGATCTGGGTTGGCGGGGTTGCGCTTCGAGTTGTCGAACGTGCCGCTCAGCAGCGCCCAGCTGCCAGCGGGGATTTTTCGCGGGCGCTCGAGCACGTAGGTGAGTTGCCAGTTGAAATCGTAGCGCGGCACCGAGGCGATGGTCTCGCGACGGCCGTCGGTCCCGAGCAGTTCGAACTTCATCGAACGACCGCGCAGGTGCATGTGCGGGGTCACGCTGTGGAGTGTCGCGCCGCGGCGGAAAGCGAATGTCGCCTGCACCGGTGCACTCGCGTCGCCCGGGCGGATTTCAAAGGTGTCGTTTGCGATGGGGACGCTCTCGTAGCGGAGCGCGGGCTTTTCCTTCAGCAGGTAGAGACCGATTTCGGTCTGGTCGGTCTGCGGCGTGCCGTTGGTGGTGTAGTGCAGCTCGAGGTCGAACACCGCGTTGGCCGGGATCGGCTTGCCCGAGTTGGCGGGAAACGCGCCCTGCGTCGCGCCCGGCGCCCAGGCGACGAACATCTCGACGATGCCCGACGGGGCCCGGTCGAGCTTGTTGTCGCCGCCGATGGCGCGCGCGATCACGTGGTGCAGCACCTTGTTGTTGCCCGGCCGCACCCAGTAGCCACCCACCCATCCGGCTTCAGCGTTACCGGCGTTCACTTTGACGTGGCGGTATTTCAACACCCCAGTCGCGGGAATCTCCTCGGGCTTGGGCAGGCGCAGCACGATGTCAGGCTGGCCAAGCGGCCACGCCGGGGCCGCGGCGGCCGGCGCCGCGTCGAGTGGATCGGCACCGTCGCCGCGCGGGGCGCCTTGATGCACCCAGCGGAGGAGCGTCTGCGCGTCGGCGAGCGGAAGGGCGGTGTGGTTGGCAAATTTCCCGATCACGGGATCCGCGTCCCACGGCGGCATCCGGCGCGTGAGTAATACTTCCTCCATCATCGCGGCCATGCTCTTCACCTTGCGATGGCCGCTCATCGACCACGAGCCGATGTTGCCGGGGCTGTGGCAGCTCACGCAGTTCTTCTGGAGAATCGGTGCGACGTGCGCCGTGTAGGACACCGGCGCGGAGTCGGGGCGCTCGCCGCCGTCGAATGAAATGACGCAGCCACGCGCGACGCTCTTCGCCGTCGTGATGGGGCGGTCGGCGAGAAATTCCTGGAGCGCCGTCTCGAGATAGCGCGCAGTGGGCTCGGGTTTTTGCGCGCCTTCGACGACCTGATCGTCCACGGCGCCGCGGTAGAAGACCGTCCAGTCCTTGGTGTTGATGGCGATGGCTTCGCCGGTGCGGCTGACGCCGAGGTGGCGCGCGAGGCCTTGCGTGTCGTCCTTCAGCACGGGCAGAAACGCCGCGCGCAGCTCGCGCATTTCCTTGAGAATGCTCGCCCGATCGTCGCCGGAACTGGCGTTCACCATCATGATGTCGACGCCGCGCGCGGCGTAGTCGTCCCGCATGACTTTGAGTTTGGCGGCGTATTGGCGGGCGACCGGGCAGCCGTTGGCCGTGAAGAACAGCACCACGGCGCGGGCGTCGGAGCGACGGAGTTCGAACGCCTGTCCGCGCTGATCAAGCAGGACGAAGTTGGAGACCTCGGCGGCGGCGACGAGCACGGCACCCCACGCGAGCAGAGGCAGGAAGCGAAGAACGCGTAGCAGGCGGGAGGGGGCTGATGTCATGGGAGGGAGGAAGCAGAGCGGGGCGCGGGATGGGGAGATGGCAAGGAAACGAGGCGAATGCCAGCAGCTAAACGACACAAGGGCGGATCGGCGGGCATGCAACGCCACGCCGCGCCGGCCGGTCAGCTCGCCACCGAGACCCTGGACCGCGCCCATTCGCGGCGGGGCGTTTCCACTCTGGACGGGCGGTGGTCACGCAACCAAGGTCACCGCCGATGTCCGCATCCCGCGCCGTTTTCCTAAGCTACGCGTCCCAAGACGCGGAGGCGGCGCGGCGCATGTGCGAAACCCTCCGCGCGGCAGGCGTCGAGGTGTGGTTCGATGCCGACGGCGGGCTGGAGCACGGCGACGAGTGGGACGCGAAAATCCGCCGGCAGATCAAGGACTGCGTGCTCTTCATCCCTCTCATCTCCGCCAACACCCAGGCCCGACACGAAGGCTATTTCCGCCTCGAATGGGAACTCGCCGCTGAGCGGGCGATGAGCATCGCCTCGGGGGTCGCTTTCATTTTGCCGATCATCATCGACGCCACGCGCGAGCCCGACGCGCTCGTGCCGGATCGTTTTCGGAAAGTGCAGTGGACGCGCCTGCCCGGCGGCGAGGTCACGCCCGAGGTCCGCGCGCGGTTTCTCAAGCTGTGGTCGCAGCGCACAGGCGTGGTGGCACACGAGGCGGTGATTGATGTAGGGCGGGGGTGGGGGACCCCCCCCGCCAGGGATGCGGCCCAAAGAAATGGGCGGGGTGGGGGGCCCCCCCCCCCCAAAAACCGCGCCGG
>JANNEY010000208.1:0-6135 GCA_031379235.1 Opitutaceae bacterium | reverse complement strand
GCCCGCGCCGACCGCCAGCAGCACCACGATGCGGCGGAACTTCGCGCCCAATTCCATCCGCCAAGCCAGTCGATCGCGCGACCAGCACCACCATGCGCCCGCCAGCAGCAGCAGGAAGTAGATCGTGTCCAGCCGTTTTTGGTAGAGCACCTGCTGGGCTAACACCAAGCCGAAGCCGCCCACGACCACGTGGAACCGCCAGCCCGAAAGTGCGAAGGCAAACGGCACCATCAGGACCACGACATCCATCGTGTTCTGCGTCCGATACGACACCGTGTCGCGCCCGACTCGCTCGCCGCCCTGCAATTCGCCGAGCAGCTCAGACAGGTCCGTCAGGGCGGCCATATTCAACAGAATCCCCGCAGCAATCACATACACCCACACCTTGCGCATGTCCTCAAACCCCCGGGGAACCGCACCGATCACCACGAAGCACAGGATCAAGAGGAAGGAGATCGCATCGTAGACGACAAAGCGTGCCATCAACCCTTGGGAGAAGCCCCACGCCGTGAGCACCAGCACCAGCGTGAAAACCAGCAAAAACCAGAGGCGCGCGGCACCGATCAGGGGATTGCCGAAACGCCGCACATACCAGAGCGCGGCCAGCACCGCGATCGCCACGGATCCGCCGTTTAGGTAACCCGCGATCCCATTCACCCATTCCCCAAGGAACTTGCTCAGCACCGCGCGGCCAAAGCTCACCCACTGCATCGCACCGAACATCCCCAGCAAAACGATCCCGAAATTCTCACCCAGACGCATCCCACCGCCTTGCATCGCAAGCCTGCTCAGACCGAGCGGACGGTTCCTGTCTACGTGCATCACCATGTCGAACTTCGCGGTAAACGCACGGTCACCCCACTTGCGGCGCACCGGGCGCCTTTGACTCACCACGCCGCCGGGCGAACCGCGCCGGATTCCCATAATAGATACCGCGCGGCTCGGTGGATTTTGTGACGATCGCGCCGGCCCCGATGACGCTGCCATCCGCCAGGCTCACGCCGTCGAGCACCACCGCCCCGGCCCCGATCCAAACGTCGTTGCCAATCGCGATTCCCCGCCGGGTCTCACCCTGCTCCCGCACCAGCAGCCCGGGCGTGTCCACGGTATGGTTGGCCGGGATGATGGTCACGTTACCAGCAATACGCACGTCGTCGCCGATCGTGAGTCCGCCATGCCCGTAGATCAGGCAGCCCGGGTTGATCGAACAGTTCCGACCAATCACGATCACTCCCCCGGCGGCGAGCAGGCGGGCTCCGGCGTGGATCGTGGTTCCCGGCCCGATGCTCACGCTCCCACCCTGGCATTCGACGACAGCTCCGGGGCACACCCGGGCGCCCGCCGCAATCCGCACCCCCAGCAAGCGCAGCCATGCCCTCTTGCCGGTGGCCAGCAAGGCACCGACGCCGGCACGAAAAACCAAGAGGACTTTTGCAAGGGACATCACGCGAGTTGGTTCTTTTTGCCATGGTGAACCATCAGTGCAACCAAGGTCGCACCGGCGGCCGCCAGCGCCAGCCCGCTGCCGAGCGCGACCGCCGGCAGCGGCGCCAGGAACCCCAACGCGATCGCAATCAGCCCGAAGGGCAGCACGCACTGGATGATCGTGTAGGCATAATACTCGGGCCAACGATGCAACGCCGCGAAATACGTCGAGGCCATCCGACACGCCAGAAACGGCCCAGACGCGCACACGATTAGGGTCGCCGGCTGCCCCGCCTGGTAGCGCGGGAAAAGCCCGTCCACCAAGACCGCGAAGCCCAGCGCCGTCACCGCGGAGACAAATATCATGATCACAAACGTTTTTTTGATCAGCGCCAGCGTCGCGGCGCGCAGCAGGCGCACATCGCCGTTCCGGCCGTATTCTTCAATAATTTTGGGATAGAAAAAACTCTGCAAACTCCCCGGAACGATCTGTAACAGCGAGGCGGCCGCCAGCGCCGGCGTGAACAGCCCGAGCAGGTTCAACCCGTCCGGGACCGACAGCAACATGAGGCGCTCCGCTTGCGCCCCAAGCAGCAACACAAAGCCTGTCAAATAGGGATGCCGGCCGAACCGGAACAACTGCGCGAGCACCGCCCAGTCCATCCGTGGCCGCACGGCGGTCGGCCGCTGGCGAAATAACAGCACCGCGGTGGCAGTCGCCGAAACCAACGCCCGCACCACCAGACCCGCGAAGCCAAACCGCCACACGAGCGCCACTAGGCAGGTGTCGACCACCGCCACCGTGAGACCCACGCGCCCAAGAATCGTGAAGTGCCGCGAGGTGCGCAGCGCGGACCGGACATACTGGCCATACGCGCCAAGGCCCCAAGTGACGCCGGTGGTGATCAGGCCGAGCAGCAACATGGGGTTCCGATCTTCCACGAACAGAAGCACCGCCCCCAACCCGAGCTGGCTCGCCACGACCGTGGCCAGCGTGTGAGCGAGGCCCGTTTCGAGCACCTTCTTCGCCTCGTCCGGTTTGCCCGCGCCGATGAGAAAGGGGTATTCACGGTTCATCCCACTGAGGATCCCCGCGCGCAGCAGATCGAACGGCACGCGCATCAGCTGGCTCGCATTCCACCAGCCCATCGCGATCGGATCGACGAACCGCAGCACCACCAAGCCCGAGATGCCGTTCAGCACACTGCCTGCCGCGGAATAGGCCGTGAACGAAAAGCCCGCGTCCCAGATCCGCCCCAGCACTCCGCGCCACGTTGATTTTTCGGAACTTGTCATGGGGCTAGGATCGCACCTCAACCGCCGCGGACTGCGTCGCACAACCGTCGTAACCGGCCGACGAGCGATCGCACCATCAGCCGCGGCGCGGTGTCGACATCACGGCTAGCGAGAAAGCGCCGAGTCCTGGCCGCGACGTCCGGCGGTGCCGCGCGGGTCTGGGCCGGCCCGCTCCCCACGCGCCAGAGCGAGGCGATCGCCGCATCCAGGGCGATCTCCACATAGCCGGCGCGCTGCATGAGCATCCGCAGCGTCGCGGGCACGAACGAGTAGGTGTGGGCGCCCTGCCAATAACGCAGCAAGTTGCGCGTCACGCCGAACAGGTTGGGCACCTCAACAAACAGGTGCCCGTCGGCGGCGAGGAGCCCTTGCACCCGCCGGAGATCCGCCACGGGATCCAAAAAGTGCTCCACCACATGCGAGAGGATCACAAGGTCGTAGCGCCGCCCGGCCGCCAGCGCCGCCTCCAATCCGCCGCGCCGCAGATCGAGGCCGCACTCACGGCCCGCGGCCAGATACTCCTCGTCGAAATCATACCCGACCACACCGTGCCCGCGCCGGTGGAGCGGCAGCAGGTTCCAGCCCCCGCCGCAGCCCACCTCGATCGCGGAGATTTTCCGATCCCGGCCCAGACGCGACAGGCTGAACGCGGCGCGGCGCTCAGCGTTGCCGCGCTGGATGGCGAACATCCCCTCCGCCGTGTGGCCGGGCCGCTCATAGATCGCACGGTAAAAACGGGTGTAGAAATCGACGTAGGCGCTTTCGTTCCACCGCGGATTCGTCCGCACCAAGCCGCAATCCGGGCACAGCACCGTGCGGTGCGGAATCCGGTAGCGGTCCACGGTGCACACGAGCTCCTCGCGCACGCTGCCGCACAGGCAGGGCACCGCCTCAAGCCGGTAGGTTCCATTGCGCACGAGCGCCAACACCTCTTGGCGCGCCGCCATCCCCCGAGGGCCGATCGGCACGGGAAACGAACCTTCCGGCGAGTTGTAGTTCGGTCCGAGGATCGGACGCGGCGTTATCACGGCCGTCGCGGCCTGAGAACCCGGCCTGCTCATTGGGCGAAAAACGGATGCATGTGCTCCAAATCCACCATGCGCCCCGTCGGCAAGTGAATCGAACCGACGAACGCGTTGCCCTTGCTCTCGCTCCGCACCACAAGGCCCGCGGGACTCGCGAGCCCGGCCTGCTGCGCCCGGGCGCCACTCCAGTGCGCGACCCCTTTCCCCGCCACGCGGAACGGTCCCTCCTCATACTCGCGACCCTCCGCGTCGGTCAGCACGATCCAGTAGTTCATCGGCCGGACAAACGGATTGAGCATATACACCACCGGCCGCAGGTCGGTCGTGATTTTCACCGCGGGAAAATTCTCGTAGTGAAACCGCTCCGTCCGCGTGAACCGCGCCGCGCCCCAGATATATGCGGCCGGCAGGTGCGCCTCCACGCTGCCGTCCGTGGAGGTGAAATGATGGAAGCCCACCAGCACGCTGCTCACGCCGACGGGTTTTGTGTCCGGGGAATGAGCCATCACCTCGCAATAATTAAACAAGCGCTCCGCGCCTACCGCCGCCGCGATCTGTCCCGAGGTGAGGGTCACTTGATCGTGGAGCGCCATCGCGTCCGACTTGTGCACGAAGATGGGCTCGATGGGATTGGCGCCGTAAAGGCGAAACTCCCAGAAATAACGGCCCGGCAGCCGCGTCGTCGCCAGCGGCGAGAAACTGATCGTCGTGGAAACCCTTTCGTCATGGAGCACGAAATTCGCCGACGGCGCCCACTCCAGCTCGTTAGCGAGCGCGGGCTCCGGCACGAACGCCTTTAACACCCGGTGCGTCTTGCGTCGGATGCGCTGAAGAAAAGTGAGTGGCTCGGCGGACATTGCGCGAAAAATCAATGATGCTGCACGACCCAGATGTTGTCCGCCGACTTTTGCCAGAAGAACCACACCATGAGCCGCTGGTTATGCTCGAACCAGAGCACCGCGTTGCCATCCGCCGCCGGCAGCGCTGGTTGGCCGGGAAACAAATCCCGCACTCGCCCCCACCACGATCCGTGTGGGGGCAGGGAAAATTCCCGTTCCCACATTCGCCCGCCCGCCACGCGGAGTTTTACCACGCTCACGTAAGCCGCGCCGCACGGATTCGACACCGCCATCCAACACTCCTGCCCCGCGAAGAGCGGGTGGTTGTTGTGAAAGTGTCCGTTGTAGGCACCAAGGCTGTATTTGTCGTGGTAGTGCCAACGCCCGCGATAGCCCGACACCGCGCGATCGAAGTTAAAACAACAATAGGGGCGCAGCGATCCCACTTCGTGCAGCACGGCGTAGTCGAGCAGCAGCATGCCGTGGAATTTTTCCGGCAAGCCGTCGAAAAGCTCGTCGAGGAAAAACTCCCGTGATGCGCCGCTACCCAGCCGCAGGTTCTTCCGCTGCCCCACCCGCGCACCCGCCGCGTTGAAGAGCGTCACCTGGAAAACGATCTCGCGGCCGTTCGCGTTCCTCGCGTCCTCGGGAAACTTCAGGTTCGAAAGCACCAGCGACGATTCGCCGCCGTCGTCGCGCACGACGAAAATCCCGAAGCGGCGCAGCGTCAGCCGCCGCCGCACCGCATCCCTCAACTCCCGCATGGCCCGCTCCAAACGCCGCCGAAACGGCACCACGCCGCCGTTCACCCCGATCTGCCCAAGCCGGCGCTCCTCGCGATAGACGGCCACCAAATCCTTAATCTCATACTCGCACGAGGTGCAGCGTGAACCAACCCGGTAATATTTCTTCAGCACCTCAAAGCCCGCGCCGTTGGTCGCGTCCAACATTTTTTGCAGGTCGTCATACGTGACTTGAAAGCAATTACAGACATTGCGTTTGCCCGCCGGAAGATTTTCGGGCGCGGCGGCAGCGGGGGTTTTTTGCGGCTCCATCATGCTTCAGGGGGCGACGCGCCCAACCGGCCGCGCTGGATTTCCGGCCCAGATTTCCCCGCCCGGCACCGATTTCGTCACGACGGCCCCGGCCCCGACGACCGCACCCGCTCCGATGTCGACGCCTTTTAAAATTATTGCGCCCGACCCAATCAGCGCGCCGTCACCGATCGTCACTGCCGCCGATGCGACGCCGTGGTCTGGCCCGATCGCGCGATCGGCTGCGCGCAGCGGATGGAAATCACTGTCGTAGATCGCCGCATCGCCGCCGACGAGCACCCGCTGGCCAATCGCGATGTTCCGGTTTGCGACGACCGTGGCGCTGCTAATCCCGCTGTCCTCCCCAATCGAAAGCACCGCGCCCTTGTGCACCGCGAGCACCAGCAGGCGGTGGCCGCCGACGGGATTGATGAGCGGGCCGGAGTTGAGCCGCACGCGCCGGGCGAGCATTAGCCGGCCCTCGGGATGAAGTTCGAAGCGCACACGGCCTGTCAC
>JANNEY010000154.1:0-6367 GCA_031379235.1 Opitutaceae bacterium | reverse complement strand
ATTATGAGCGGCTCGCCCAGGCGCTCGGCCTCGCGCGCAACCAGATCGCCGTTTTGATCCACCGCCACTCGCGCCGATATGCCGAACTGATCCGCCACGAGGTCGCGGAAACACTCGTCGATCGCACGGAACTGGATCTCGAGCTACGCCGGCTACTCGAAGTGATGGCGGCGTGAGCAGGACAGTGCAGACGGAGAACCACGAATGGACACGAAGGGACACGAATCTCAGCGGAGGCTGCGTCAAACATCCGACCCATTTTTGATGCTCACCGCTTGGCGCGCACCGTGCGAGGCGCCGTGCGTGCCTATTTTCATTCGTGTCGATTCGTGTCCATTCGTGGTTGGCCCGAATCGTTCCGCCTGAGCGCCATGCGCTGCGCGACCTGCGAAATTCTTTTGCCGGAAAACAGCGGCGCGCCGTGTCCGCGCTGCTCGCTCGCGAATGCCCTCTCCCTCGGTTTCGCCGGCACGCACGCTCCTGCGCCCATTGGCGAAAAGGAAAACTTCCGCCCCATAGTCGCCGGCTACGATCCGCTCTATGAACTCGGCCGGGGCAGCATGGGCGTGGTCTGGCTCGCGCGCGACCTCGCGCTCGATCGGCTCGTCGCGCTGAAACTGATCGCGGCCGGCGGTGATCCCCGGCTGGGCCCGCGGTTGCTGCGCGAGGGCCGCGCCATCGCGCAGCTCCATCACCCGCATATCGTCGCGGTCCACGCGCTCGGCGAAGCGGGCGGCGCGACGTTCCTCGCGATGGATTTCATCGAGGGCGGCGACCTTCAGGCCGCGCTCAAAAAAAATCCGATCGCACCCCGCGCCGCCGCCGCGCTCGTTCGCCCGCTCGCCGATGCGCTCGCCCATGCCCATGCCGCCGGCATCCTCCACCGCGACCTCAAGCCCTCAAACATCCTGCTCGACGCGGCCGGCGCGCCGCAACTCGCCGACTTTGGCCTCGCCGCACCGCTCACCGGCGCGGGCGATCTCACGGCGCGCGGCGAGGTCGCGGGCACACCGGCCTTTCTCGCGCCCGAGCTGCTCGCCGGCGCCGACCGCGCCACGCCCGCCTCCGATCTCTACGGTCTCGGCGCGGTGCTCTACGTCTGCCTCACCGGCCGCGCGCCGTTCGTCGGCGAATCGACCGCCGCCATCCTCGCGCAGCTCGCCGACGGCGAGCCGCCCGCGCCGCGTCTACTCCATCCTGCGGTGCCACGCGATCTCGAGACGCTGTGTCTCAAGTGCCTCGAAAAAAATCCGGCCCGACGCTACGTCTCGGCCACGGCGTTACGCGACGACCTCGATCGTTTCCTGCGCGACGAGCCTGTGCTCGCGCGGCCGGTCGGGCGCCCGGAAAAGATTTTCCGCTGGGCCCGCCGCAAGCCCGCCCTCGCCGCCGTGTCCGCGCTCGCGTCCGCGCTACTGCTGACGCTGGCCATCGGCGGGCCGATCACCGCGTGGCGTATGACGCGCGCGCGAGAGACCGCCGAGGAGGCGCGGCAGGAAGCGCAGGCCGCGACCAGTCGCACCCGTGAGCAATTGCGCGCGGCGCTGCTCGCACGCAGCCAGGCCACGCGCCTCACGGGGAAGGAGGGTCAGCGCCGCGACGCCTTGGCCGCCGCCGAGGAGGCCGCGCGCATCCGCCCCGGTCTCGACGCACGCAACGAGATCATCGCGGCGCTCACGCTGCCCGAGTTCACGATGACCACGCAGTGGTCGATTCCCGCCAGCCTCGCACAGAAAATCGTCTTCGATCCGGACCGTGGACGCTATGCCGTGACCGATGCCACCGGCGGTTTCGCGTTGCATCGCTTAGGCGATGGCGAGCGTTTGCAGGTTTTCACCGGGAGCGGCGCAGGGGCGGCGGCCGGACCATTTTTTTCGCCCGACGGCACGCGCGCGGCGCTGCGTGATGCCGCGGCGCGGGTCTCCGTCTGGCGCCTCGACCGCGCGGAACCGGCCTTCGTGCTTGCGGACCGCCCCTACGTGATCAGCGGCGGCGTCACGCACTTCGGCCAACCCGAAGCATTCTCGGCCGACGGCATGCTCCTCGCCAGTGCGACGACCGATGCGGTCTCATTTCACGACGCAACTGATGGCCGTGAACTCCGCCGCATCACGCTCGAGCGCGCGCCCAGCCATGTCGTGTTTTCGCCCGATGGCACGTTGATCGCGGCCGGGCTCGGCCTGCGCGCGCGCAATGGTGATGCGGCCATGTTCCTGCGTATTTTCTCCGTAGCCGACGGTGCGGAGATCGCGCGCGTCCCAGTCACAGACAATTTTCAGACGCTCGACTGGTCACCGGACAGCGCTTCGTTGCTAGTCACCGGCCGGCGGCTCGAGATCTTTGCGGCGCGCACCGGCCGGCTGGAGCGCACGATCAGCGATCCGCGGGCGACATGGGGCCGGTTCGGGCCCGGCGCGACGCTATTGAGCGCCAATCAGGGCGGCACCGTCACACTCTGGGATCCCGAGAGCGCCCGCCCCCTGCTGTCGGCCAGCCTCGGCGGCCGCGGGTCCCTCGCTATCGACCGCGCGGGCACGCTGGTCGCCGGCGCGACCACCGCGCAGGCCCAGCTTTTCCGGCTCGAACTCCCCGTCATCGTCCGCTCGATTGCGTCGCAGGGCACGGGCGGCTACGACAACGTGACCAACCATGGCGGCGCCGCGCTCGACTACTCGCCCGACGGACGGTGGCTCGCGACCGCGGTATGGGGCGCGGTGCAATTGCGCGACGTAGCGACGGGGCGCGTGCAAGCGACGAGCCGGCTCGGCACCGGGAACAATCACGGCGGCGTCCGCTTCGCGCGCGACGGCCGCAGCCTGCTCAGCGCCAGCCGTGAGCTCGGCCTCGTGCGCGTGCCGTTGACGTTCGCCGCGGACGGCGCGCCGCGGCTGGGCGCACCCGAGACGATCGAGGGCGAAGAGGGTTTCGTGCTCGCCGATCTCACGCGTGACGGCCGGCGCGCTGCGCTCGTCTCGATGTGGCGCAGCGAGGTCAAGGTCGTGGCCCTCGACAGCGCCGCGCCCGCCGTGCGCTGGAAACTGCCCGGTGCCGGGCGCGCCGTTTTCCTCAACGGTGATCGCGAGGTGCTCGCTAACAGCACCGACGGCATGGGCCTCACGCCCCTCGCGATTCACGACGCCGCGACCGGCCGCGAGCTGCGCACGCTCCCGCACACGCGGGGCTACCATGTGCGCGCCAGCGCCGATGGCCGCTGGATCGCATTCGGCACTGCCACCACCAGTTCCACGCTGCTGCATGCTGCGGACGGCGCTCCCGGCCCAGCGCTGCCGGCTGATTTTTCTGGCGCGGGCAAGAACGCCGCCTTCTCCCCCAACGGCTCTCTGCTCGCGATTGGCGCCGGCGCGACCATCGGCCTCGTGCGCACCAGTGACGGAGCAGTCGTCGCGCATTTGGAGACGCCGCGCTCCGGCAGCTACGTGCCCGACCTCGCCTTCTCGCCCGATGGCGCGCAACTCACCGTTTGCTGGGAAAACGGCCTGCTCACGCAATGGGACCTGCGCGCGCTGCGGCGGGAACTCGCGGCACGCGGGTTGGATTGGTGATCGCGTAGGGCGTCAGTCTTACTGACGCATTTTGACGCGGGATTTCGTTTCCACCACGGCGTCTGCAAGACAGACGCCCTACATTCGGGCCAAGCTCGCTGAGAAATTTCCGCCTTCCCGCACGATTTCCTGAAATCGCGCGCGCGATTTCTACCATCTTCTTTGCGCGAGGCTGCGTCTCCTCCGCGCCGTGCAGTCCGGTCTGACCGGGCGCTGTGCGTTTCACCCGCTGCGCCTCACTCCCATGAAAAAAACCTCCCTCCTCCGCCGTTTTGATCTCCGCTTGAGCGCCCTCGTGCTCGCCACCGCGCTGGCCCCGCTCACGGCCAATGCGCAGCTCAACTACGCCACGCCCTATTTCATCACGACCATCGGCGGTGCCGGCACCTCCGGCTCGCAGGACGGCACGCTCACGGCCGCCCGGTTTAATTTTCCCAATGGCATCGCCGTCGAGGCCAACGGCACCACCTACGTCGCCGACACGAACAACCACACCATCCGCAAGATCACGTTCTTCGGCGTCGTCACGACGATCGCGGGCGCGGCGACCAGTCCCGGCTTCGTCAACGGCAGCGGCGGCGCGGCGCGCTTCAATCTCCCCCGCGGCCTCGCCGTGGACGGCGCGGGCAACGTTTACGTGGCCGACACCAGCAACTCCGCGATCCGCAAAATCACGCCGGCCGGCGTCGTGACCACGCTCGCCGGCGGCACCGCCGGCAGTGCGGACGGCGTCGGCGCCGCCGCGCGTTTCATTTCGCCGAACAGCGTGGCAGTCGACAAAAACTTCAATGTTTTCGTCGCGGACACCGGCAACCAATCGATCCGCAAAATCGCGCCGGACGGCACCGTCACCACGTTAGCCGGACCGCTGGCAAATATTTTCGGCAACGTGGACGCCACCGGCGCCGCCGCCAGATTCAGTTCGCCGCGCGGCGTCGCGGTGGACGGCAACGGCAACGTTTACGTCGCGGACCGTGACAACAACTCCATCCGTAAAATCACGCCCGCCGGCACCGTAACCACGCTCGCCGGATTTTCCAACGGCATTACCGCCGCCATCGATGGCACGGGCAGCGCGGCGCGGTTCAATCAACCTTACGCCCTCACCGTGGACGCGAGCGGCAACGTTTACGTCGCCGACTCCGCCAACAAGCTCATCCGAAAAGTTAGTCCGGCCGGCGTCGTCACCACGCTCGCCGGAACCGCCCTGGCGGTCGGCGGCTCCGACGGCATCGGCAACGCTGCAACGTTCCGTGATCCCCAGGGCATCGCCTCGGACGCGCGTGGCAACCTCTACATCGCGGACACCAACGGCCACATGGTCCGCATGAGCGTCTTCGCGCCCGACATCACGCCACAGCCGATCAGCCAGGTCGTGTCACCCGGCGTGAACGCGACCTTCACCTCCGGCGCCACCAGCAACGCCCCGATCACCGCCTTCCAGTGGCAGAAAGATGGCGTTGCCATTGCCGGCGCGACGACCGCGACGATCGTCCCGTCGCCCAACACGCCGACCGCGGCGACCTCCGCCATCACCGTGACGAACATCCAGACCGCCAACCTCGGCAACTACACCCTCGTCGCGACCAACATGGCCGGCTCGAGCACCAGCAACAACGGCGTGCTCTCGTTCACGCCGCCGCCGACCTTCGCCTCGCAGCCCGTCGGGCAGAACGTCAACCCGGGCACAAACGTCACCTTCACCGCCACCGCCACGAGCACGCTCGCGATCACCTACCAGTGGCAGAGGGACAGCGTCGCGATTCCCGGCGCGACGAATGCCTCGCTCACCGTGAGTAGCGTGCAGGTGGCCAACCTCGGCAACTACACCCTCGTCGCCATCAACGCCGTCGGCCCGACCACGAGCAACGTCGCCGTCCTCGGCTTCATCCCCTCGACCGCCGGCCGCCTCATCAACCTTTCGATCCTCACCACGATTCCGACGAGCGGCGATACGTTTACGATGGGCTACGTGATCGGCGGCGCCGGCACCACGGGCACCAAGCCGCTCGTCATCCGCGCCGCCGGCCCGTCGCTCGGCGCGCTCGGCGTCGGCGGCACGCTGAACGATCCGAAGCTCGAACTCTTCGCGGGCTCGACGAAGACCGGCGAGAACGACAATTGGGGCGGCACCGCCGCGATCAGCGCGGCCATGGCCGCGGTCGGCGCGTTTCCCTACACGGGTCCGACCTCGCTCGATTCGGCGGTGGCCGCGAACCTCGCGCCCGGCGACAACTCCGTGAAGGTCTCCGCCGCGGGCACCGGCACCGGCACGGTCATCGCCGAAATCTACGACGCCACGCCCGCCGCCATCTTCGTCGCGTCCACGCCACGGCTCGTGAACGTCTCCGTGCTCAAGCAACTCGGCACCGGCCTCACCGTCGGTTTCGTGATCGGCGGACAAGAATCGAAAACGGTTTTGATTCGCGCCGTCGGCCCGACGCTCGGCGCGGCGCCATTCAACATCCCCGGCGTGGTGGCCGACCCGCAGCTCACGCTCTTCAACGCCGCCTCCGCCAAGATCGGCGAGAACGACAACTGGGGCGGCACCGCGGCGCTGACCGCGGCGTTCAACCAAGTGGGTGCCTTCGCTTTGTCCGGCCCCGCCTCGCGCGACGCCGCGCTGCTCGCGACGCTCCAACCGGGCAACTACACCGTCGAGGTCAAGGGCACCGGCACCACCACCGGCCTCGCCATCGTCGAAGTTTACGACGTGCCGTAGTCGTTTCGTAGCGGCGGGCGTCCCTGCCCGCCGGTTCAGGGCGTTCGACCAAACCGCAACCCTCGGCGGGCAGGGACGCCCG
>JANNEY010000153.1:0-4613 GCA_031379235.1 Opitutaceae bacterium | reverse complement strand
CGGGCGTCCCTGCCCGCCGGAATGGCGCGTCCAGATCGGCGGGCAGGGACGCCCGCCGCTACGCAGACACCGAGCGGCAATCTCATGCTCATTTTTCGCCCTCCCGCGTCAGCCGGAGAAACACGTCCTCCAGCGAAGCTTTCTTCACCTGCAGCTCGACGACTTCGGCGCGCTGTTCTGTGAGGAGGGCGGTTAGCGCCGCGAGCGTCGCCGTGGCGTGGCTCGTTTGGAACCGCGCTTCCGTGCCTTCGCCCGCGAGCGCGCTCACGCCCGGCAGGGCCGCGAGTTTTTTGGGGTCGAGAGGTGTGCTCGTGACGAGCGTGACCGACTGCCACGCACTCGACTGCGCGATGAGTTCGCGCGGCCGACCGGTGGCGACGATGCGCCCGCGGTCGATGATCGCCACGCGGTCACACAGGCCCTCCGCCTCGTCGAGATGGTGCGTGGTGAGGAGGACGGTGAAACCATCCACCCTCATCCGCGCGATGGTCGCGAGGAGTTCGCGCCGCGCCTGCGGATCGAGGCCGGTCGTGGGCTCGTCGAGAAACACGAGCTGAGGGCGATTGACGAACGCCAGCGCGAGGGCGAGGCGCTGCCGTTGTCCGCCCGAGAGGGAATCCACCGGTGCGTCGGCCTTTTCCGTCAGTGCAAAACGCTCGATCAATTCCTCCGGCGCCACGCGGCCGCGATAGAAGGAGCCGAAAAGCTGCAGCGCCTCACGCGGCGTAATCTTGTCCTGCAACGACGTGGTCTGAAGCGCGACGCCGATTTTTTCCTTCACGCCCTGCGGATCGCGGCGGGCATCGACGCCGCAGACCTCGATCTCGCCGGCGTCGGGCTCGCGCAGGCCGACGAGGCACTCGACCGTGGTGGTCTTGCCCGCGCCATTGGGCCCGAGCAGGCCGAAAATCTCGCCCGGCTCGATGGCAAAGCTCACCCCGCGCACCGCCTCGACCCTGCCGTAGGATTTTCGCAGATCGCGGACGATGACGTGGGCGGACATGGGTGAGGCGTGTTGCTAGGTGCGAGGCGCGCAGGGAACAATGGTTTTCTGCGGGAGAAACGCGATCGCGTGTCGGGGCTTTCCAAACGCCCGCGTTTCCCCCATGCCATTCGCCGATGAACCCTCGCCCCTTCCTCGCCGCCGCCGTGCTCGCCGCGAGCGCGCTCCTCTCCCCCGCCGCCGACAACCAGCTCACGGCCGCGGAAAAATCCGCCGGCTGGCAGCTCCTCTTCGATGGAAAAACGATGAACGGTTGGCGCACCTATGCCGCCAAACCTCCCGGCGGTTGGGAAGTCGTCGATGGCACGCTCCACGCCATCGCCAAAGTGAAGGGCTCAGAACTTATCACCGAGAAGAAATACCGCGACTTCGAGTTCGCCTGGGAGTGGAAAATCCCCGTCGCCGGCAATAACGGCGTGAAGTATTTCGTCACCGAGGCCCGCACCAAGTCGCCCGGCCACGAATACCAAATGCTCGACGACGTCGGCCACCCCGACGGCAAGATCGGAGCGCACCGCCAGACCGCTTCCTTCTACGAAGTGCTGCCGCCCGCCGCCGACAAGCCGCTGCGCAAACCGGGTGAGTGGAACCAGTCCAAGATCGTCGTGCGCGGCAAAACCGTCGAACACTGGCTCAACGGCAAAAACGTCCTCACCTATGAACTCGGCAGCGAGGCCGTGAAGGCCGGCATCGCGAAAAGCAAATTCTCCAAGGACGCCGGCTTCGGCGACAAGATCGACGGCCACATCATGCTCACCTACCATCAGGACGACTGCTGGTATCGGAACGTGAAGATCCGCGAACTGAAGTAAGACACGGCGGCGACCCCTCCCGACCAGCCGCGCGCCTTGCCGGACCGGCGGTTTTCAACCGCCGCCAGTGAAGGGGTTTCTTCTCGCGGCGCCTCCCGTAATAATACCGGCGTCGCATGATTTCTGGACTTAAGTTGGATCGAGGTGGGGTCGGGTCCTCCGGGCCCGGCCACCGGTGAACCGCAGACCAAAACCGTCGGGCCCGGAGGTCCCGACGCCACCCTCAAAAGTCAATTTTTCACCAGCCGTTGGTATAAAACCGGCGGTTCCAAACCGCCGCTCCGCTCCGACGACTCATTCCTCTTATGAACCACATCGATCTTTCCGGCCGCGTGGCCGTCATCACCGGCGGCGCACGCGGCATCGGCCTCGCGGTCGCGCGGCGATTTCTCGCCTCGGGCGCCTCATGCAGCCTGTGGGACAACGACGCTTCTGCGCTCGGCGCCGCTGCGTCCGCTCTCGGTGCCGGCGAGCGCGTGCAGACGGTCACCGTGGACATCACGCAGGAGGCCGCAGTCGCCGCCGCGGCGACCGCCACGCACACGCGCTTCGGCGCCATCCACCTACTCGTGAACAACGCGGGCATCGCCGGCGTGAACAAGAGACTCTGGGAATGCACGCCCGCCGAGTGGCGCGTGGTGATGGAATTGGATTTGTTCGCCGTGTTCCTCTGCTGCCGCGCCATCGTGCCGTTGATGCTCGCGCGCGACACCGGCCGGATCGTCAACGTCGCCTCCATCGCTGGCAAGGAGGGCAACCCCAACGCCTCGCACTACAGCGCCGCCAAGGCCGGCGTCATCGGGCTCACGAAATCACTCGGCAAGGAGCTCGCCACGACCGGCATCCGCGTGAACTGCATCACCCCGGCCGTGATCGAGACGGAGATTCTGAAGCAATGCTCGCCGGAGCACGTGAAGTATATGCTCTCGAAAATTCCCATGGGCCGGGCCGGCTCCGTCGATGAGGTCGCCGCGCTCGTGGCGTGGCTGTGCAGCGACGACTGCTCGTTCACGACTGGTGCGGTGTTCGACATCTCCGGCGGACGCGCGACGTATTGAGCGGGGGCAGCGCTCGGCGCCAACCGCACGGGCCCATGCTTCACGGCTTTCCGGTTTGAGTAGGGGCGTGGCTCGTCCACGCCTCAGGGCGCGCACGAGGCGCGCCCCTACGACGGGCCGGCCAAACCGGAAAGCCGTGGCCCATGCTTGACGCCTTCGCAAAGGTGCTTGCCGAACCCGAACAATCATCATTTATTCGCCATAAAGTATGAGAATCACGATTGAGATTGATGCGCCGACGCTGCGAAAAATTCAGCATTTCACCGGCCAGGAGAAGAAGTCCCCGGCGGTGAGTCAGGCGTTGGCGGAATTTCTGCGCCAGCAAGCCCGGCGGGAATTCATTGCACGGGCCGTGTCGGGCCAGACCGATTTCGCCCTGACCAACGACGAACTGGAACAGCTCGATTTCTATGAAGCTCGTCGATAGCTCGCTGTGGATTGAATTTCTCCGCCGCAAGGGCGACCCGGCGGTGAAGCACTTTGTGGCGCGACTGTTGGAATCGGAGACGGCGGCCTACACCTGTCCCATCCGGTTCGAGCTGCTGAGCGGGGTGAAGCCGGAGGAGGAGGCCGACCTCGCCCAGGCCTTGGCATTCAGCGCGCACCTGCCATTCGCGGCCGAGGATTGGGATGCGGCGGCGCGCTTGGAGCGGCAACTGCGGGCCAAGGGCCTCACGATTCCGCGCAACGATCTGTTCGTCGCGACGGTGGCCATCCGCACGAAGCTGCCGGTGGCGTGCCGCGACACCCACTTCGATGCCATGCGCAAAATCGTGGGCGCGCAGCTGGGCGTGGAGCAGTTTTAGCGGGTCCTCTCCCTCCATCGCCGGTGCGAAGAATCGACGCACCTCGGCGAGCAGACGAATTCAGCGTCCTCTCACGCAGGCCGGCGTCCCTGTATCTGCCCGCTGCTCGCGGTTGACCGACAACCCAATCCGCGATTTTTTGAAACGCGCCCAGCCGTCCCGCGCGTCGCGCCGTGTCACTTCGCCGTGGGTTTCTCCGGCGGATGCGCCGCGCGCCACGCCTGCGCGCGGGCGTGGGCTTCGGTCTGGCCGGTCTCCGCCATATATTTCACCCAGCGCGGATCGTTGCGCACCGAGTCGTAGATCGGGTCCCAGAGGTAGCCGCTGCGCGCAGCAGCGCTATTTCGCCGGGACAGGCGCGACAGGGCCTCGTCGGTTCGTCCCAGCGCGAGCAGACCTCGGATCGCCGGAGCGGAGGTCTGGGCGAGGAGTGCCTCCGCCTCGGCTTTGAGCCCCGCCCGGGCAAAAACAAATAACTGGTTGTCCTCCTCGGCCCTCCCGGCACCGCTGGGCCGCGATCTCACCAGTGCGACGGCTTCGGGGAAGCGGCCGAGTTCGACCAAAGCAGAGCTCTTGCCGGCGAGCGCCAATTGAAAACTCGGCTGCAAGGTGAGCGCGCGATCAAAGGCAATAATTCCTTCTATTTGTCGGCCGGCGTTGCTCAGTCCCAAGCCGTAGTTGAGCCAGATGGTCGGCGACAGCGGATCGAGTTCGGTCGCGAGTTTCAAGTGCCCCAGCGCCTCATCCATGTGGGCGAGTAAGAGCAGACATACACCCAGCCACTGCTGGGCCGAGGCATAGTTCGGGTTGAGGGCCACGGCCCGGCGGAGAGACGGTTCGGCCTCGGCGTTCTTGCCGACACGCGTGAGCGAAAGCCCGAGCGTAGCATGGGCTTCCGCCGAATCAGGATCGAGCGTGAGCGCCTGGGTGATTT
>JANNEY010000128.1:0-6271 GCA_031379235.1 Opitutaceae bacterium | reverse complement strand
TTTGCGCGTGAAGTCGGCGACGAAGGCCGACGACGATTCGGTGTAGTGCAGGCTCGGGATGGCATTGCGGCCAAAGGGATGGAGCACGACACCCTTCAGCCGCGAGGTGACGCTGTATTTCGTCGCCGCCTCGAGGGAATCGAACTCGCCGCCGCGGCTCAGCATCGCGTCCCACGGCTCAAAGCCGGAGTTGCCGACGGCCTGACCGTTGCTGGGAAAAATAGTCGCGGCGCCGCTGCGGACGGGCTCCTCATACTTACCGGTGGCGGCGTTGTAGCGGCGCGCGAGGCGGCTATTCGCGCCGCCTTGGCCGACCCACGGCGCGAACGAGGCGTCGGAGAAACGCTCACCAATGGTGAGGTTGAGGCGGCCTTGGAGGAAACTGCTCTGCATGCCCCACTGCAGGGCGTCCTCTTTTTTCTTGCCGTTGGAGGTCTGCACCTGCGCGCCGTAAGGATTGCTCATGCCGGAGTTGATCACGACGTCGCGGCCGGCGGAGTCCTTGCCGATCACGCGCGTCTCGCTGGAGTCCCAGAGGTTGAACGGCGCACGCAGCTCAAACTGCCCGCGGCTGTTGTTCTGCGGGGTATCGACGTAGAAGCGCGCGCGAAGCCGGCGCGTGTTGCGGGTGTTGTCGTTGGCGGCGTTGGTGCCGGCGGGATAGGCAATGCCGTCAAAGGTGTTGTCGGAGATGATGCGGGCGTTGTTGTTGTTCTGCTGCACGCGCATGTTGATCCCGCCGGTATACATCACGGCGCCTTGGTGCGTGCCCAGCCAGCGCCAGAGGCCGCCCCGTTTTTCCAAATCCTGGGCGAAGGCGACCTGCAGCCGGCGCTCGGTGCGGTGATTGCGCCACATGCTGCCGGTGATGTCGTCCTCGACGTAATATTTTCCGAGGTTGGGATTCGGCGTGACGCCGTCGGGGAGAAAGCGGTTCAGCTCGACGCGCAGATCGGTGTTGTTGCCGGAAATGAAACTGAGCGAGCGGGTGTCGAAGACCTCGCGGTTGTAGCCGCCCTCGATGTAGATATCGCGCCACGGATTCAGTTCGAAGACGAAGCCGTGGATGCTCGCGCGCCAGCGGCGCTGCATCGCGTTGCCAACGACGTTGCGGTCGAGCGGATAGATCGCGGGATCGACGATGCTCGGGTCCTGCGTGCCGTCGAGCGGGCGGCTGGACGTGACGGTGTTGGTCCAATTGCGGATCGAGGTGGGCTGGGTGCCGTCGAGGTTGAAGACGACGGTGCCGGCGGAGGCGACGTTGCTGAAGCGCTCGGCTGAGCGCGCGAGGTCCGCGCCCTGGGCGTTGAACGCGCTGGTGAACTGCGCCGCGGTGCTCGCGGGGGTGAGGCCGGCGTTGTTGAACGTGGGGCGCGTCGCGGTCGAGAGCCACGGGCTCACACGATCGGCGACGAGGGTGTTGGCGGCGTTGCGCTGGCGCGACTCGTATTTCTCCAGCCAGCCGCGCACGGAGATGCGCTGGTGCGGCTGAAACATCAGCGACGTGTAGAGGCGGTCGGTCTTCGAACCGACGGCCTCGCGGTAGTCGCGCTCGTCGGCGCGCAAGCCGGCGACGCGGAGGCCGAGAATGTTGCGGATGAGCGGCTGGCTGAGGTTGAGCGACGTGCGGAGGCTGCCGTTGGAATCGGCGCGGATGGTGGTGTTGCCGGAAAATTTCCGCAGGTCGGCGCGGTCGAACGAAACATCGTTGGTGCCGCCGGCAAAACCGGCGCCGAAGAGAATCGCATTGGAGCCGGAGACGAGGGTGAAACGCTTGCCGGGGTTGTAGGTGTCGAGCGGGACGTTGGTCTCGAAGAAATCGTGCGTGTTGTTGGAGCGGCTCAGGCCGCGCGTGCGGCTGCCGTAGGCGGAGGAGAAGACGCTGTTGGTGTTCGCGTCGGTGCCGGGCGAGAAATTTTCGTCGTTCGACTCGATGTTCATCGAGTAGCGCAGCGCCTCGTCGAGCGTGAGCGCGCCGATGTCGTCGAGAAACTCGGAGGTCATCACGTCGATCTGCGAGGCGACGTCGCGGAGTTCGCTCTTGAGGCGCGTGCCGCCGAGCGTGCTGGTGGCGGCGTAGCCGGTGTCGGAGCTGGCGTTAACCTGGAACGGAGTGAGGACGAGTGTTTCGTCTTTCGAAGCGTTTGCGGCGGCGGGCGCCGAAGCAGGCGCTGAAGGAGCGACTTGAGCGTGGAGGCCGGCACTCGCCAGCGCGGCGACGAGGAGCAGACCGGTGAACGAATGAAGGGACGAAGGGAGGGAACACAGCGGCACGATGCGGTAGGTCATGGGGAAGGAACCGAGGCTGGGGAAGAGATGGATTTCGGCTAACGTTTTTTTTGCGCACCACCGAGTGCGAGGTTCGTCACGGGCTCGCCGTGGAGGAGCGGTTGGCCGAACACAGTTTGGGCGTCGCTCTGCTCCTTCATCCAGGCGGCGAGCTCGCCGCGCAGCTCGGCGACGCGGGAGGCGTGGCGCGGATCGGCGGCGAGGTTGCGCAGCTCAAAGGGATCCGCGGCGAGATCGTAGAGCTCTTCCGCGGGATGCTCGATGTAGCGGTTCACGACGACGGCGGCCGAGGGTTTGGTCTTCGCGGCGGCGAGCCAGGTGTCCCAAAAGAGCGGGCGATGGGGTCCGATCGCGCGGGACATGTGGGTGTGATATTGGAACTCGGGATGAAGATTACGGATGTATTTCCAGTCACGGGTCCGCACGCTGCGGATCGGGTAGACGTTGAAATTTCCGTCGCCGCTGTGGGTGGTGAACACGCGGTCGCGGTGCGTTGTGGTCGTGCCGCGGAGCACGCCAGCGAAGGATTTTCCGTCGAGGCCGGCGGGGACTTTCCCTCCGGCCAATTCGATGAACGTCGGCAGAAGGTCAGGCCAGCAAACCATCGCATCGCTGGTGGTGGCGGGCTTGAGGTGACCCGGCCACGCCATGATGAGCGGAACGCGGATGCCGGCGTCATAGAGCGACCACTTGGCGAAGGGTAACGCGGCGCCGTGATCGGCGGTGTAGATGAAGAGTGTATCGCCGGGAATTTTGTCACGAACCAGCGCGCGGACTTCGCCGAGGAGGGTGTCGGCCTTGGTGACGTCGGTTAGGTAGCGGGCGCGCTCGGCGCGAGCGGTGGCGTCATCGAAATGCGTCGGCGGGATCTTCACGGTCGCAGGGTCGTAGGTGAGCTCGGTGCTCCAGACGGTGTGCGGGTGGCGCGTGCCGACGAAGAGGCAGAGCGGCTTCGACGAGTCGCGGGCGGCGAGAAATTTCGCGACGGCGGTGGTGTCTTCGAAGCCTTGATTCGGGCCCACGACGGAGTCGAAGCCATCGTTCTTCGCGTAGTCGATGTGCGCGACCTTGCCGATCGCGACGACCTCGTAGCCGAGAGCGCGGAGGACCGGTGGAAGCGAGGCGACGCCAGGATTTTTCGGTTTGTGATTGGGCTCGGCGCCGTTGCGCGCGGGCCAGAGGCCGGTGAGCAGCGCGGTGCGGCTCGGGCCACACGCCGGGGAGGCGACAAACGCGTGCGTGAATTTCAGTCCATCGGCGGCAAGCTTCGCCATGTGCGGTGTGCGGACCTCGGTGGAGCCGTAAGCCTGCGAGTCGAGCAGGCTGTGGTCGTCGGAGATGAAGACGACGATGTTGGGCGGAGCCGCCGGCAACCGCGCGGTGAGAGAGAGCGCGAGAACGGTGCTAACCAGCAGGAGCGTTTTCATTCTGTCCGGAGGAGGCGGCAGGTTGCGGTGGCGGGTGGCGATGAGTTCAGAATTTCAAACTGGAGAAGCCGAGCGTGTAGCTGAACGTCACGGTGCGGCCGTCGCCGAGTTGCTTGCTCGCCTTGAGGTAGTCGAGGTTGAAGGCGTTATTGATGTTCAGCGCAAACGTCTGGTCGAATTTCGCGCTGCGGCGCAGATTGTAGCGGAAGCCCGCATTCCACAGCGTAACGGAGGGCACGCGGAGCGCCCATTGGCGCGTGGTGCGTTGGAGGATGCGTGCGCCGGTCGTCGTGGTCGTGTAGGTATCGCCCGTGTTGGGCGCTTCGGTCGGCGTGCTGGCGATGAAGTTGACCCCGACGTTGGCCGAAAATCCCTTGAGCGCGGCGCTCTGCGGGGCGAACCGGAAAGAGAGACTGCCGTTTTGCGGCGAGACGCCGTTCACGCGGCGACCGACCGCGAGCGGATTCGCGGCGCCGAAATCTTTGTAGATCGAAAAGACGTGGCCCCAGCTACCGTTGACGCTCAGTTCCCGAGTCATGCGCCAGTTGAGGTCGATCTCGTAGCCGCGCACGAATTGGTCGCCATCTTTGCGCGACACGGTGAGAAACGTGCCCGATCCCGGCGCGGTTTCCTGGAGATCGTTTACGGTGACGTTATTCCGGAGCGCGTAGAATCCACTCACCGTGAAGTTCAGTTTGTCGTCGAAGAACGAACCCTTGAATCCGTAGTCGTAGCCGTTGGCGACCTCGGCCTTCCAGTCCGGATCGACCAGCTGCGTGGCGAGCTCCGCCTGATTGACGAAGTAGCTCTCGCTGTAGTTCGCGAAGATGCGGAGCGCGGGTGTCAGTTTGTAGTTCACCCCGAGGTTGGGCTTCACCTGATTCGTCTGTTTGCGGATGGCCTGGCCCGGCGCGTAGTTGGCGTAGCCGGGATAAATGTTGAACGCGGTCACTGCCGTCGTGAAATCGCGGGCATTGAACTTCACGGCGTCGAAGCGCACGCCGGCAAACGCGAGCAGCCGCCCGTCAAAGAACGCGGATTGTTGGCGCAGCAGGCCGCCGAGGACCGTGATGCGGCGCTTGGAGACGAGGCCCGGAACTTCGGCGCCCCAAGTGAAATCCTTCGGAAAATACGTCAGCGGGCCCGCCGGCGTGAAATCCGGATTGAGCGTGACCACGCGACCCGACGTCGCGGCATTCCACGCGGCCATGTCGGGTTGCGTGGCGCCGCCGAAATTCCAACGCGGGTCCCAACGGTAGTAGTCGTTGAAGTCGACCGTGAGCAGGGTGCGGTTCTCCACCTGGCCGTTCATGAGGCGATAGGTCGCCAACAAGTCGCCCTGAAAACCGCCGCCGTCTTCGATGAAGAGTTGCTTGATTGGGGTGTTGCCGCGGGTGGAAGTCAGCGGCACGGGCACGAGCGGATTGGCGGTGAACGTGTTGAGGTTAATCCCGCCAAACGCGTTGTTTTGATTATAATTCCACGAACGCGAGCGGTAGTAGTTCGAGCCGAAACGCGCGCTCCACACCGTGGACAGGCGCTTTTCGTAGGTGGCCGAGACATTGACGTAGGCCTTGTTGAACTCGCTGTGCGGACCGTAGGGATCGTAGCGGCCCAGGCTCTTCGCGTAGCCGACGACCTCATCGTCGAGGTTGGACGCCGTGTTTTTAAGGTCTGTGATGATCGGCACGGCCGCGGGAGGCGCGTGGCGCGTCTGGAGAAAATATTCGCCGGAAACCATCAGCGACGAGGCGTCGCGAAACTCGTGCTTGAGGGCGAGGTAGAGCTCGGTGTTGCGACTCGCGGCATTCGCCTGCACGAAGTCGCGGGAGTATTGCGTGCCGGTGAAAATATAGGACGTCTTGCCCAGCTCACCGCGGTAAACCGGGCCGGTCGCCTCGATGGAACCGCGGCGGGTATTGTAGTCGCCGACATTTAGGCTGAGCGAGTAGCCCTCCTTCGCCTTCGGCGCCTTGGAGATCATGTTCATCATGCCGCCGGGCGACGTGCGGCCGTAGATCGCGGCATTCGAGCCCTTGATGATCTCGATACGATCCACGTTACTCGCGCCGAAGCGGCCGAGGCGGAAAAACCCGTCGCGCAACTGCGAGGTCGAGGCGAAGCCGCGCAGCGTGAAACCGCCGCCGCTGTTCAGCCCGGTGAAACTGCCGATCTGCGTGAGCGTGTCGTCGAGTTCGAAGATGGCGAAGTCGGCGAGGAACTCGCTGGTCATGACGTTCACCGTGTAGGGCAAATCGATGATCTTCGTGGCGACGCGGCTGCCCGTGAGGGTTTCGGAGGCGGCGTAGCCGCGGTCGCCCTCGGCCTGCACGGTGAACGCGGAGAGCGTGATGGCCTCGCCGGGGTCGCGTTGGACGTTGGTTGGCGCGGTCTGAGCGCTGGAGAGAGAGGCGGTTCCAAAGAGGAGCGCAGTGATCGAGAAAGCGAGGCCCGGTTTGGCAGGAAAAGTCATGAGGAGTTTGGTTGGTGAGCGGCTGGGACAGGCGAAAGCATCTGCAACTATGACGGTCGGACCAGTTCCCAGCTATTGTCCG
>JANNEY010000097.1:0-1525 GCA_031379235.1 Opitutaceae bacterium | reverse complement strand
TTGTGCAGCGAGCAGAAGAGCTCGGGATACTTCATCGCGAGTCGCGTGGCGCCGCGTCCACCCATCGAGAAGCCTTCAATCGCGCGGCCGGTGCGCGCCGCGATCGTGCGATAAGTGGCGTCGATATGCGGGAGGAGTTCGCGGACGATGAGAGTCTCGGCGGGAAGTTTTCCGTCGGCGGAATTTTTGTAGAACGTGTGGCTGCCGCCGTTGGGGAGCACGAGAATCATCGCGGGCCAACGACCCGCCACGATCCCTTCGTGCAGGATTTTCGCGTCGGTGAAGCTGTGCAGCTCATTCCCGCCGGCACCATGGAGATTATAGATGACCGGGAAACGCCGCGTCGGGTCGGTCGCGTAGGCGGGCGGGAGATAGATGCAGTAGCCGACCTCCTGCCCGAGGGCGACGCTCCGGAACGTGTGATGCGCGACGCCGTCTGGGAGCTGGCCGGGCTTGGGCGCGTTGACCCATTTGATCTTTACGTTGCGGGCGGAATCGGCGGCCGTGGGGATGCCGGCGGTTTGGGCTACGGCCAACGACGTAATCGTGACAAGGGCGGCGCAAACACGGCGAAAGATACGAGGAAGATAGGTCACGGGAAATTCTTTTGCACTCCGGCAACCTCGGCCCGCACGGTGCCGTCGAGCGCGATGAGTGGTTGGGGATTGGCGACGCGGCCGAGCGGACGCACCCCGGGTCCGATGCCGTCGCGGCCGAGATCGGACTGGGTGGCATCGGCGATGGCGGTGAGGCGGGTGACGATGGCGGGATTTTGCGCGGCGACGTTGGTGGCTTCGCCGATGTCGGCGGAAAGGTTGTAGAGTTCGCCGGTGGCGAGGTGGAGTTTCCACGGACCGGAGCGCACGGCCTCGAGGAGCAAGCCGCGGTGATAGAGAAACGTGTCGCGGGGCGGCGCGCCGGGCTCACCGCTGAGCACGGACCAGAGATCGACGCCGTCAATTTTGCGATTGGCGTCGAGCGGCGCACCGGCGCGGCGCGCGAACGTGGGGAGCACATCCATCATCGTAGTGATGGCGTCGGTCGACGAGCCGGCGGGGATTTTGCCGGGCCACCACGCGAGTCCCGGGACGCGGATGCCGCCTTCGAGGGTCGAGCCTTTGCTGCCGCGGAGTGCTCCGTTGTTCGCGCCTTGGTTCGTCGGGCCGCCGTTGTCGGAGACGAAAAGGACGAGGGTGTTGCGATCAAGCTTCTGCTCGCGGAGGGCGTCGAGGATTTGGCCGACGCTCCAGTCGACTTCCTGCACCCAGTCACCGAGCAGACCGTTGGGCGAGGAGCCACGGAACTGCTCGGACGGATAGAGGGGGAAATGAACGGCGTTGTGGGCGAGGTAGATGAAGAACGGGCGGTCTTTCGCCTTGGCGTCGCGGATGAACGAGACGGTTTTCTCGGTGTAGCGGCGGACGAGCGGAAGCTGATCTTCGGCGCGGATGCGGCCGATCACCGTTTCGTTTTCGATTAAAGCGAGTGGAGGCTGCACGCCACCGCGGTCGTCGTAGATGGCCAA
>JANNEY010000038.1:0-7417 GCA_031379235.1 Opitutaceae bacterium | reverse complement strand
TGTTCAGCGTCAGCGTCGCGTTGGTGGCTCCTCCCACCGGGAGGTTGTTCTTCTGCCACTGGTAACTCGGCGCCGGTGTTCCGCTCGCCGCTCCGCTCAAGGTCACGTTCGCTCCCACGCCCACGGCTTGGCCCACCGGCTGCAACGTAATCTGCGGCGCCGTGTTCACCGGCGCCGTCACCGTCAGCACTGCCGCGTTGCTCGTCGCGCTGCTGACAGGATTCGTCGCCACCAAGGTGTAGCTCCCGCTGTCCCCCGTCGTCACGTTGTTCAGGGTCAGCGTCGCGTTCGTCGCCCCGACGATCGCCACCGCGTTCTTCTGCCACTGGTAGCTCGGCGCCGGTGTGCCGCTCGCTGCTCCGCTCAACGTCACGCTACTGCCCGCAGTCACCGTCTGCCCCACCGGCTGCAAGGTGATTTGCGGCGCGATCGGGTTGCTGGTCACCGTGAGGGTCACCGGATTGGTCGTGGCGGTGCCCGCCACGTTCGTCGCCACCGCCGTGTAGGTCCCGTTGTCGTTGCTCGACACCCCATACATCGTCAGCGCCGTCCCCGTCCACCCTCCGAAGCTCTGCCCGTTGCGATACCACACCACTGTCGGCGCCGGACTTCCGCTCACTCCCACTGTAAATGTCGCCGTCGTGTTTGGCGCCGCAACCTGATTCACCGGTTGCACCGTGATCTGCGGCGCCACGTTCCCGCCGCTGGTCACCGTCACGATCGCCGCGTTGCTCGTCGCGCTGCTCACCACGTTCGTCGCCACCAAGGTGTAGCTCCCACTGTCCCCCGCCGTCGCGTTGTTCAGCGTCAGCGTCGCGTTGGTGGCTCCTCCCACCGGGAGGTTGTTCTTCTGCCACTGGTAACTCGGCGCCGGTGTTCCGCTCGCCGCTCCGCTCAAGATCACGTTCGTCCCCGCGTTCACCGTCTGACTCAAGGGCTGCAATGTGATCTGCGGCGCCACGTTCACCGGTGCCGTCACGGTAATGACCACGCTAGCACTTCCCGTCAGACCGGAATTGTCTGTCACGGTGAGCGCGGCGGTGAAGGTGCCTGCCGCGACATAGGTGCGCGACGGGTTCGACGCGGTCGAGTTGCCGCCGTCACCGAAACTCCACGCATAGGCTGCGATTGTGCCGTCGGGGTCGGCGGAACCGGCGCTCGTGAAATTCACCGTCAGCGGCGCCGGCCCGGATAGCACCGACGCTCCCACCACGGCAACGGGCGGCGTGCCGGCCACTACATCCACAATCTTGAAAATCGTTCCGGCCCGGCTGTCCGTGACATACAAATTGCCCGCCTCATCCTCGCCAAAGCTGACCATGCCCTCCGCGGTAATCACCGGAATCGCCACCGCCGGATCGCGCAGCAGGGTGGATTGCCACGCGTCGCCAACGCGCCGGAGTCCCCATATTTTTCCACTGCAAAAGTCACCGTAGAAATACACTCCCTGCATTCGCGGGTAGGTCGTCCCGCGATAAACTTTTCCACCCGTAATCGAGCAGTCGTCGATCCCCCTTCGGTTGACATAGCCGCCGACCGGCAGCGTCAAACCCGTCATGCTGCAATCGATCGCGGGGTTGTGACAGTCCGGTCCCTCCATGATCGGCCAGCCGTAGTTCCGACCTCCAGTCGTTCCGGCGGCCTGAAAATTTATTTCCTCATACGCATTCTGTCCGACATCACCCATGTAGAAATCTCCGGTCAGCCGGTCAAAGCTGGAGCGCCACGGATTACGCACGCCCACCGCCCATATTTCTCCCCGCGCACCTGGCGTGCCCAGATAGGGATTCGTCGGCGGAAGGGTGTAGGTCAGCGGATTGCCGTTCTCGACCTCGAGGCGAAGAACCTTGCCGCGCAACGAACCCACGTTTTGCGCGAGCCCGAGGGCATCACCGTCGCCCTCGCCGGTATCATTGTCACCGACGCCGAAGTAAAGATAGCCATCGGGGCCAAAAGCCAATTCGCCGCCGGAATGAAAAATGCGGGAGCCGGCATACTCGTGCGGGATGACAAGGACCCGCTGTTCACTCGACGGATCCGCGACATCCGGATCGGCTGTCACGGTAAAACGCGAGATGATGACCTTAAACGTGTCCTTCTCAGTGTAATTGACGTAGAAGTGCCGACTGACGGAAAAGTTCGGGGGAAACGCCACGCTAAGCAGCCCCTGATTGCCGCCTACGAAGCCGCTGATATCCAAGAACGGCGCGAGCTGCACCACACCATTTTTCACAATCCGAATGCGGCCCATGAGTTCGACCACGAAAAGCCGGCCACTGCCGTCTCCAGCATGAGCGATATGCGAAGGAAAAGAAAAGCCGGTGATCGGCGAGGTCAGTGAAATCTGCGGCCACGCCTGAGCGTGCATTGTCCCGCCCGTCAGCACCCACAACGCCACCGCGAAACACACACAGGGCCACCGCACTACGCGCTCAAACCGGAGCAAAACACCGAGTAAAAGCATCGGATATTTCATCGCGCGACGAAATACCAGAGGCGTGCTACTGTCGAGTTTGATGCCATCCCAGCTACAGCCCAGAGAAGTGCGCCGGTCCGCGAATCTACAGATCTCGCGTGCCAGCGGGACCGGGCTGCGGCTAGAGCTACAATCTTGTCACGCCAACTGCGGCACGATCCGCGGGGCGCGGTAGTCGCGGCTGTGGTGCTTGTTGGCGGCAGTGTTTTTTCGCGGCGGCGAGAAGCTGCGCGCCTTCCCAGTGATTGTGATGGACCGGCTTTTCGTGGAGCACGTCTTTGCCGGCCTCCATCGCCCAGATGCTCTGCATCGCGTGCTGGTGGTTGGGCGTGCAGATGGCGACGGCGTCGATGTCGGCGCGCGGCAACAGTTCGCGATAGTCGACGAAACGCTCCGGCGCATGACCGCGCGCGCGGGCCACCGCCATCTCGCGGTCGAGCACGGCGGTGTCGCAATCGCAAAGCGCCACGAGGCGCACGCCCTCGATCCGAGGAAACTGCACGGCGAGTTCCTTACCGCGACCGTTCATGCCAGCGATGGCGAGGCGGATGTCGCCGTTGGCACCGGCGACCTGGGACCACGAGCGAGCGGTGAACGCCGCGCCAGCCCCCGCCAGCGCGGTGGTCTTGAGAAACGAGCGGCGGGTGAGAGGTTTCATGGAGTGATTTGAAAAGTAGGCGGGTCTGTGACCCGCCCTCGGTAGGCAGAAAATCTTCACCACGGATTACACGGATGAAACGGATAAAGGCATCCGCAGCGTGAATCCATCCGTGCTATCCGCGAAATCTGCGGTTGAAACGATTGGGGTTTTCCGAGGGCGGGTCACAGACCCGCCCTACTTTCTACTTCCCCGCCGTATAGTCGGCGTAGCGCTCGGCAACTTTCGCCGCCTTCTCGTCGCCCATGTGGAAGTAAAAGCGATAGCGCAACGTAAGGCTGCCGCCGGCGGGGATCGTGTAGTCGCCCTTGCCCGGCGGGTGCTTGGCCGCGACCTCGAAATCTTTTTGCCCAAACGGATTCGCGGTGAAGAGCCCGTAGTCACGCGCCATCCACCACGTCGGATGCCGCACGTTTTGCGGATGATCGAAAATGGCGATGCCGTAGGTCTTGCCGTTGCGCTCAGCGTAGGTGTCGCACCACGCGGCGCGCGTGCCCCAGGCGGCGGCGTCGCGCAGACCCTCGGACGTGACGTAGTGGCCGGCGCCGGGCACATCCTTCTTCTGGTATTTGTGCGGCAGCGTCATCCACTGCGCCACGCGAATGGCCATCGTGCCGTCTTTGTTGTCGCCCATTACGAGCGGCTCGTCGGGCTGCGCCTTGACCACGACCTCGTAGTCGATGGTGCGCGTGTCGCCGGTGCCGCGGAAGCGCATCGTCGTCTCGTCGGTGGCGATCAGTTTGCCATCGGGGGAAACCCAGCGGTTGCGCACGCGAATCACGCCCACGCTGCCGCCCTTCACCTCGGCAAAACCATCATGCACGGTGCTGCCCTTGGGAAACTTGGTGCCGGCGGTGCCTTCGTTCCAGAAGTCCACCTTGTTCACGTCGCTGTGCGCAAACATCAGCGCGCGGTGGTGCGGGTGGTCCGTCTCCTCGCCCTCCGTTTGCTTCATCGGGAAATCACGCACGAGCGAGGTGCCGTCGGCCGCGAGCACCGGGTAGCAGTAGGGGCGCGAGGCGCCCTTGAAAAAATACTCCGTGAAGAGTTTACCCCCGATTTCGACGCGAACGCGGTCGTCGAGCTGGGTGAGCTTCACATTGGCGGAATCGGCCGCGAGCGCGCAACCGGAGACGAGGAGCGCGAGCAGGGCGCAGGGGAGGAATTTCATGGTTGAGGGAGATGGAAAATCAGGAGGCGGTTGGAAAATTGTTTATCATTGCGAGGGAAGCGACGCCGACCGTGGCAATCCATCGGAAATTCCAGCTGGATTTCTTCGTCGCGGCGCTCCTCGCAATGACACCGCGTCTAGTTTGTCGGCGTCAACGGCGTGTAATAGTAGAGGACGATGTAGGTGCACGGCATGTCGCCCGCGTTGCGCAGGCGCGTGACGGCGTTTGCGGCGAAAAAGAAAACCGAGCCCTGTCCGACCGTCTGCGTCTTCCCGTCGATGTGCGCCTCGACGCTGCCCTCCTTCACGATGAGCACCTCCTCCTGCAAGTGCTTGCGCGGCCCGCCGGAGTTCTGGCCGGGATTGAGCGTCGTGATGTGGCAGTGGATATTGTCGAGCGTCGCGGTCGGTCCGTCGAACACATCGCGGCGCACGCCGTTGGCCGTGGGCTTGGGCTCGAATGATTTCCAGTCGTAGATTTTCGAAGGCAGCTTGGCGGTGTCGGCGGCGGCGAGGGCGGCGACGGCGCCGAGAGCAGCGAATGGGACAAGCCAAGAGAAGGGTTTCATCGGACTACGAAATCGAATGCTTTTAAAAATCGAGGAAAGAATTGAGGGCAAAGGCAACGGACAGGACACTGCCGCTTCATTTTCGATGCGGCGAGCCCAGCGGCAATTGACGGTCCGAATTCCTCCGGCAAGCAACCACGCCGATCGCATGGCAACTACTCCGCGCTCGCCACTGACGATACCGTTTCTAGTTTTCAGCCATGCCCCCCTTCACCTCCCTTTCCATTCGCGCGGTCTTCCGTTTCGCTCTGCTGGCAATCGCCGCCATGCTGGGCACCCGCTCGATCGCCGCGACCACCCCCGCCAAACCCAACATCGTCTTCATCTTCGCCGACGATCTCGGCTACAGCGACCTTGGGTGCTACGGCGCGAAGGACATCAAGACGCCCAACATCGACAGCCTCGCGCGCGACGGTTCGCGGTTCACGAGCTTCTACGTCGCCCAGGCGGTCTGCACGGCATCGCGCGCGGCGCTGTTCACCGGTAGCTACGCCAACCGCGTGAGCATGAGCGGCGCACTCAATCACACGAGCACCGTCGGCCTGCACCAGCGCGAGCGGCTGCTCTCGCAGTCGCTCAAGGATCAGGGCTACGCGACCGGTGCCTACGGCAAATGGCACCTTGGGCATCAGCCGCCGTTTCTGCCCACCCGCCGCGGTTTCGACGAGTGGATCGGCATCCCCTATTCCAACGACAACGGCCCGCTGCACCCGATCACGAAGGGCATACCCTCATTGCCACTCTACAAAAACGAGGACGTGATTGAGATTGATCCGGACCAGTCGCAATTCACACGACGCCTCACAGAGGGCGCGGTGGCGTTCATCGAGCGCAACAAGGACAAGCCGTTTTTCCTCTACGTGCCGCACGTGATGCCGCACGTCCCGATCTTCGCCTCGGCAAAATTCAAAGGCACGAGCCAACGCGGGCTCTATGGCGACGTCGTGCAGGAGCTCGACTGGGGCGTCGGTGAAATCCTCGCCGCGCTTAAGCGCCACGGCCTCGAGGGAAACACACTCGTCGTCTTCAGCTCCGACAACGGCCCCTTCCTCTCCTACGGCGAGCACGCCGGCTACGCGAAGCCGCTGCGCGAGGGTAAGCTCACCACGTTCGAGGGCGGGATGCGCACGCCCTGCCTCGTGCGCTGGCCGGGCCGCGTGCCCGCCGGCCGCGTGAGCGACGAGCCGCTCAGCACGATGGATCTCAACGTCACGTTCACCAAGCTCGCCGGCGCGGCGCTACCTAACGTGAAGCTCGACGGCGCCGACATGCTGCCGCTCCTCACCGGCCAGCCCGGCGCCAAGGGCCGCGAGGAGTTCCTGTTCTACTCCGGCGACGAACTTCACGCCGTGCGCCTCGGCGACTGGAAGCTCCACGTGCCGCACGAATACCTCACCGTCGCCGCCGAGCCCGGCCGCGGCGGCAAGCCGTCCAACTTCGCCAACCTCAAGCCCGCCTCGATCGAGAACTCCGGCATCCGTGGCATCGCCACGCGCCACGGCTACCGTTTCGAGAAGACCGAGGTTGCGCTCTATAACGTCCGCGCCGATCCCACGGAGACGAACAACGTCGCCGCGCAGCACCCCGAGATCGTCGGGCGCCTGCAGGAGCGTATCGCCGCCGCGCGCGCCGATCTCGGCGACAGCCTCACCGGTGCAAAGGGGGCCAGCGTCCGCCCCGCCGGCGACGTGCGCCTCGCGCTGCCCGCCGGCGTGAAGCGCGTCGCCAATCAGGAATACGCGATGACCCCGCAGGGCGCGCAGCTCCTCGATCTTTACCTGCCGGAGAAAACTCCCGCAACGCCGTTGCCTGTCGTGCTGTGGATTCACGGCGGTGGCTGGAACAAGGGCACCAAGGAGAACAGCCCGCTCACGTGGCTCGCCGCC
This sequence comes from Opitutaceae bacterium, assembly GCA_031379235.1. Lineage (GTDB taxonomy): Bacteria > Verrucomicrobiota > Verrucomicrobiia > Opitutales > Opitutaceae > ER46. The sequence goes on along the minus strand of JANNEY010000038.1, from coordinate 657 downwards.
GAGGGCTACGCCGTCGTGAGCATGGGCTATCGTCTGAGCTACGCCGCCCAGTGGCCCGCGCAGCTCGACGATGCGCGCGCCGCCGTGCGCTGGCTGCGCACGAACGCCGCGAAATACTCGCTCGATCCCGCGCGTATCGCCGTCTCCGGCGGCTCGGCCGGGGGCCACATTGCCGCCGTGCTCGGCACCGCCTCGGCGCCCGCGGGTGAAACCGTTTCCAGCCGCGTGCAAGCCGTGCTCGACCTCTATGGTCCGAGCGACCTGCTCACGATGCCGCCAAATGTGCGCAGCGCCGGCAAGACCGACGCCGATCTCGCCAAGGCCAACGGCGCGCAGCTCCTCGGCGGCATTGTCCGCGATCGCCCCGAGCTCGCGAAGCAGGCAAGCGCCCTGCATCACGTCTCGAAGGACGACCCGCCGTTCCTCATTCTGCACGGCGACAAAGATACGTCGGTCCCCCTCGATCAGAGCCAGCGCCTGCACGCGAAGCTGAAGGAAGCCGGCGTCACCTCGGAACTCGTTGTGCTCCCCGGCGTCGGCCACGGCGGCAAGGAATTCTCGACCGACGAGGTGAAGGGAAAAATCCGGGCGTTCCTCGCGCGGTCGCTGAAGTAGGCCGCGTGCAATTGGTTTCAGCTGTAGGGCGGGGTCGCCGAA
>JANNEY010000029.1:0-4631 GCA_031379235.1 Opitutaceae bacterium | reverse complement strand
GCCAACCACCGCGTGCTGCTCATCGATCCCTCTGAGAGCGACTGCCGCGATACGATTCATTTCGTCGCTACTCACGCTCCGCGGCTGCGGGTCGTGCCTGGCTCGCTCGCGGACGTGACGCGTGTTGTCGCGGGCGAACGGACTTTCGACGCGGTCGTGCTTGGCGCTCACCTCGATCAAAGCACCCAGCTGGACGTTCTGCGCCAACTCCGCGCCTGTGAGAGAAAGATGCCGGTCGTGGTTGTCGCGCACACCGGCCACACCGAATCCACGATCGCCGCGTTCAAGCTCGGTGCGCACGACTACCTGCTCGCCGGCCCAGATTGCCTGACCGAACTCGTCTTTTCCCTGAACAACGCGCTCCAGCGCGCCGACACCGAGAGGCTTAACGCCCAGCTCACCGACGAGCTCGCGACCCTCAACCGCTCACTCTCCGATCAAGTCGCCGTCCGCACCTGCGAACTGGAACACGAGGTCGTCGTGCGCCGCGAGGCTGAGCAACGGGCCGAGGAAACTTCAGTGCGGCTCCGCGCCCTTTCCAGTCGACTCCTCCGGGTGCAGGAGGATGAGCGCCGTGCTCTCGCTCAGGAGCTACACGACCAGATCGGGCAATTGCTCACGGGCCTGCGTTTCCAATTGGAGGCGGCGCGGGTGGCTGCACCGAGCCCGCCCTTGAATGACGCACTAGGCGTAACCAGTGAACTGCTGCGCGGCGTGCGCGAGCTCAGCCTGCAACTCCGCCCGCGCCTCCTCGACGATCTCGGCTTGAAGCCGGCGCTCGAATGGCAGACCCGGCTTTTCCAGCATCAGACCGGCATCATAATCGAACTCGAGCTCACGCTACCCGCACACCGACTAGGCGCGGAGCTTGAGACCACGGTGTTTCGCATGGTGCAGGAGGCTCTCACCAATGTCGCGCGCCACTCCGGCGCGAAGAACGCCGTCGTGACCGTCAGCGCCGACGACACATCGCTGCAAGTCGAGATCGCGGATCGAGGCCGCGGGTTCGCCACCGCGGAGGCCCTCGGGCGGCATGACTCGCTTGGCCTCGCCGGTCTCGCGGAGCGCGTGCGACTCGCCGGCGGCACCTTCGATCTGTTTTCGCAATCCGGCCAAGGCACGCGGCTTCACGCCGAATTTCCCCTCGTGACCGTTGCTCATTCTTCGCCATGACGACCGCCATCATCGCCGATGATCATGAAATTGTGCGCCGCGGTTTGCGCGGGATGCTCGAAAGCGAGGGCTTGTGCCGCGTCGTCGCCGAAGCCGCCGACGGTCTGGCCGCCGCGCAGCTCGTGGAAAAACACCGGCCGCAAATTCTGATTCTCGACCTCAACATGCCGCGCCTGCACGGGATCGAAACCCTGCGGCAGGTGCGCACCACCAGCCCGCAAACCCGGGTGATCGTTCTGTCGATGCATAGCGACGAGCCCTACGTGATCGAATCGCTCCGTGTCGGTGCGTCGGCTTACATCCTGAAAGGATCCGAATCACAGGAGATCGCGCATGCCATCAAGGAGGTCCTCGCCGGCCGCCGCTTCCTCAGCGCCACACTGTCCGAGTGGGCGATCAACGCCCTCGTGACCAAACCCGCCGACGACTCCGACCCGCTGCAAACGCTAACGCAGCGTGAACGCATGGTCGTGCAACTCGCCGCCGAGGGAAACACCAACCCCGAGATCGCGGAAAAACTTTTCATCAGTCCGCGCACCGCCGAGACCCATCGCACGAATTTACTGCGCAAGCTCGGCCTGCAAACGCAGACTGATCTGGTCCGCTTCGCGATTCGGCGCGGCCTCATCCAGGCCTGAGTCGACGCCGCAAAAAAATCGGCGGTCGGATGCCGCTAGTTTTTCGACGCGGCCGGCTTTGCGGCCGTTTCAGCGGGACTGTTCATACCTCTGCGGATGAAATCCACCCCGGGTCCATCCGCCCGCACTTTCACCACCTGCTGTGAGGACGAGTCCTGACCGATGTAGTCGATCGTGGCGGAAGCCATGATGGGAAGGTATTTTCGGAGATCCTTACTCTCATCTTCCGCGCTTGCATGAATGCTCCAGAGTTCCGGCGGGGGGCGGCCTTCGCTCGACGCCTTGTTTTCCCGCGCGGTGATTTTGAGGTATTTCTCGTAGATCGCCACTTGGCGAATGACGTTGTCGTAGGAGACCAACTCGCTGCGCGGCGGCTCGTAAACCGCCACCGTGCGATAACTCGTGTTGCCGCGTGAATCCGTCACCGGCACCGACTCGTAGCGCACTCCGCCGCCCACCTGCGCATAGACGGGCACGCTCACGCGCTCGGCTTTGGTCCGCGGTGCATCCATCCCATAATCAAGCTCGACGATCATGTCGGCCTTTTCCTCCGAGGGCGCCTCGTAGAGGCCCTTGCCCGAGAGCGCGGTCTTCACATATTCAGCCGCCTCGCGATAACGGAGATTTTCTTCCCCGAGCCGTGGGTCTTTGCTCTTCAGCTTGTAGGATTGGGTCGCGGCCGGGGTCGGCTTGGAAATGGCATCGACTTTCACATCGTAGCGTGAAGTTGCACAACCAGCCAGCAGTGCGCCAAAACCTACAGTGAAACAAATCCCGATCGGCACCAGGCGTGGGGCAAACTTCATCGGGGCATCGTTCTTAGCTGGTTGATAAGCGGCGAAACAATGCGGCAAGCGGCCTTAGATCCCGGGCTTCGCGACCGTGTTGGTTTTCACCCCGGCCGATTCAGTTTTTCGCACGGTGTCCTCACCTTTTAGTCGGGCCAGCTCTTCTTCCAACCGGGCGATCTCGGCTTCATTCGAAAGCGTTTTCTCATGCGTGTCGTCGAGTTCTTTCTTCTTGGCGAGAGCAGCTGACCGCTCGTCTTTCAATTTTTTCAGCCGGTCCGAGGCGGACTCCAATTTCTTTTTGGCATCGTTCAGCTCAAGGTCGGAGATGCGGAAACCCTCCGCAATCGCCAGCTCCTCTTCCAACGAAGCCTTCACCCGAGCCTCTTCCGCTTTGCGCTTGGCCAATTCCTGTTGGTAAGCGCGCTCCTGCGCGAGTCGGTCCTGTTCCTTCCGATCCTTGGCATCCTGCACCATCCCAATGATGCCACCGGTAATCGCGCCGAGGGCGGCCCCCGCCGCCAAGCCGGCCCCTGTGCCCATGCTGCTGTTGTTGCCTGCCACGGCACCACCCAAACCACCGATCGCGGCGCCGGTGCCAGCTCCGCTCGCGGTCTTGGACGGGGCGACACCCGATGAGCACCCGGCACCCACCAGCAACGCCACCGCCAGTCCACCTGCGATGACTTGGCGGTGAAGGGGACCACTGTGTTTCTGCTTCGAGGAAAAGGTCTGCATGGGGAAAAGCGGAGGTTTAGACTCGCCCTACCTAACTGGTGTTCGTTTTAAATTCAACCGTCAGTATGGTATTTTTAACCCCGGCGCTCAATTTGCTCGGCGCATTTGAAATTCCCCCAAATCAGAGCACATAGAGAGTTGCGGTGCATTTCCGTCAGACTGAACCAGTCCTACAATCATGATTTCGCGAAACAAGGGTATTTTTTCACTCGAAGTTCTGGTCCCCGTGCTCGGCTTCATTTTCGCCGTCATCAGCACCTACACTTTCTACCACTTCGTGGTCACGCCCCACGCCAAGGAAGCGATGGTCAAACGCCGCCTGGCCGCAGCCCAAGGCGCAGGCGGTTCCTCTGCCGAGATGCGCGAACGCTCGGTATATCTCGTGATTCAAGACGCGGAGCCGAAGTGGGAAATCATTTTCTGCTTCTGGGGCATGATCATCCTCGGCTACAAACTGGTGCACGTCACCCGCGAACGCCGGCTCTTCAAACACGATTTTGTCCGCGTGCAACCGGGCGAACGCATCATCCCGGACGACGCACTCGACCGATACAAAGAACTCAAGAACTCCATCGAGCGAGAGCCCAAGTGGCGCGAGCGCCTGCTGCCCGAGTGCATCCTCGCGTCTCTCCACCGCTTCCATGCCACGAGTTCGGTGCAGGATGCGGCCACCGCCGTCCGTGAACGCGCGGACCTTGCAGGCGACGAGCTCGATTCTTCGCTTTCGCTCGTGCGCTACATCGCGTGGGCGATCCCGGCGATCGGATTCATCGGCACGGTGCGGGGTATCGGTGAAGCCCTCAACTTCGCCGACGAGGCCATCCGCGGCGATATTTCCGCCGTCACCACCGGTCTAGGTCTGGCCTTCAATTCAACTTTCGTCGGCCTGTCGCTCTGCATCATCCTGATGTTTTGGCTGCATCTGGTGCAGGCCCGGCAGGAGGCTTTCGTGATCGAGACCCAGACATTCTGCCGCGACAAGCTGATCGACGTGATGAAGGTTCCGACCAAGGAAGAAGCCAGCACGTCTCTTATATAACCAATCACGCCATCGTCCATGCCCACCCTCGGAATCGAATTGTGCGACGCAGCGTTTCAAGCCGCGACGTGCAGCAATCACGACGCGCAACTTCTTCCCATCCCTGATGCCGGTGGCGCGGCGGACTGGCCGGGCTTCGCCTACCACGATGGCCAGAAATTTGTCTTTGGCCGCGCCGGCGAGGACCAGTGGTTCGTGCATCCGCGACGCGTAGCGCACACCTTTTGGACGCGGTTGGCCCACGAGCCGTCGACC
>JANNEY010000027.1:0-3348 GCA_031379235.1 Opitutaceae bacterium | reverse complement strand
GCACGGCCCACCCTTCCACTGCAACGTTCCGGCTCAGCCACCCCATTTCTCGTTGCCGTCGCCCCCGCAAATCCACACACCCACGCCTCGCTTGAATCCCGCCCACTCCCGCTCCGTCCTGCTGCTCGTCGGCACCGCGCTGTGCTGGAGTCTGGCCGGCGTGCTGATCAAGGCGGTCGCAACCACGTGGAGCGGGCTCGCCGTCGCCAGCGGACGCGGGCTGATCGCCGTGCTCTTCCTCGTCGCGGTGAGTCGCGGGCTGCGGTTCGATTTCTCCCGCGCCCAGGTCATCGGCGCGCTCGGTTACGCGGCATGCACCGTGACGTTTTGCACCGCCACCACGCTGACCAGCGCGGCCAACGCTATCTTGCTCCAATACACCGCGCCCATCTGGGTGGCGTTGCTGAGCGCCTGGCTGCTTGGCGAACGCGCGAGCCGCGCCGATTGGATCACCATCGCCATCGCGCTTGGTGGCATGACGCTGTTTTTCCGCGACAGCCTGACGTTGGGTCACCTCACCGGCGACGCGCTCGGGCTCGCCAGTGGCGTTGGTTTCGCCGCGATGACGATCGCGATGCGTCGGCAAAAGGATGGTTCCCCCATCGAATCGATCATCCTTGGCAACGCCCTCGCGGGTCTCATCGGCCTGCCATGGATGATCGCCGCGCCCGCGCTTCCGGCCACGGGTTGGGGCGCGCTCGTCTTGCTCGGGGTCGTGCAGCTCGGCGTCGCTTACTGGCTCTACGCCCGCGCCATCAAACACGTGACCGCACTCGAAGCCGTGCTCATCCCCGCCATTGAGCCCGTCCTGAATCCGCTCTGGGTGTTTTTCGCGTTTGGGGAAGTGCCCACGCGCTGGGCACTGATCGGCGGCGCGGTCGTTTTGGGCGCGGTCACCGTGCGCGCCGTGATCTCGGTGCGGGCGCGATCCGCGGGCACCTAATCCCGACGGCGCGGTCGCAAAACCGCGTGAAACTTTGCGCCCTGTTCGCGGGTATTCTGACCGTGGCCCAACTCTCTGTGTTCGCCGCCCCCGCCGCCGTCCCCACCACCCCGGAGACGGTTATCCTGCTGCACGGTCTCGGCCGCACCGGCGGATCGATGTGGCTGCTCGCCCACTCGCTCCGGCGCGATGGCTACCACGTCATCGCTCCTTCCTATCCTTGGCGCACGCAGTCGCTGCCACAGCTCGCCGGCACCTGGTTGCCGGCCCAGCTCACCGCCTTGGCTGGCGCCCCGCGCATTCATTTCGTCACGCACTCCATGGGTGGCATTCTCGTCCGCGCGTGGCTGCGCGAGCAGGGTGCGCCCGCCAATCTCGGCCGCACCGTCATGCTCGCGCCGCCCAACGCCGGCAGCGAAATCCCGGACCGGCTCGCCGGCTACGCGGCGTTTCGCTGGCTGGTCGGCGGTAACGGCCCGCTCCTCGGCACCGCACCGGATTCGCTGCCGCGGTCGCTCGGTCCGTGGCCGGCCGAGGCCGGCGACCTCGGCATCATCGCGGGGAATCAGCCTCTGCCGGGCCTGACCAACGACTGGCTGCCCGCCCCGCACGACGGCAAGGTGAGCGTCGCCTCAACCCATCTCGCCGGTGAACGCGCTCACCTCGTGCTGCCTTTTTCGCACACCTGGCTGGGCTGGCACCGCGCGACCGCGGCGCAGGTGAAGCGTTTCCTGCGCGACGGCCGATTTGACGCCCCTTGAGCATGCCGAAGTTTTTTTCCGCCCCACAGACAAACTCTAGCCCCGGCAGCGCTCTTCCGCTGCGCACCCATATCTCCCTTCGTCGTGAAACCCGCCACCCTGCTGCTCTCTGCCTCGCTCCTTGCCAACCTCGCGCTCGTCGCGCTGCTCGCCACCCGGCCCGCCGCGTCCGAATCACCGCTCGCCGCCAACGCCAAGCTTTCGGCCACGCCGGTGACTAAGAGTGCCTCGGGCCATTCGGACCTCCAAGCCGCCATCGCTTCCGGCGATGTCAACGCCCTCGTCGCCGCCGGCGTGCCAGCCGACACCGCCCGCGAACTCGTCCTCGCCCGCAAACTCGCCCAGCTCGCCGCCAAGGCCCGCGCCCAAGCCGCCACGACCGGCGATAGCAAATGGTGGCGGCTGCGCGCCAACGTCATGAGCGCCGGCCGCGAGCAGCAACTCGCTTCACGCCGCGAGTTGTCCGAAGCCCTCCTCGCCGCCTTCGGCGACGATCTCGGCCTCAGCGGCAGCGATCCGTCGCAGCTCGCGTTTCTCTCCCCCGCCAAACGCGCCGCGCTGCGCCAAATCACGCAGGACTACGATGAGATGATGGCCAAGTTCGCTCCCGGCGGCGTCCAGCTCGCCTCCGACAAGGAGCGCCTCCGTCTCCTTCGCGCCGAACGCGAGCGCGACATCGCCGCGCTGCTCAGTCCCGACGAAAAACTCGCCTACGACCTGCGCACTTCCCCCGCTGGCACGACCGTCCGCAGTCGCTACGGCGATGCCATCGAGTCCGAGGCCGAATTTCAAAAAATCTACGCCCTGCAAAAGGCGTTCGATGACAAATTTCCCCGCGAAGCCCTCACCGGCCGCATCTCGCCCGATGTGCTGCGCGCCCGTGGCGACGCCGAGCGCCAGCTCGACACCGATCTCCGCGCCACCTTGGGCGATGACCGCTACGCCACGCTCCGCCGCGCCTCGGACTCGGACCTGCGGAACGTCGAGACTCTGGCCAACCGGCTCAATCTTCCCGCGACCACCACCCAAAACGTCGCCACCACCCGCGATGCCTACGCGGCTGAATCCCAGCGCATCAACAACGATTCGAGTGTCTCATTTCCGCAACGTCGCACCCAAATCCAGGAGCTCGCCGCTCGCGCCAAAACCGATCTCGCGCGCACCCTCGGAAGCGAAGCCGCCGAGGCCTACGGGCAAACTTCACCGTGGGTGAATCATCTGCAAAATGGCACCGCTTATTCGACGACTCCGCAGGCCAACTCGCCCCTCGGCCTCACTTCGCAAAGCGTTTACCCCGTGCTGCCCGCCGGCGTGAACTTAAGCGGCACGTCAGCCCGACAGGTCTTTGTCAGTGGCTCGCCTGTCGTCGACGGAGCCGTGAGCGGCGATCGTCCGCTCAGCGGGGGCAACGTGCAGGTGATGACGTTCAGCACGAGCCACACCGACGCGACCACCACGACCACGCCCACCGGCAGCCCCACCCTCATCGTCCCCGCGCAGCCGCCGCCCGCGTCATCGACGCCCACGCCGAAGCCCTGAGTGGATATAGGTAGGCCGTGGGCGGCCCGCCCCGCGGCTCCCGGAAGAAGCAAAAAACGGGGCGACCCCACGGCCCAAACAATCACCCCCGCCCGCGCGCGCGCC
>JANNEY010000002.1:0-20234 GCA_031379235.1 Opitutaceae bacterium | reverse complement strand
GTTTGGGAGCGTGTCCGAATCCCTCCCGAGCGGCGGGGTTCGGCGACCCCGCCCGCCAACAAAACATGCGGCGCGCTTCATCCCGCATCCTCCCGTAAACCGAGCTGTTGCAATTCGCGGTTGTCCACGAGCTGGAGGTTGGCGACGCGCAGATAGGGGCCCTTTTCGCGCATGAGCTGCACGTGCGTGCCGCGCTGGACGATCCGCCCCTGCTCCAGCACGAGGATGAAGTCCGCCCGCCGCAGCGTGCTCAGCCGGTGCGCCACGATAAACGTCGTGCGCCCTGCGATCGCGCGATCGAGGGCTTCAAAAATCTCGTGCTCGGTCTCGCTATCGATCGCCGCGGTCGGATCGTCGAGCAGCAGGATGGCGGGCTCAAGCAGCACGGCGCGGGCGATGGCGAGGCGCTGGCGCTGACCGCCGGAGAGCGTATTGCCGCTTTCGCCCAGCACGGTGTCGTAGCCTTGCGGCAGCGCCATGATGAAGTCGTGCGCCGCCGCGATCCGCGCCGCCTTTTCGACCTGGGCGCGCGTCGCCTCGGGGTGGCCGAAGGCGATGTTCGCCGCGACAGTGTTGGAGAAGAGGAAACTCTCCTGAAAAACGAGACCGATGTTACGCCGCAGATCGTCGAGATCGATTTGGCGGGCATCGATGCCGTCGAGCAGCACACGCCCCGAAGTCGGATCGAAGAAGCGCGGCACCAGGCTCATCAACACGCTCTTGCCCGCGCCCGTCGCCCCGAGGATGGCGACGCACTGGCCCGGCTCGACGCGCAGGTCGATCTCCCGGATGACCGCCGCCGCGCCATCATAGGCAAAGGACACATTTTCAAACGCCACCGCGCCGCGCAGCTTCGGCCGGCGCACCGCGTGGGGCGCATTTTTCACCTCGATCGGCGCATCGAGAATTTCAAATACGCGGCGCGCCCCGATGAGCGCCTGCTGCACCGAACTCACGATGGCGGCGACGTTGTTCACCTGACCGGAAAATTGCTCGAGCAGGCCGGCAAAAACCATGAGGCCCGTGCCCAGTGGCAGCTGGCCGTGCACGACGAGCCAGCCGCCGTAACCGAGCAGCACCATCATGTTGATCCGCGTCAGAAAACCGATCGCGGGCGAGAAGAGACTCACCCGCCAAAAGATCAGGTGCTGTTGCACGAGCACCTCTCGGTTCGCCGCATCGAATCGGGCGCGATCCTCGGCCTCGCGCCCGAAGGCCTTGGTCACCGCGATGCCCTGCAAACTCTCGACGAAGATCTGCACCATTTTCTCCACCAGCGTGCGGTTCTGCGCATATTCCGGCTGCGTGCGGCGGGTGTGCCACGCGGACAGCGCCCAAAGCAACGGGGCCGTCGCGAGGCACGCCAGGGTGAGCGACGGGCTGAGCGTGACCATGTAGATCACATACACTGTGAGCGAAATTGCCATAATCACGCCTTGGATGAGCACTTGGTCCACAAACATGCGGACGCTCTGCACATCGCTCGTGACGCGCGTGATGATCGAACTCGTGTTATTGGCGTCGAAGAATCGAAAACTCAGGCGCTGGAGCTTGTCGTAAACCTCGCCGCGCAGATCGACCACGAGCCGCTGTTGGACGAGGCGATTCACCGAGACGGCGTAGGTGTAGTTGAGCACCGCGCGGCCGACCGCGAGCAGGAGAATCAGGCCGGCGAGCAAGGCGAGCACCTGCCAATACGGCCAGGCCGTCGGCAGATTGAGGTGCAGGGCGTTGTCCGCGAGCGGCGTGCCGGTGACCTGATGTTTGATGTAGTCGATGCCGACGCCAGTGAGCGTCAAACCCCCGATGCCCATCGTGAGCAGCACCAGCTGAATCGCGAGCACTTGGAGACAATGCAACCGGTAGCGCCACGCGAGGGCGAGGAGCCGCCGCACGAGCACGCTGTTCGACAGCCCGATGGCGGTGGTCGGCGTGGGTGTGGCAACGGGCATGGCTGGCGCACGCTAGCCGGCCCGACCGGGCACGCACGAAATTTTTTCTACGCTACCGCGGGCGGTTCGGCACCGGTTGCATCGGCGGCGGCGCGGCTTGGGGGACGGGGGCTTGGGCGACATTCTGCTCCGCCTGCACGCGGAGCGCGCGGCGGCGGGCGACTTCTGCCGCCACACTATCGAGCCGGGTTTTTTCGTCCGCTGCGGTAGGATTAAGCACGACCGATTGGGTGACGGCCGCCGGCACGGTGCTCGGCATCGGCGGCGGCGAAATTCCCGCGCTCATCGGCGGCCCCGAAGAAGCAATCTTCGCTTCGCGCGCGGCGAGCGTGAGCACGCGGCCCTGATGCTCAACCGTGAGGGTGTTCGGTTTCTCGTCGTGCTGTTTGACAATCAAATTGGGTTCGTCGCTGCGCTCGTTAAGCCGGAGCCAGACCCCTTTTTTTGAGGCCGTGTCCCGCACGCGAAACAACCGTCCACCACTGTCCTCGTAGTAGCCGACAAATTCCAACGGCGCATTGGCCGTCGGCGCGGCGGCACCCGCGGCGGGCTTCGGCATGAAGGGCGACTTACCTGAGAGCTGCGACTCCGCACCGCTGGCCGCACCGGCCATGGCGGCGGCAGACAATAACCAGAGGAACGGCGAGGCGCGTGGGCTCATGACTCAGGTGCAGACCTTTAGGCGGCGGGCAAGTTGCGTCAAGTGACGCCACGCCGGCCGGGGCCGCTTCGCTGTGCGCTTCACTTTGTTTTCGCTCTTGGAGCCTGCCGCGGGCGGTGGCACAACGTGGCATGCGTTACATCGCGCCCCTCCTCGCGCTTTGGCTGGTCGGCAGCGGCTGCGCCCGGCGCGAGGCCTCCGGTTGGCAGGGCTACCTTGAAGGCGAGTTCGTCTATGTCGCCGCCCCACTCGGCGGGCGGCTCGACCATCTCTCGGTGCGGCGGGGAGCGCGGGTCGAGAAGGGTGCGGAGCTCTTCGCCCTCGAAGCGGCCAGCGAGCTGGCCGCGCAACGCGAAGCCGCCGACCGGCTGCGTTCGGCGCAGGCGAGGCTTGAGGATTTGAAAAAGGGCTCCCGCCCGAGCGAACTCTCCGCACTGGAGGCTCGGGTCCAACAAGCCCGCGCCACTGCCGAGCTCTCGCAATCCGAGCTCGGCCGGCAGGAGGAGTTGTTCAAGGCCAAGGTCATCTCCGCCGCCGATCTCGATCGCGCGCGGCTCACGCATGAGCGCAACACCCGCGCCATCGAAGAACCGGCCGCACACCTCGCGACCGCCCGGCTCGGCGGACGCAGCGACGCCATCGCCGCCGCCGCCGCGGAAACCGCCGCCGCGATCGCCGCGCGCGATCGCACCGATTGGGCCGTCGCGCAAAAAACGCAGGTCGCGCCCCAGGCCGCCTTCGTGCACGACACGCTGTTTCGCGAGGGCGAGTTTGTCCCCGCCGGCTCGCCGATCGTTGCGCTGCTGCCACCCGAGAGCTTGAAGGTTCGTTTCTTTTTGCCCGAGGCCGATTTCGCCGCACTGAAGGCCGGTGATCGCGTGCGAGTTTCCGTCACCGGCCGCGCGGCCGCGCTTGAGGCGCGGGTGAGTTATCTTTCCACGCGGCCGGAGTTCACCCCGCCGATCCTCTACAATCGCGACAACCGCGCGAAGCTCGTCTTCATGGTGGAGGCCGCCATCGATCCCGCGGTCGCGCGCGATCTGCACCCCGGCCAGCCGGTTGATGTCGTCCTCGCCAAGTAGGGCGGCTCTCTGCCCCGCCCTCGGCTCACGCCCATCGATGACCACCGTCCCCGAAGAATTCGCCATCGACGTCGCCGGCGTCACGAAGCGCTTCGGCGAAAAAACCGTGGTCAACGCGATCGATCTCCAAGTGCGGCGCGGTGAGATCTATGGGTTTCTCGGGCCCAATGGCTCAGGGAAGACGACCTTCATCCGCATGCTGTGCGGGCTGCTCACGCCCGACGCCGGCCGCGGCTCCTGCCTCGGTTTCGATCTGCTCACACAACAGGCGGAAATCAAACGCCACGTCGGCTACATGACCCAGCGCTTCAGTTACTACGAGGATCTCACGATCCGCGAGAATCTCGATTTCATCGCGCGCGTCTACGCCGTGCCACACCGCGCCGAGGCCGTGCAACGCAGCCTCGAACGGCTCCGCCTCGCCAACCGCAGCCATCAGCTCGCCGGCCAGCTCTCTGGCGGCTGGAAACAACGTCTCGCCCTCGCCGCCTCGCTGATTCACGAGCCCAAGCTGCTGCTGCTCGACGAGCCCACCGCCGGCGTCGACCCCAAAGCCCGGCGTGACTTCTGGGATGAGATTCACCAACTCGCCGCCGAGGGCCTCACGGTTCTCATCACGACGCACTACATGGACGAGGCCGAGCGCTGCCACCGTCTCGCGTATCTCGCCTACGGCAATCTCCTCGCCCGCGGCACCGTCGCCGAAGTCATCGCTTCGGCCAAACTCACGACTTGGACCGTGGCCGGACCGCAGCTCCGCCGCCTCGCCGACACCTTGCGCCACCAGCCCGGCGTCGAACAAGTCGTCGCCTTCGGCAACACGCTGCACGTGAGTGGGCGCAATGCGGAAAAACTCGACGCCGCCGTCGCCGCCGTGCGCGACCTGGCCCACACGTGGACGCGAACCAGCGCGAGCCTCGAAGATGTCTTCATCGGTTTGATGGACGCGGCGAAGGATAATTTCGCATGAGCTTCATTGAGCGAAGCCTGATTTGTCATTGCGAGCCCGGCTTGGCGGGCGTGGCAATCCATCTGAAATTCCAGCTGGATTGCTTCGTCGCTCCGCTCCTCGCAATGACAATCAAGGAGGCATCATGAGCCGCTTCACGTTTCATCGCCTCTGGGCCATCGTGCTGAAGGAGTTCATCCAGATGAAGCGCGACCGGGTGACCTTCGGCATGATGGTCGGCATCCCGCTGATGCAGCTCACGCTGTTCGGTTTCGCGATCAATTCCGATCCGCGCCACCTGCCGACGGCGCTGCGGCTCGCGGACCACGGGCAGTTCTCCCGTGCGCTCGTCGCCGCGCTGCGCCAGAGCGAGTATTTCGAAATCGTGCGCGAGACCGAGAGCGAGGCCGAGGCGGCGCGGCTGCTGCAAGTCGGCGAGGTCCAGTTCGTGGTCAACATCCCGGAGGATTTTTCCCGCCGGCTGCTCCGCGGCGAACGGCCGACGGTGCTAATCGAAGCCGATGCGAGTGATCCCGCCGCCACCGGCCCCGCCATCGCCGCCGCGCGCACGCTCGCCAGCACGGTCTTCGACCGCGATCTCAAGGGCCCGCTCGCCCGCCTGCTCGGCCGGCCCGGGCCGGTGGATTTCCAAGTTCACGCCCACTACAACCCGGAGAACATCACCCAATACAACGTCGTGCCGGGCCTCATGGGCGTCGTGCTCACGATGACGATGGTCGTTATCACCGCGCTTGCGATCACCCGCGAGCGCGAGCGCGGCACGATGGAAAATCTCCTCGCGACCCCCGTGCGCCCCTTCGAGGTGATGGTTGGAAAAATCATTCCCTACATCGTCGTCGGCTACATCCAAGTGACGCTCATCTTGATCGCGGCGCACTTCCTGTTTCACGTGCCGATGGTCGGCAGCCTCGCTCTGGTCTACGCGGTGTCGTTTCTTTTCATCGCCGCGAATCTGGCCGTCGGAATTACGTTTTCAACCCTCGCGAAAAACCAACTGCAGGCGGTGCAGATGGCGTTCTTCTTTTTTCTCCCGTCGATTCTGCTCTCCGGTTTCATGTTTCCATTTCGCGGCATGCCCGAGTGGGCGCAATGGATCGGATCAGGGCTGCCGCTCACGCACTTCCTGCGCATCGTGCGCGGCATTCTGCTCAAGGGCAACGGTCCGGCCGAAATCGCGCCGGAGCTCTGGCCGCTGCTGCTCTTCCTCGCCGTGGCGATGGCCGTCGGCGTGAAGCGCTACCGGCAGACGCTGGATTAAGTGCACGACCGGCCCGCGCGCTTGACGGGAGGTAAGGTCGGTATTACGAGCCTTACCGCCATGCAAACCCTCTCCGTCAGCAAGCTCACCAGCAAGGGACAGGCAACCATCCCCGGTCGCGTGCGCCTGAAACTTGGCCTCAAAGCCGGCGACTCGGTCGTCTTCAAGTTTAAGGCCGGCCAAATCTTCCTGCAAAAAGCCCGTCCGGTCGATCGCGTGTTCGCCAACGCGGTGGAGGACACACTCAAGGACGAGTGGCACTCAGAGCACGACGAACGCGCCTATGCTGACCTGTAGGCCGTTCGATGTGCTGGTGGTGCCGTTTCCGTTCACGGACAGCGCCGCCGTGAAGCGCCGGCCGGCCCTCGTGCTATCGGCCGAGGCTTTCAACGACCGCGCGGGGCACGTTGTGCTGGCCATGATCACCAGCCGGGAAAACCGCGGGTGGCCCTTGGACGTTGAGATTCGGGACTTGGCCTCGGCAGGCCTCGCCCACCCCTCGGTCGTGCGCATGAAGCTCTTCACGCTCGACGAACGCTTCGTGCTGCGCAGAGCCGGCAAGCTCGCGGCCGCCGACATCGTCGCGGTGCGGAAAGCTCTCGGTCTGCTGTTTCCGCCAGCATAACACGCCAGCGGCCGGGACCCGGCGTGGCTCAGGTTTTTTTCGCCGCTGGTAGATGCACCGTCTGCGTCGGAAACGCGAAAGACAGCCCGCGGGCCGCGACCGCGCGCATGATTTCTAAATTGATCCGCTCACGGACCACCATGTGCCGCGCCCAGTCGGAGTCGGTGGCAAACCACACCAGTTGGACGTCGAGCGACGATGCGCCGTAGTTCGAGAAGGCCACCACGATGGTGTCTTTGTGCACGCCTTCATCCGCCCGCAGAATCTCGCGGATATCCTGCATCACCACCTCAAGTTGATCCGCCGTCGTATCGTAGGTGAGCCCGAGCGTCTGGTCGACGCGGCGCTGCGGCATGCGGGTGAAGTTCGTGATCGCCTCACTCGCGACCGTCTTGTTGGGGATGACGATTTGCGTGCGCGCGCCGGTGCGAATCTTGGTCGAGCGCAGGCCGATATCCTCCACCTGGCCCTCGTTGCCGCCGATTTTCACCGTGTCCCCGACTTTGAACGGCTGGTCCAGCACGACGACGAGCGAGCCAAACATGTTCGCGATCGTGTCCTGCGCCGCGAGGGCAAACGCCAGGCCGCCGATGCCGAGACCCGCGAGAAACGACTGCACCGGCAGCCCCTGGCTCTGCGCGATCACCAGCACGCCGAAGATCACCGCAAAAACAAAAAGCGTCTTTTTGATCAGCGGCATGAAGGTCGCGACCGTCATGTGCCGCAGGTGCGCGATTTCCTCGAGATGACTAAGGACGGCGCCACCGGCGCGAATCATCCCCCACAGCACAACGGCCAGCGCCGAGATTTTTGCCCCGCCCGACACCCAATGATCCACCTGCGGCGAGAGTTTTAGCACCGTGAGCGCCGCGAAGATGCCGAGCACCATCACCAGCGTCGCGGTCGGTCCCTCCAGCGCAGGGAAGAGCTTGTCGTCGAGCGTCGTCTCTGTCTTCGCCGCCAGTTTCTTCAGGTAGTGGAAAATGATGTTGGTGATGAAGCGCCGCAGCAAAATCGCCGCGACAAACAGCACCCCGCACGCGATCCACTGGAAGAAGGACTGCTCGATGTTGGGAAAAAAGCCATGCAGCCAGTTGACGAACCGCTCCAGTAGATCGGTGACTTCACTCGCCGAGGACGGCGGTGATTCCGTCGTCACCCGTGCCGTCGAGGATGCTTCGGCCGCACGTAGCGGTGCAGTGGCCACGAACCCGAGGAGGGTCGAGAAATAGAAACGCTTCATGAAAAACTCCTATTTTTTCCGACGCCACCAGCCATAGCCGAAGATCGCCGCGAAGAGCACGGCTTCGACAAAATAGCGCAATCGCGTATAGGCCGCGAGGCCGTCCGCTTCACCCGTCACTTGCTGCCACCACGGCACCCCGTGGGCCGCCACGATGACGTCCGTCAGAATCATCTCACCCGCGACTTTGCCGAGAATCGCCGCGCCGAGCAGCACGATGATCGGAAAGCGCACCATCAGGCTTGAGATCAAATTGCTGCCGAAGACCACCAGTGGGATGCTGAGCGCGAGGCCGAAAAAGATCAGCGCGTTGTGTCCACCGGCCGCGCCGCCCACGGCGAGCACGTTGTCGAGCGACATCGTGATATCAGCGACGAGGATCATCCACACGGCCTGCCAGATGCCGGTCGCGCCGCCACCCTCGCCACCCTCGTGCGCGTCGTTTTGCCGGAGCAACTTGAACGCAATCCACAAGATCAGCAGACCACCACCGAGCTTCAGATAGGAGACGCTAAGCAGGTGGGTCGTGAGGACGGTGAGGACCGCGCGCAAGGCCACCGCTGCGCCGGCCCCGACGATGATACCCATCCGCTTCTGCTTCGGCGGCAGATTTCGCACTGCGAGCGCAATCACCACGGCGTTGTCCCCCGCCAGCACGATGTCGATCCACACGATGTTAAAAATCGCGAGGGTCCATTGCCACGCGGTGTGTGGTTCGGTGGTGAGCGCGGCGGCGAGAAACATTGAGCGGGACTGCATTTTGGCCCCCGCACCGCGTCAACGGCAAAGCGCCTCGCCGACCAAGACTACGGGAGGAAGCGTTCAGCCCACTCCGGCCGCGCCAGTGGCCGATCCCGCCACGGTCCAAAAATCCGATAGCGCCAGCGCGCCACCACGCGGTAACCCGCATCGCGCACTTTCGCGGGGAAAATCGCGAGTAGCGCCGCCAGCGGGCGCGCGATGCCACCGCCCACCGCGCGGAGCGCGGCGATCACACCCGTCGTGCGCGCCAAAAAATCCGGCCGGTCGCGGCTAGCCCAATCGGGCACAAAAATCAGCGTGTCGAAATCGGTCGTCGCTAGCCCGTGTTCGCGGAGGTAACTCTGCGCCGCCACCCCTTGCAGGGCCGCGAAGCGCAACCGCCCACGAGGGTCGAGCCGCAGCAGCAGGCGCACGAGCCGGTTGCACAGCCCGCACTCGCCGTCGAAAAACAGCACGGGACTGCGGGACTCGGAGGCGGGCGCGGCGCTCATGGGCGCACGTTCACAGCGCACTCGCCGTTCGCCAAAGCAAAAAGCGCGGGAGCTCCGAAGAGCCGCCGCGGTGGCGCGAAGATACGTGAGCGCCGCAGCGCGGGGCCGCATCTCTCCATCAGGGCTGCGCGTTTAGAATTTCACCGTGGGCGTGAAGCGGATGGTCCGGGCCGTAGCCCTCGGAAGGCCCGCGTCCCAGAAATGGGGCCCGCGTAACGCGCACCGCGGCGCGGACGACGGGAAACCGCTGCCGAACTGCGACCCCAGTCGCAAGACCAGCCCCGCGCTCAGCTCAGCGGCAAAAGAAAACGCCGGGCGGCGCCCATGCGTCCACCCGGCGGTTGGTGAGAGGTGCGGTGTTTCAGCCCACACCCAAAATCCCCCAAGCCCGACGGCTTGGTTACTTCACCGCGACGGTGATTTTCTTCGGCTGGACGGGCTCGCGCTTCGGCAGCGTGACGGTCAGCACGCCGTTTTCGTAGGCCGCGCTGACCTTGTCCGTCGCGATTTCCTCGCCGAGCGTCACGGCCCGGCTGAGAGCGAAGGTCGGCGCGGCCGTTTCGCCGGCCACGGTTGGCGCGCTGTTGGTGGCAAGCGCCGGCACCTTCCGCGTGGCGGAGATCGTGAGCGCACCGTCGACGATTTCGAGTTTGATGTCGTCCCGGTTTACACCGGGCAGCTCGGCGCGGATGTAGGCGTTGGCTTGATCTTCGTCGACCTCGACTGGGAAACCAGCCGGCGCCTTCGCCGTGCCGTAGTCACCCTGCGAGTTGGAGAACAGGCGATTGATTTCGGTTTCAAGCCCGCCCCATGGCGAGCGGTTGCAGGACGCAGCGGCCGAGCGAAACGAGGGATAGGTGTAGTGAACGAGTCTCATGGTATGGGATGATTTAGTGGTTAACGGATCGTAGAATACCCTTTGCACACTCCGCACCAGCTGCGGCGCCCACGCCAAACCGCGACAACCACGCGCTTTGCATTCGGTGCCCGCCACTGCGCTGGGCAGAAGCGGCGCACACTGTGCAAGGGTGATGGGAAATATCGTCGCGCTAAGGCGGCGATCCGTTGTGAGCTGTTCGCCCTCATGAGCACCTTTGACTTTGACCACGCGCCTGAGCGCCGTGGCACCGACTCCCAGAAATGGCAGAAATACGCCGGCCGCGACGTGCTGCCGCTCTGGGTGGCCGACATGGATTTCAAGTCTGCGCCCGCGATCATCGATGCGCTGCACGCCCGCGTGGAGCATGGAATTTTCGGCTATGCCCGGCCGGTGAAATCGACGACCGACGCGATCGTCACCGCCATGGAGCAGCGCTACCGCTGGAAGATCGACCCCACGTGGATCGTGTGGCTGCCGGGACTCGTGGTCGGACTCAACGTCGTTGCGCAGGCCTTTGCCCAGCCGGGCGAGGAAGTGCTCACGCTCACTCCGGTCTATCCCCCGTTCATGTCCGCACCGAAAAACAGCGCGCGCGGCAGCGTCAGCGTGCCGTGGGCGCACGACGGCAGCGGCTGGGGCATCGATTGGGACGCCTTGGAACGCGCCGTCACGCCGCGCACAAAACTTTTCTACCTCTGCAATCCGCACAACCCGCTCGCGCGCGTCTGGCGTCGCGCCGAACTCGTGCGCCTCGCTGAATTCTGCGAACGCCACAACCTCGTCCTCTGCTCGGACGAGATTCACTGCGACCTCATCCTCGATCCGGCGCTCCCGCACATTCCCACCAGCGTGCTCTCGCCCGAAATTGCCGCGCGCACGATCACGCTGATGGCGCCGAGCAAAACCTACAACGTCCCCGGCCTCGGCACTTCGCTTGCGATCATTCCCGACGCGATGCGCCGCGCGCGCTTCATCCGCGCGACGGCCGGCATCGTCGCCGAAGTCACGTGCTTGGGTTTCACCGCCTGTGAAGCCGCCTACCGCGACTCCGAGCCGTGGCGGCAGGCGCTCCTCGCCTACCTGCGCGGTAACCGCGACTATCTGCTCGCCGCGATCGCCCGCGAACTGCCCGGCGTGCGCGTCGCAGCCCCGGTCGAAGCGACCTATCTGCTCTGGCTGAACGTCTCCGCCCTCGGACTGGAAAATCCCACGGCCCATTTTGAGCAGCACGGTGTCGGCCTGAGCGACGGCGCGATGTTCGGCGCCGCGAAAGGCTCGCACGTCCGCCTCAACTTCGGCTGCCCCCGCTCGACCCTCGTCGAGGCAATTCGCCGGATGAAAGCCGCGCTGGCTGCTCCACGGTGATCGCGTTGACCGCTTGCTTGAACCGGCCACGGATCGCTGCCTGATTGAAGTTTCCCGTGCGCCTCGGTCCCTACGAGCTTTCGTCGAATCTCTTTCTCTCGCCGCTCGCGGGCTACACCAACCTGCCCATGCGGCTCACGGTGCGCGAGCTCGGCGGGCTCGGCTGGGCCACGACTGATCTCGTCAACGCCCGCTCGCTGCTTGAGCGCAATCCCACCGCGCTCAAGCTCGTCGCCTCCTCGCCCGCGGACCGGCCGCTCGCGATTCAGCTCTTCGGCAGCGTGCCGGAGGAGATGCGCGACGCCGCCGTGATGTGCCAGGAACTCGGCGCCGAGTCCGTCGACATCAACATGGGCTGCCCCGTGAAAAAGGTGACGAAGATCGGCGGCGGCTCGGCGATGATGACCGAACTCGATAAGACCGCCGCGCTCGTCCGCGGCATGATCGCGGCCGTGAAAATTCCCGTCACGGCGAAAATGCGGCTCGGCTGGGACGACGACAATCTGACGGCACCCGATCTCGCGCGCGTGCTGGAAGACACGGGCGTCGCCGCCATCTTTGTGCATGGCCGCACGCGGGCGCAGGGTTTCTCGGGCAGCGTCAATCTCGCTGGCATCCGCGCAGTCGTCGAAGCCGTGAAAACCATTCCCGTGATTGGGAACGGCGACGTCACCACGCCCGAAGCCGCGCAACACATGCTCGCCGAAACCGGCTGCACCGGCGTGAGCATCGGCCGCGGCGCGTTCTACGATCCGTGGATTTTCCGCCGCACGGCCCATCTGCTGAGCACCGGCGAACTCTTGCCCGAGCCGGGGTTCACCGAACGGCTGCGCGTGCTGCGCCGGCACTTCGAGCGCTACTGCGAATTCTATGGCGAGGCGCACGGCTGCCGGCTCTTCCGCAAGGTCGCACCGTGGTATGCGAAACGTTTCGGGCCGGCGAAGCCGCTCAAACGCAGCATGCTCACGATCACGTCGCGCGCCGATTTCGAGGCGGCAATCGCGGAGTATCTCGCGTGGCGCGCACAATTCCTCGACGAGCGCGGCGAACTGCAGACGAAATTCGCGCCCGCGCCGATGGTCGCGTCATTCATGCGCGACCCCGACGATCCAGCGAGCTTCGCGCGCGATTCGATTCCAGTGCCCAAAGGTCCCGTCGAGGTGTGGTGAGTGAAGCTGGAGCGCGTTGCCCGCAACGCGCTTTCACGCCATCCGCCCCGGCCCAACCGACGCGTTGGGAGCCGCGAGCTCCACCGGCTACGGCTTCTGCGCCGGGATGCGCGGGGTGAATTTCGGGAACTCAGGCAACCGCGGAGTGACCGGCGGATTTTTCGTCAGCGCCTCAAGCACGACGGCGACGGCGCGCTCGAGTTGTGGATCCCGGCCCTGCCGCACGAGCTTCGGATCGTGCTGGACCTCGATGTCGGGGGCGAGGCCGTGGTTTTCCATCTCCCATTGGCCGTCGAGGCCGAAGATGCCCCAGTGCGGCGCCGTCACGCTGCCGCCGTCCATGAGCGGCGGGTAGCCGCCGATGCCGATGAGTCCGCCCCAGGTGCGCATGCCGATCACCGGGCCGAGCCCCGATTTCTTGAAATACCACGGCAATGCATCGCCCCCGGAGCCGGCAAATTCATTTACGATCATCGCCTTGGGCCCGAAGATCGCGGCGACGGGCGAATGCACTATATGGCCCTCGCGCGTCGTGCTGCTGCTGAGCATCCGGCGCTGGAGCAGTTCGACGATGTAGTCGGCGAGCCAGCCGCCACCGTTGAAGCGCTCGTCGATCACCGCGCCCTGCTTGCCGGACTGCGCGAAGAAGTAGCGGTTGAAACTCGTGTAGCCAGGCACCGCGGTGTCGGGCACGTAGATGTAGGCGAGCTTGCCGCCGCTCAACTCGTCGACCTTGCGGCGGTTGCCCTCGATCCACGCGAGGTTGCGCAGCGAGCTCTCGCTCGCGACCGGCACGACGGTCACGTCACGCGCCCCGGTGCCGTCGGCAGTAGGGCCGACGCGCAGCACCGTTTGTTTCGTCGCGGCGCCGAGGAAAAAGGCAAACACCTCGTCGCCTGCGGTGAGCTCGCGGCCATTTACGGCGAGAAGAAATTCGCCGGCCTTCACGCTCACGCCCGGCTGCGTGAGCGGCGCCTTCGCCGACGGGTTCCAGTTCTCGCCGTCGAAAACCCGCGCAAACTGATAGCGCCCCTCCGCGATCCGGTAGTCGGCGCCGAGCAGGCCGACGCTCACCGTCTTCGTCTCGGGCTTCGTGCCGCCGCTGACGTAGAGGTGCTGCACACTCAGATTGCCGAGCATCTCGGCAAAGAGGTAGTTGAGGTCGGTGCGGCTCACGAGGCCGTCGAGGAAAGGCGCGTAGATTTTCTCCAATTGCGCGAGGTTCATCCCGTGGTGGTTGGGGTCGTAGAAAAAGTCCCGCTGGAGGCGCCACACCTCGCGGAACATCTGCCGCCACTCTGCGCGCGGATCGACTTCGACCTCGAGGCCGTCGAACTTGAGCGCGCCGTCGCCGGCCTTGGGCGCCTTGTCGGCGGCGGCGATGAACCACTTGTTGTCCGCGCGCCAGAGCATCTTGTCCCCCTTGGCCGCGAGGATGAACTGATCGACGGTATCGAGGATCTTCTCGGTCTTGCGCGTCTTGAGATCGAAACGCTGCAACACGTTCTTCGCCGCACCCACACCGGAGATCTGCGGGCCCTCGAGCACGTAGAGAACACCTTCCTTACCGGCGGTGAGAGCGCCGTAGTTTCGCTCGGGCAGCGGCAACGCCAGGATGCGCTGGCCGAGGCCCTCGAAGTCGATCGTGACCTTGGCCGGGCTGCTGTCCTTCTTCTTCGCGGCGGCGTCGGCGGGCTTGGCGTCTGCTTTCGCGGCGTCAGTGTCGGCGGCCTTTTCCGCGTCGGCGGTTTTCACTTCGTCGGGTTTCTTATCCTTGTCCTTCGCGTCGTCCTTTTCCTCGTCGCTCTCGGGCGCCAGTGGCGACGGCAGATCCTTGCGCAGGACCGCGAGGTAAACGGCGCGGGTCACGGGCCGCGCAATACGGCTCATGCTGGAGCCGCCGGAGGTGAGGCCGACATCGGTGCTCGCGGTGAAGAAGAGATATTTTCCGCTGCGATCGAAGTTGGGAAAAAGCGCGTCGCTCATACCGTCGGTCACCTGCGTGGTGGCGCCGGTCTCAAGCGAGTGGACGAAGACCGCGGAGAGGTTGTTGGGCAGTTCCTTCTCGTAGGTGAGCCAGCGGCTGTCGGCGGACCAAGCGAGACGCGCGCCGCGCTGCGCCGTGTCGGTGTCGAACTTCGCCGGCTTCGTCGCCTCGAGCTCGAGGTGCCACATGTTTCCGCGCTTGTCCGAGTAGGCGAGGCGCTTGCCGTCCGGCGACCACGCGAGGTTGTAGAAAAACGACGGTTCCTCGCCGAGCGCGATCACCCGGGCGGCGCCAAGACCGGACTGGTCGCGGAGGTGGAGCGCATATTCGCCGCTGGCGTCGGAGAAATAAGCGATCCATTTCCCGTCGGGCGACCACGCCGGATCGCGCTCGGCGACGGCGGTGGTGCGCGTGAGGTTGCGGGCGTCGCCCTTTTCGGCGGGCACGGTGAGAATTTCGCCGTGGGCCTCGAAGACCGCGCGCGCGCCTGTGGGCGAGAGGTCGGCGTTGCGGAGCTGGGCCGGGCCGATCTTTTCAAGACGCGGGCGCAGCTGCGGAAAGTCCGCCGTCACCCGCACCGGCACCGGCCGCGCGCGCCCGCTCGCGAGATCGAACAAATGCAGCGCGCCGAACTGCTCATACACGATCGCGCCCGGACCGGCCGCGGCGGTCTTGAAATCAAAGCTGTCGTTCTTGATCAGCTGCGTGACGCCGCGGGATTTGGTGTCGTAGCTGAAGAGTGTGATCGCGCCCGCGCGATCGGAGAGGAAATAGATTTGGTCGCCCACCCACATCGGGTTGAAGTCGTTGGAGTCGGTGCGCGGCACGTGCGTGATCTCTGAGTCGCTGAGCCGCGCGATCCAGATGGAGGCAAATTTTCCGCCGCGGTAATTCTTGATCGCGATGTAGTCGCCGAGGCTGTTGCGAAAATTCCACGTGGGCACGTAGGCGAGCTGGGTCGCGTCGGCGGAATACGCGCCCTGCACCCCCATCGGCAAGGGCACCTCCGTGGGAAAACCGCCGCCCACGGGCACGGTGTAGAGTTGGTCGAAGCGCGAGTAGCTTCCACGCCGCGAGCGGATGAGCACGCTCTTGCCGTCGGGCGTCCAGCCAAGCGCGGCGTCGGCCGTCGGATGCGACGTGAGGCGCTTCAGTTCGCCGCCAGTCGCGGGGACGACATAAACATCCTGGTTGCCGTCGAACTCGCCCGTGAACGCCACGAGCGATCCATCCGGCGAGAACATTGGCCCGCTCGCCACGCCGGGATCGGCGGCGACGAGCCGGCGGGCTTCGCCGCCCTCGCGGGGAACGCTCCAGAGGTTGCCGCCGAGCACGAAGACGATGTGGGTGCGACTGAGCGTGGGCGACTGCGGGAGCAGCGGCGGCGGGGGCGTTTGAGCGCAGGCGAGGCTCGCGAAAACAAGCGCGCCGATGAAGCAAAGCGGGGATCGTTTCATGGAAGGGGATGCGCGGAGGGTATTCCGCGCGAGTGGTTGAAGCGCACTTGCCACCCGGTGAAAACGAAATTCCCGTTCACCCCGAACGTTGCGTGGTGGCCGTGGGGTCGCCACAAATCCGGCCATGCCCAACGTCAGCCATTTCTGGGAATTGATCCTCGGCACGATCGTTGCGTTGTTGCCGATGATCAACCCGCTCGCCTCGGCCCCGACTTTTCTCGCGATCACGGACGGTGACTCGCACGCGCGGCGCATGGAGCAGCTGCGTTGGGCGTGCATCTACATGGTGGTGATCCTCGTGGTGTTTCTCGTGGGCGGCACGTTCATCATGAGATTTTTCGGCATTTCGATTCCAGGCCTGCGCATCGCGGGCGGAATGCTTGTGGCGGGCATCGGTTTTGGAATGTTGATGGGTCCCCCGCGCACGACCAATACGCCGGATGAGGAGGCGGCCCGGGCCAAGCGCGATATTTCGTTTTCCCCGCTCGCGATGCCGATGCTGAGCGGCCCTGGCTCGATCGCGGTGACGATTGGGTTCACCTCGCTGGCCACCCAGTGGCTCGACTACATCGCGATTATCTTCGGCATCCTGATCGTCGCGGTGATCAGCTATGTCACGCTCGCGCTTTCCGAACGCGTGGTGCACGTCATCGGCCTCAACGGCATGAACGCCCTTTCGAAGGTGATGGGGTTTCTCATCCTCTGCATCGGAATCCAATTCGTGGTGAACGGCGTGCGCGGGGTCGTGACGGACCCGGAGATGCTACGGGCGATCCGCGACGCATTTTGACGCTCCGGCCGAGGAGATTAAAGACCGGCGCTCCCCAAACCCAGAGCGGACTAATAGCGCCGGGAAATAATCGCGCCCGAGCGGTCCCGGAAAATGAGCTGCTTTTTCTCGGTGTCCAAACCCTCGAAAATCACCCCAAGCGTTGGCTCGGTAGTCTCGCCTACGCGCGTGAGTTTGCCGTTGATCATGGCCCGGGGCGGCGCGCCTTGAAAAACCCCGCTCACCCTGGCGTTGGCGACAAAGGTGCGAAACTCAGGGCTCGCATCGGCCCCCGCTTCCAACTGCACGGAGGCGGCCAGACCCGGGGTGACCGGAGTCATCGTGGCCGGCGGCGGCGGGACGGCCGGCTTTGATTTCGCCGCGACCGGCGGCTTGGTGGCTTTCGTTTTGTCCGGGATTTCTTCTCCGGTCAGCGCCGCATCGACCCGCGTCTGCCCACTGGCACGCCGCGCCGCGAGTGCTTCCTGCGCCTTGTCGATTGCGGCCGCCGGGGCGTGAGCAAGTTTATTCAGGGTGTCGGAAGGCGTATGCCCCGGGGCGGAAGTTGACGAACTGCCACCGGCTTTCGGCGCGGTGAATCGATCCACATACGGCTTCAGGTAGGGCCAGCCAAAATAACCCCCGGCGCCAAGCGCCGCGAAGACCAGAAGCCAAACCAAGCGGCGCACGCCTTTTCGCGGCGAATCCTGATCTTCAAATGTCTCCGGCTCCGCTACCGCACGAGCCTTCACTTTGATATGGGGGACCGGAATCGAGGGATTGGTCCGGCTGCTGCCCGGTCCGGCGACAACCGGAAAGGGCGGGACCGTGCAGCGAGGAACGCGGCCCGTCGCCGCCGATGGCACCGGGGCCAGCGCAGGCTCGCTCGGTGGAAAAACCATCGGCGCAGGAGGCGGAAGCGCTCCAATCAACTGCGCCCCCGGATCCGCGAGCGCGCTCGCAGCCGCGGCCGAAGACTCGGCCCCCTTGGCTTTGAATTTGAATTTCGGTGGTTCCCCGATGACAGCCGGCGTCCCCACTTCGGAGCCGACCAGCGCGGGAGCCACCGCGCCATTGGCCGGCGGCGCCACGGGAACACGCGGCTTGAATCGGATCGCGGGTGCCGGCACCTCGGCCACGGTAGCCTGCTCCATCGCCGGCGCGGGCAGCGGGGCCGGGGCGGTGACAACGTTCGCCCCAGCTCCGGCCTCGGAAGGGATTCGGAGGCGAGGCTTCAACCGAAGGGGTGAAGGGGACGCCGTTGATTCATCGCTCATGTGGGCAAACACGAGTGAGAATCGACCCGATGCGCGAAAACAAAAAGTTTCCCTCGCGGTCTGCAGGGGGTCTTCTCAACATTTAAACCAGTTTTTCACATGACCAAGCACTTGCTGTTGCTCGCCCTCGCCGTCCTCGCCTTTCAAGCGAGCGGTTGCATTTTTTCCAAGAAGCCCAAAGCGGCCAAGGAAACCACGGCCATCTCAGCCGACGTCGAGGAGAGCTTCCGTCGTCGCTGGGTTGAAAAGCGCAGCGCAGAGATCGTGGCCAAAGGGACTTTGGCTGATGTCGCCAAGACTCAGGCGGAGACGGAATTTCGCGAACGCTTCGGCTACACCCGCGCGGCTCAGGCCCCAAAATAGTTCACTCCGATCGTAGCGCTCAGTAGCGCACCGGCGCGGCGGGCCCAGCCGGCGAAACGTTAACCATCTGGATCCGCGAACCACGGTCCCCCCCCGCGTGAGCCATCCCGCCAAGCACACTCCCGCGCAGACCCGGGGCGCGTTGGCGGCCGCGTTGTGCTATTTTCTCTGGGGGCTCGTCCCGCTGTATTGGAAGGAGCTCGCCGGAGTCGACCCCGTCGAACTGGTCGCCCATCGCCAGGTTTGGTCGCTGGTATTGCTCCTCGCCGTGGTGGCCACACAGGGTGGCTTCGAGGCGGTGCGCGCGGCGCTCAACACGCGGCGCGCGTTTGTGATCAACGGCCTTAGCGCCGTGCTCCTCACGGGCAACTGGCTCGTCTATGTCTGGGGCGTCAACACCGGCCACGTGGTCGAGACGAGTCTCGGTTATTTTCTCGTGCCGCTCGTGAACGTCGCCGCGGGGCGCTTCGTGCTCCACGAACATCTCCGCCGCGCACAGTGGTGGGCCATCGCGCTGGCCGCCACCGGCGTCGTCTGGATGATCGTGCAGCTCGGCCGGCCACCGTGGATCGCGCTGGTCGTGGCCTGCACGTGGGGCGGCTACAGCCTCATGCGCAAGCAGTCGCCGCTGCCGGCCGTGACCGGCCTGACCGTCGAGACGCTGCTCCTCGCGCCCTCCGCGATCGCGTTTCTCCTGTGGCGACACCACAACGGCGTCGGCGCGCTCGGCACCGTTGATTTCCGCACGCACGTGCTCGTGCTCAGCTCGGGCGTGATTACCGCGGTGCCGTTGCTGCTCTTCGCCTACGGCGCGCGCCGCCTCCAGCTTTCGACGCTCGGGCTGCTGCAATACATCGCGCCGAGCGTGCAACTGGCCCTCGGCGTCTGGCTGTATCACGAGCCGTTTTCGCACGCTCGCGCCACCAGCTTCGCGTTCATCTGGGCCGCGCTCGCGCTCTACACGGTGGACAATCTCTGGTCACAGCGGAAAAAATAAACCTCGCCGCTCGTCGTCACCCTCGGCTCGACGCTGCGTCTTCCTTGCCCTCACCCTTTCCCTTCCCATGAAAAACATCCGCCCCACCCTCACCGCCCTCGTTCTCGCGGCTCTCCTGCCCCTGGCCTTCGCCCAGACGCCCGCTCCAGCCCCCAAGAAAGTCGACGCCTCCGCGCCCATTGCCAAGGCCGACGCCGCGGGTGTGCCCAACGCCGGCTTCATCAAATCACACGAGTCCTTCCTCGCCCGCGGCAAGGCCGGCCCGATTGGCGTGCTCTTTATCGGTGACTCGATCACCGCCGGCTGGGCGCCCGCTTCCCGCGCCCACATTTGGGAAACCTACTTCGGCAAATACCAGCCGGCCAATTTCGGCATCGGCGGCGACCAGACCCAGCACGTGATCTGGCGGATTGAGAACGGCGAACTCGAAGGCATCACCCCCAAAGTCACCGTCCTCATGCTCGGCACCAACAACACCGGCGCCGCCCCGACCGGCCACACCGCCGCCGAGATCGCCGCCGCCGACAAAAAAATCGTCGAGCTGATCCGCGCCAAAATTCCCGGGACCAAGGTGCTCCTCCTCGCCGTCTTTCCCCGCGGCGCCCGCAAGGACAACACCGGCAAAATCACCGACTCCGCCATCACTGACGCCGCGCGCCGCACTGAGATCATCAATGCTGTGAACGTCGAACTCGCCAAACTCGACGACGGCGTGAACGTCCGCTTTCTGAACATCAACGACGTGTTCCTCGGTCAGGACGGCAAGATTCCGTTCTCGATCATGCCCGACCAGCTGCATCCCAACACCGCCGGCTACCAACTCTGGGCCGATGCGATGAAGCCGATGCTCACCGAGATGCTGAAGTGATCGGGCGGCGGAATTCGGCTCGGTTGCAGGGCGGGGTCGCCGAACCCCGCTGCCTTGC
>JANNEY010000655.1:0-2805 GCA_031379235.1 Opitutaceae bacterium | reverse complement strand
GGTTCAGGGCGTTCGTCAAGCCTCGGCGGGCAGGGACGCCCGCCGCTACGTCGAGCATCGACCGCCAGCGAGCTCCTGCTCGCGCCTCATGCATTCGCTCGTTCATAACCTGGCTGCGTGCGCCCGCGCCACTTCGATGTATTTCTCGGCCCAACGCCGCAAACCCGATTGTTCCTCCGCGGTCAGCGGCCGCACGACCTTGGCGGGTGCCCCGAGAACCATCGAGCCCGGCGGCGCGACAAAGCGCTGCGTCACGAGTGCGTTCGCCCCCACGATGCAGCGGTCGCCGATCTTCGCGCCGTCGAGCACCGTCGCACCCATGCCGATCAGGCATTCGTCGCCGATGTCACAGGCGTGGATGATCGCCGCATGGCCGATGGTGGTGTAATTGCCGATGCGCACGCCGTGATCATCGGCGAGATGCACGATGGTGCCGTCCTGCACATTGCTGCCTTCGCCGATCACGATGGAGTTAATGTCGCCGCGGAGCACGCAGCCATACCACACGCTGCTGCGCGGGCCGAGCGTCACATCGCCGAGCACGGTGGCGTTGGGCGCGACAAAAGCCGCGCGCGCGGTGTCGGGGGTGCGGCCAAGATATTTCGCGAGGCGTTCCTGGATCGTCATGAGGGGAGTTTATTTTTCCTTCGAATAAGGCACACCGATCGCCTGCGGCGCGACCGCGCGGCCGACGAAGCCCGCGAGCAGCAGCACGGTCAGCACATACGGCAGCGCGAGGATGAACTGCACGGGAATCACGCCCACGACCGGCAACGCCACGCCCTGCAACCGCACCGCCAGCGCATCGGTGAACGCGAACAGCAGGCAGGCCCCCAGCGTCGGCCACGGCCGCCATTTGCCAAAGATGAGCGCCGCCAGAGCGAGGTAGCCTTTGCCCGCCGTCATGTCGCGCACGAAGCCCGAGCTCGCCGCCGTTGAAAGATACGAACCCGCCACGCCGCACAGCACGCCGGAAATAATGACGGCACGGTAGCGCAGCGCGTTGACGGAAATACCCGCCGTCTCGACCGCGTGCGGATTTTCTCCGACGGCCCGCAGCCGCAGCCCAAACCGCGTGCGATACAGCACCCACGCGCTCAACGGCACGAGCGCCGCCGCTAGGTAGACGATGAGATTGTGACCGCTCAGCAGCTCCGCGTAAAGCAGGCCGGGCAGCGGATGCTCGCGCGCCGGCTGTGACCACGGCCAAACCAGCCCGACGAAGCGTTGCCCCGGCCCATCAAGCTGCGGAGTGTGGCCGCCGAGATTAAACCACGCGAGCGCGAGCGTCGGGCCAAGTCCCGCGACCATGATCGTGACGGCGGTGCCGGCGACGACCTGGTTCCCCCGATGCGTGATGCACGCGAAGCCGATCACCAGCGCGAGAAACACCGCCGTCGCGATGCCCGCGCCGAGCCCGAGCCATGCCGAGCCGGAAATTGCCGACACCGCCGCCGAGGCAAACGCCGCGCCGAGCATTTTCCCCTCCAATCCCAGATCGATCACGCCGGAACGCTCCGAGAACATTCCGGCCAGAGCCGCCAACAGCAGCGGCGTCGCGACGCGGATGGTCGCGGCCAGCAGGAGGATGATGAGCGTGTAGGTTTCCATGTTACTTCGGCGCGCTCTCACGCTGGAAAATCGCGAACACCTTCGCCAGCGGCGTGCGAAATACATTCTCCATCGCGCCGCACAGTAGAATCACGAGCCCTTGGATCACCACGACCATGTCGCGGTTGATCTTCGGCAAATCAAACGAGAGCTGCGATCCACCCTGATAGAGCGCGCCAAACAAGATCGCCGCGACGACAATGCCCACCGGATGGTTCCGCCCCATGAGCGACACCGCGATGCCGACGAACCCCGCCCCGCCCGCGAAATCGATCAAAATGCGGTGCTGCGCGCCGAGCAGCTCGTTGAGTCCGAGACATCCCGCCAGCGCGCCCGAGAGCAACATCGAGCCCACGATGATTTTCGACGGCACGATGCCCGCGTATACCGCCGCGGTGGCATTCTGACCAGCGACACGCAGCGCAAAACCCCAGCGCGTGTGCCAGATAAAAACCCACACCAACGCCGCCGCGATCAACGCGAGTCCGAAGGCGAGGTTGAACGGCGTCGCCGCAAACGTGACCCCGATCTTGGCGAGCAACTCATGCACCGCCGGCATGAACGCATTCGCGCCAAACTCCCGCGTCTCCGGTGACTGCTGGCCGGGCTTGATCAGCACGTTCACGAGCAGATAGGTCATCAGCGCCGCCGCGATGAAGTTGAACATGATCGTCGTGATCACGATATGGCTGCCGCGCCGCGCCTGCAGCCACGCCGGTAGAAACGCCCACGCCGCGCCAAACAGCGCCCCGGCCAAAATCGCGAGCGGCAGCACGACCAGCGTCGGCACGTCGCCCAGCCACAGCGCCACCAAGCCTGAGCCGAGTCCACCGACGTAGGCCTGGCCTTCCGCCCCGATGTTGAACAGCCCGGCGTGAAACGCCACCGCGACGGCCAACCCCGTGAACACAAAGTTCGTCGCGTAATAAAGCGTGTAGCCGATTCCTTCCTGCGAGCCGAGCGAGCCCGAGAGCATAAGCTTGAATGCGGTCCACGGACTCTCGCCGAGCAGCAGCACGATCAACCCCGAGAGCAGCAGCGCCATCGTGAGATTCACGAGCGGCAGCAGCACGAGCTCGGCCCAACGCGGAAGTTTGGCGATAGCACTCATGCCTTCTTGTAGGGCGGGGGGGGGGGGCGGCCCCCCCCGGCCGCCGCCCCCCGCGGGGGGGGGGGGCCCCCCCCCCCCCCCCC
>JANNEY010000650.1:0-10385 GCA_031379235.1 Opitutaceae bacterium | reverse complement strand
CGACGCCGCGGAGCAAAAGGCGATCGGTAAGGCGGGCTACCTCGCGCAGCGGAAGAAAAAGCAGCCGGACTTCATCCTCGGCATCCTCGGCTGCATGGCGCAGAACCGCGGGGCGACGCTCCTCGATCAACTGCCCGATCTCGATCTGATTGTGGGCACCCAGAAGTTCCATCAGGTGCCCGACTACCTGGACAACCTCCGCGCCGCCCGCGAGGCCGGCGTTCCCATCGGTGCAACCATCGTCGATATCGCGGAGGAGGCCGGCTCGCAAAACACGATCAAGGATCATGTTGCACCCGAGCCGGACGAAGAGCGGCAGGTCAGCGCCTTCGTCTCGATCCAGCAGGGCTGCAACATGGATTGTGCCTTCTGCATCGTCCCGAAAACCCGCGGCGACGAACGCTCGCGGCCGATGGATGACATCGTGCGCGAGTGCGAACAGCTCGCCGCACGCGGCGTCCGCGAAGTCACGCTGCTCGGCCAGATCGTCACGAGCTACGGCCGGCGCGACTACACGCACACCGGGGGCGTCACGCCTTTCGTGCAACTGCTAGAAAAGGTTCACGCCATCGCCGGCATCGAACGCATCCGCTTCACTTCACCCCACCCGCGCGGCTTCAAGGACGATCTCGTTGCCGCCTATGGCCGGTTGCCGAAACTCTGCGGTTACGTGCACCTGCCGATGCAGAGTGGCAGCGACCGCATCCTGCGCGCCATGAACCGCCCCTACACCCGCGACCGCTACCGCGAGATCGTCGAGGCGCTGCGTGCGGTGCAGCCCGAGATGTATTTCTCTACCGATGTGATCGTCGGGTTCCCCGGCGAAACGGACGAGGACTTTGCCCAGACGCGCGACCTTTTTGAGACCTGCGATTTCGACATGGCCTACGTCTTCAAATACTCGATCCGCACCGGCACGCCCGCCGCCGAACTCGCCGATCAAGTGCCCGACGCAGTGAAGGAACACCGCAACCAAGTCCTGCTCGATGTTCTCCAAAAAAACTCCCTCCGCCACACCGCCCGGATGGTCGGCACCGTCGAGGACGTGCTCGTGGAGGGCCGCGACAAGAGCGGCGAGCGGTTCACCGGCCGCACGCGCGGCAACCGGGTGTGTGTCTTCGCCGCCGACCCGCGCCTCATCGGCCAAATCGTCCCGCTCAAGATCGAGCGCGCGAGCGTGAGCACGCTTTACGGCGAGCTGCAGCTCGCCGGAGTTGAAAGTTGAAAGGTGAGAGTTGAAAGACCCGAACCCTCCTGAGCGCTGCGACGATCAGTGCTTTCAACCTTCAGCTTTCATCTTTCAACTTTTCCGCCCATGTCCCTCCTTCTCGCCACCCTCATCCCCGGTCTGTTGCTGATCGCGCTGGGCTTGCCGCTGCTGCTCAACAGCGCGGGTTACGCCGCGATGCTGCGGACGCTGCCGCGCTCCACGGCGGCGGGCAACGTCTTCTTCACCATCGGGGCCGCGTGGTTCATCTACAACATCGCGCACCTCGGCGAAGCCGACCTGATCATTCCCAAATCCTACATGCTGGCGGCGTTCGCGCTTATCGCGGTGCTGTCGCTGATCTACATGCGCGAATTTCTCGCCGTGCGCGGGCTCGCGGCGCTCGTGCTGGTGGGCGCGATGCCGCTGCTGGATGCGGGCTACATGAATTTCGAACATGCCCAGATCGTGCTCTACAAGATCGCCGTCTACCTCGGCATCACGGCCGCCATCTGGCTCGCGGCCCAGCCCTGGCGGCTGCGGGATTTCTTCGGGTGGATGCTGGCGATGCCCACCCGCACCCGGGCGGTCGGTGGCGCGCTGACCACCTATGGGGCGCTACTTGCCGCCGTGGCGTTCACCTACTGACCACCGCGCATGCCCGCTCCCGTGCTCCTCGTCATCGCCGGCCCCGCCGGCTCGGGCAAAAGCACGCTCTGCGATCGGCTGGTGTTGGAGCGACCGGAGTTTTCGCGCGTCGTGACGACCACCACCCGTGCGCCGCGCGCCGGTGAAATCAATGGCGTCCACTACCACTTCTTCGCGCCCGCCGAGTTTCGTCGTCGCGTCGCCGCCGGCGAATTTCTCGAGTGGGCACAGGTGCATGGCGATCGCGAGGATCGGCTTTACGGCACGTTGAAATCCAGCGTGCTCGATCCGCTCACCGCCGGAAAAGATCTCGTGATGAGCATCGACGTGCAGGGCGTCGAGAGCCTGCGCGGCGTCGCGCACACCGACGCCCACCTGCGCCGGGCGATGACCACGATCTTCATCGTCGTCGATCACGAGCGCCTCGTCGCGCGGATGCGCGAGCGCGCCAAAGACCTCGACGACGAGATCGCGCGTCGCCTCGCCACGGCCGAGGCCGAGTTGCGCGAAGCCGCCAAGTTCGACGTCACGATCGAGAGCCGCACCCGCGACGAAGATTTCGGCGCGCTCCTCGCCATCGTGGCGCAGGCGCGCGCACGCCCCGCCGGCCTCGGCGCCTGATCGCTGCCACCGCAGACTCCGCGCTGCGGCGCGGCCGCCTCGTCGAAGCTTGGGCGCCCGACGCACCTCACCCTTCCCTACCGCATCCTCCCATGAGCCTCCTGCCCCTGCTTCGTCTGGTCGTTTTGTTTGCCTCACTGATCGGTGCGCTCGCCCCCGGCGCCGAGCGCAAGCCCAACTTCATCGTCATCCTCGCCGACGATCTCGGCTGGGCCGACCTCGGCCACGACGGCTCGAAAATCGATACGCCCAACCTCGACCGCTTCGCCGCGGAAGGCGTGAAGCTCACGCACTACCGCTCCTCCGCGCCGATGTGTTCGCCCACCCGCGCCGCGCTCATGACCGGCCGCTATCCGCACAGCGTCGGCGTGCCCGAACTCGCCAGCCCCGACGCCCGCGGCAACGTCCCGATTCTCGCCCTCGATCACGCCGCGATCACGATCCCCGAGGCCCTCAAGCCGGCCGGCTACCGCAGCAACCTCGTCGGCAAATGGCACCTCGGCCACGCGGAGAAAAACTGGCCGCGCACGCACGGCTTCGACGAATTCTGGGGCTCCCTCATCGGCACGCCCGGCTTCTGGCGTCCGAAAGAAACCTATCACAACGAAACGCCGATCAAGGTCACGGGCTACTACACCGACGAGCTCGCCGCCAAAGCCGTCGAGTTCATCCGCCGCGATGCCGCCAGTGCCAAGCCCTTCTTCCTCTACCTCGCTTTCAACGCCCCACACTACCCGCTCGAAGCGCCCGTCGACCTCGTGCAGAAATACCGCAAACGCTTTCCCGACCGCGGCCTCTTCGCCATCTATGCCGCAATGGTGGAGCAGCTCGACACCGGCATCGGCCAAGTGCTCGCGACGCTCGACGAACTCAAGATCGCGCCGAACACCCTCGTCGTTTTCACCTCTGACAACGGTCCCACCGCCGAGCTGAATTCCTACGGCCCCGAAGGCGCCGATTATTCCAACGGCCCGCACCGCGGCTACAAATTCGGCCTGACCGAAGGCGGCACCCGCGTGCCGTTTCTCGCGCGCTGGCCCGGCAAACTTCCCGCCGGCACCGTGCGCCCCGGCCACGCGATCACGATGGATATTCTCCCCACGCTGCTCGACGCCGCCGGCGTGAAGCCCGCCGCCAACCACGAGATTCATGGCCAGTCGCTCCTGCCGCTGCTTCGCGGCGAAAATTTCGTGCGCCAAGGCGCGCTCCACTGGGAAAACCAACAGAACTACGCCGTGCATGACGGCGACTGGAAACTCGTGAAACGCGCGTGGGAGAAAACCGCCCGCCTCTACCGCCCCGCCGACGACATCGGCGAAGACCGCAACCTCGCCGAAAAAAATCCCGCCAAAGTCGCCGAGCTCACCGCCCAGCACGAAGCGTGGCGGCAGCGCCACTACCCGAATCCCGTCCCGCCGGTCGCCAAGCGCACGCTCGGCAATTTCCCGATTACCACCCAAGATCCTTGACCACGAGCGGCTCTCCAAAAAACCAGACCTCCCCATGATCCGCCGCCTCCTCCCCCTCGCCTTGGCTCTCGCTACTACCGCCCTGCACGCCGAAAACTGGTCCAATTAGCGCGGGCCGCTCCACAACGGCTCCAGCCCGGAAAAAAATCTCCCCGCCACCTTCAGCAAAACGGCAGGCGTCAAGTGGGCCGTCGAGATGCCGGGCATGTCGGCGGCCACGCCGGTGATCTGGGGCGACCGCGTTTTTGCGACCGCCGGCGACACGAAGACCGGCAAGCAGTCCGCCCTCTGCCTCGACCGCCGCACGGGAAAACAACTCTGGCGCGCGGAGATCAGCGCGTTCACCACCGACGGCCAATACTCCAACTCCTGCTCCCCCTCGCCCGTGACCGACGGCAAGGTCGCCGTGTTCTTCTTCGGCACCGGCGATCTCGTCGCCTTCGATGTGGCGGGAAAAAAACTCTGGGAGCGCAACCTCGGGCCGTTCGCCTTTCAGTGGACCTTCTCCTCCAGCCCGCTGCTGCACGACGGCCGACTCATCATGCAAGTGCTGCAGCGCGACGTCGCGGTGCGCGGCAACGGCAAACCCACCGGCAACGAATCCTTCCTCCTCGCGATGGACCCGGCGACCGGGAAAGACCTCTGGCGCCACGTCCGCCCGTCCGACGCAGTCGCCGAATCGCGCGAGGCCTTCAGCACGCCCCTGCCGTTCGTTCACAACGGCCGCGCGGAACTCGTCGTGGTCGGCGGCGACGCCATCACGGGCCATGAACCCACGACCGGCCGTGAACTCTGGCGCTGGGGCACGTGGAACCCGACGCGGATCGGCCACTGGCGCCTCGTGCCTTCGCCGGCCACCGACGGCAAGGTGATCCTCGCGTGTGGGCCCAAGAACGCTCCGGTTTACGCCGTGAACGCCGGCGGCAGCGGCACGCTCTCGAACAAGCACCTCGCGTGGCAGAGCCACGTGCAACCCACCGAGGATGCCACCGAGGCCGCGCCGACGAAAAAAGAACGCGATCTCAACTCCGATGTGCCGACGCCGCTCTTTTACGAGGGGAAATTCTACATTCTCAACGGCACGAAAAAGAAACTCTACTGCGTGAACCCCGCCGACGGCGCCGTCGTGTGGAGCGGCGATCTCGGCGGCAAATCCGTCTTCCAAGCCTCGCCCACCGCGGCCGACGGCAAACTCTACGTGATGAATTTCGACGCCGACGTGTTCGTGATCCAAGCCGGCGGCAGCGAGTTCAGGCTCCTCCACACCGCGAATTTCAAAGACGACGGCGACGGCACGCGCCACCGCTCCAGCGTCGCCATCTCGCAGGGCAACCTCTTCGTCCGCACGGGCACGAAGCTGTTTGCGCTGGGGAAATGAGGGGGCGAAGTGCAACGGCCGTGATTTGGCGTTCGGTGCACGAGAGGGCAGCTGGAGGAAATCTCGGGACGCGTCCAACGCTTGACCCCAAACCCCAAAGCCAAATCCCGTTCGGCTGGCCCCGGTGCGTGGGCTTTCGCGGGTTTCGACTAGATCACTTCGATCAAGCGGTGCTGCTGTCCGGCCAGCTGCACGATCCCCGCGAGACGAGCTTCAAACCACAGGCGCAGCACGCGGTTGGTCGTGTTGCCCACGCGGAGCCATACAATCGTCGGGGCACTTTCCGTCTGCATTGATCGCGCGGCAAAGTCTTCGTCTTTCGTGACGATGATCGCGCCCGCCTTCAAGGCGTGAGCCCAAATTGCTCCATCGTCGGCCTCGCGGAGTCCGGCGTCT
The DNA here is from genome assembly GCA_031379235.1 of Opitutaceae bacterium. Classification (GTDB taxonomy): domain Bacteria; phylum Verrucomicrobiota; class Verrucomicrobiia; order Opitutales; family Opitutaceae; genus ER46. Next base: position 4,666 of record JANNEY010000650.1, on the reverse strand, counting down.
TCGACGTGGCTGGCTTCATGACCCGCTTCACGCAGCCACCCTGCAAGTGCAGGCGGCAACTGGGCATCAATCAGGAATTTCACTTCGCCAGCGAAAGGACGGCATGATCGACCTGGCGCGCCGCGTATTCCAATGCCGCCTGAATGTCTTCACGTTCCAAGTAGGGATAGCTTTCCAGGATCTCCGCCTCCGACGCACCACTGGCCAGCATGTCCAACACATCTTTCACGCGGATGCGCATGCCCCGAATGCACGGCCGACCGCCACATTGGTTCGGGTTGAAGGTGATTCGCTGCATCTGGCTCATGCGCTCACGCTAGGGCTCGCTCGTCGGGTCGCAAGCCTGCCGTTGGTGACGCAGAAAAGTGCCGTGATCGTGGTGGCCGCCAAGGGTAATCAATGGATGCCGCTAAGACTGACGTCGGCATCGAAATTTGGAGTGCAATCCTGCGAGCCAGCGGTGGCGCAACGACCCTACGTTTTACGCCACCGCTGGCTGCGACAGATCGCCACGGACATTGGTCTGACGGTGGCGAAATTCCTCGGTCGGCGATGAGGATGGGCCGAAGCAAAGCGTCGACCGTCAGGATGCGCGGCAACGGGGCCTCAATGCGACCAGTTGACGCCAAACGTCCACAGCGAGCCATACTTGGTGGTTTGGAAAAACCGGGCGTTGCGTGGCGTGCTGGGGCCGTAGATTTCCGTCGTCGCCCCCTGGTCGGTGACGTTGCGCAGATTGGCATAAACCGAGCGATTCTTGCGCACGGTGTATTCGCCGATCACGTCGACGAACGTGGAGGGCGGCTGCCAGTTGAACGTGCCGGGCTCGATGCTGGCACCCGCCGCTACCGCGTTCAGCCGCGTGCGGCCGCGATGATTCGCATTCACCCGCAGGTTGTATTTTTCGCGGGTGAAGCTGAGGCCGGCACTGCCGCTGCGCGGGATGTAGCCGGCGAAATTTCCGCCCGTATCGCCCACCGCGCGCTGGGAAGTGCCGTTGGCGAACACCTCGAAACCGCGGGCCCAATGGGGGAGAAAGGTGAGACTCTGGCGGTAGTTGAAGCTCACGCCCTCGAAGCGCACCGTGCCCGGAATATTGAATTGGGTCGAAACTCCGTAGCGGCCGTAGGCGTTCGGATCGAGACCGTAGGCCGCGAGGAATTCAGGTGTGGCCGCCCGCACGGTGCTGCCAAAAAAGTTTCGCACGTCGCGACGAAACGCCGCCACCGATACCACGCCGACGCCCTCGAAATAATGCTCCAGACGCAGGACGAGCGACTTGGCGGACCACGGATTGATATCGACGTTGTTGACGACGATCCGATTCGTCGGGCCATCGCCGGCGCTGGTGTCCGGCAACGTCAGGCCGCCCGCATATTGATTGTAGTCCGGCCGGCCGATGGACTCAGAGGTGGCTAAACGCCCGATCAAGTTTTCCCGGATGGCGTAACTCGCGTTGAGGCTCGGGAAAAGTTTGTCGTAGGTCTTTTCAGTCGTGGACCCGCGTTCGATCCCGTTGGCGCTTCTCCTGGGATCCGTCAGCGGTCCCTGGGCCTGAACCTTAGTTTTTTCTCCGCGCACGCCGGCGACGATCTTCAGGCGTTGGTCGAGGAAGTCGAAATCCGAGCGCAGGTAGGGAGCCACCACCTGCTCCCGGGCAAACTTCGAAGTCGCCGCCCGGTTGCGCGCGATCGTGTTGGCGTTGGTCGTGAAGTAGGTCGGCTGCGCCTTGGAGTGCTCCCACACCTTGCGATTGCTGGGGGCCTCGGAGGCCGGAAAGCCGTAGGGCAGCACGCGCTGCGAAAAGACCGGATCGAAAAAGGGCGCGAGCAAGTCATCGCCGGTGACGGGCGTGGTGCTGGCGACGCGGTCCGCTCCGACGTAGGTGAAGGTCGCGGAGTCGTCGGTGATATCGCGCACGCCCTCCTGGAGATTGAATCCTGCTTTCAAGGTCACCGGGATTTTCGTCGGGAGCTTCCGGCTCACACTGCCGTAGGCGGTCTTCTGCGTGTCGTGGGTGGCGTTCTGCTGACTCGTCGCCGAAGTAAGGGCATAGTTGGCGATGAGGTAAGGATTCACGTCGGCACCAGTCGCGTTCTTCACCGTGATCGTGCCGGGACGCAGGTAGGTGACATCGTCAAACGACACGGTCAGGCCGCTGCGAATCGCATTGACCGCGCGGAAATACCCCTTGTTGGTGTCGTGGTTGTCGTCCGTCGCCGATGAGTAACCCAAGCCGAGGTCGGCCTTCCACTCGGGTCCCTGGTGTTTCCACACGACGCTGGGCATATAGGTGCGATTGAAACGATTTCGCTCGTTGTGGATCATCGAGACGTTGCCCGCACCCGCGGCACCGCGGACAAAGGTCGAGGAGAAGCCGCCGGCCTGAACCGCTCCGGGGTTGAACGTCAGCGAATGCAGCACGAACTGCACATCGAAGGAGGAATACAGGAAACCCACGGAAACGCGGTCATTGGCCGACAACTTGAAGTCAACGGAGCCGGCCAGGGATTTGCGCGTCGTGATCTTGGGCTGATCCTCCACCCGATAAGCCGACAAATAGGGCTGCGAAAACGCGGTCGCCGGAAAGGCCGTGCCGGCGGTGGCGACGCCTGTGCCGCGCCAGGTCGCCTGCGAACGATCCTGCGCCGAATAGCTGGTGGAGTCGCCGGCCGAAATTGAGAAACCAAACTTCTTGTTCACCGGCGCCGAGTAGGAAAAATCGAATCCCGGATAAACGTTGCGCGTCGGGCTCGGCTTGGCCCCCGGAGCCTTGCTGAAGCTCTTCGCGTTGTCGCGCATGCTGAAATAGACGTTGGACTGAAATAAGGGCTTGGCGCGCTCGAAGGAACTGCGCGTCACCATGTTCACCGTGCCCGCCAGCGCGGAGGCCGGAGACTCGGGCGTGGGGGTGTTGAGCACTTCGATGCGCGAGAGATTGTTGATCGAAACCATGTCCGCCATGACCGTGCGGTTGGTTCTGCCACCGTCGGCGGAGGCGAGATTGAAGCTGTCGATCGTGACCGGCACATAGTCGGACGGAACGCCGTCGATCGAGATGCCCCGGGCATTGCCACCGGTGTAACTGATCGTGATTCCGGGCAGAAATTTCAGGAACTCGGCGGTGTTGCCCTCGGCCACGTTGCCAAACTGCTCCGTCGAGACGACCTGCTTGATGTTGGGCGCGAACCGCTGCTCGTTAATGGCCAAGGCCGAGGCGTCCATCTCGCGCGAGGAGGAGACCTGAAATTGGGCCAACTGCACGACGTCGCCGCTCTTGGGCTGCGCGCCCAGAGCAATCGTGAGTTCGGTGGCCCTGCCCGCCGAAATTTCAGCGGAGCGCACGTCGCGCGGCAGGCCCGTGTAAAACGTCTGCACCTTCACCGCGCCCGTCGGCACCTGCGTCAGGCGGAAATTGCCCTCGGCGTCAGTGAGCGTCACGAGGCCGGTGCCTTCGATCGAAATGCGGGCCCCCTCGACATACTGGGCATTGCGCTCGTTGAGCACGCGACCCTGCAGCGTGCCGGTGTTTTCCGGGGCGGCCGGCACCTGGGCTTGGGTCGAGGATACGGCGAGGGCGAGCCATGCTCCGAGCACACTGAAGACGTTTTGTTTTTTCATGGGAGTTGGTTGGGAAGTTTTCTTGGTTGTCGGTGCCTGAGTTGATTTTGATTTTGCGGCGGGCGATTCCTCGCTCGCCGCCCGGTTCACCATCAAAGCCCCCGACTTGGCGTCCTCGGCGACGACCAGTCCGGTGTCGGCGACGAGGCGTTGCAGCGCCTCCCGCACGGTATACTCGCCCCGCACTGGATTGGTCGTCACGCCGCGGACGGCATCGACCAAAAACACCACCTGCCGACCGGACTCATCCGCGAAACGCTTCAACGTGCTCGCGGCATCGCCGCGGGCGATGTCGTAGCTTTTGCGCGCAACTTCACCGGCCTGCACGGGCGCCAGCGCGCACGCCAGAGAAAACGCGGCAAACGCTGCGGCCGAGCCGGTGGAAATCAGGGGTTTCATCAACAGGAACAGTGGGAACACCCCTGAGACGCAGCGTCGGACGAAACGGGTTATCCGCATGCGCATGATTTTTCGCCGCAAGTGGCGGAAATTTCACACTTACGCGTGAAACCGCTACACCCTGTTACCCACCCACTCCAAGTCTTGTCATTGCGAGGAGCGCAGCGACGAAGCAATCCAGCTAGCTGGATCGCCACGCCCTCGTTCCTCGGGCTCGCGATGACAAACATGAGTGTAAAATTTCCGGGCTAACGCACCGCGCGCAAGACCACCGTCATTTCATCGCGGCGCTCGACCGCAATCGTGCCGCTGCCTTCGAGCAGGCGGACAAAGCCCTCGACGTTGTCGGCGGCGAAGGTGCCGCCGACCGGGCGCTCGGCCACTGCGGCGTCGCCGAGGACGAGTTGGAGGCGATTGCGGCGGTTGAATTGCGCGACGACGTCGCGCAGCGGCGTTTCGGAAAACACGAGTTTGCGCTCCTGCCAGGAGAGGGCTTCGCGCAGTGCCTCAGGCGTGATCTTCTCGACGACGGGAGACGGCGCGAACGAAATGGGCGCGGCGGACTTGGGCGGAGCAAAAGCGATGACAGTGCGCTGGTTCGCGGCAAGGAGAGTGGCAGGGGGTGGAACGCGTTGACCCCAACGCG